>NZ_CP134605.1:3390000-3690000 GCF_031844685.1 Streptomyces sp. ITFR-21
GAGGAGCTGGCCCAGGCGGTCGCGGGTGTGCCGCGCATCCGACCGCCCGAGCACGGTGCGCCGGCCTACCAGCCGCCCCTCTTCCAGCAGCCTCCGCCGCCGCCCGGCGGCGGAGGCCATGCACCGCTGATCAATTCCGCATCCCCGCCGCCCACCCTGCCCGGCCGCACCGGGCAGGCCCTCAAGTGGGCCGTGGCCGCACTGCTGATCGTGGCGATCGGGCTGGGCAGCTGGCAGCTCGCCGACGCCCTCCAGTCCCGCGAGAACCAGTCCGGGGCCACTCCGCCCTCCGGCCAGCAGGCGGGCCAGCAGTCGGCGCGGCCTGCTGCCGAGCGGCTCGGTATCGTCGGCGCCAAGGACTTCGACCCGCTGGGCGACGGCACCGAGACCCACGCGGACGTCGGCAAGGTCTTCGACCGGAACACGGCGACGTACTGGCAGACCAGCTGGTACACCCGGGCCGACTTCGGCGGTCTCAAGTCGGGCGTCGGGGTGATCGTGGACCTGGGCAAGGCCCACAGCGTCAGCAGTGTGAGTATCGACTTCATAGGGCAGGACACCTCCGTCGAGCTGATGGCCGCCTCCGCGGGCGCCACCACGACGCCCACCCAACTCGACGGATTCACCAAGGTCGCGGCCGGAGACGGCACCAAGCTGGTCCTGAAGCCCCGAACCCAGGTGACTTCCCGCTATCTGCTCGTGTGGCTGACGAAGCTGCCACTGACCGAAGACGGCAGGTACCGGGGCAAGATCGCCGAGATCAGCGTCACGGGCTGAGCGCACGGCGGACGGGGGGAGTCTGGTCGTGACGGAAAGCCCGTTCAGCGATGCCGACGACGCGGAACTGCTCGCCCGCCACGTGGCGGGCGAGCCCGACGCCTTCGGTGAGCTGGTGCGCCGTCACCGCGACCGGTTGTGGGCGGTGGCGCTGCGCACCCTGGGGGATCGGGAGGAAGCCGCCGACGCCGTCCAGGACGCCCTGGTGTCGGCTTTCCGGGCCGCCCACACCTTCCGCGGCCAGTCGGCGGTCACCACCTGGCTGCACCGCATCACGGTGAACGCGTGCCTGGACCGGTTGCGCCGGGCCGCCACCCGGCGCACCGCTCCGGTCGCCGACGAGGAGAACTTCGAGACCCTGATGGAGCCGCACGAGTCCGCCGAGGCTCCGGCCGAACGCGGCGAGCTCCACCGGGAACTCCTGGCGGCCCTGGCCACCCTGCCCGCAGAACAGCGTGCCGCCCTCGTCCTGGTGGACATGCAGGGCTACCCGGTCTCCGAGGCCGCCGAGATCCTCCAGGTGCCGGTCGGCACCGTGAAAAGCAGATGCGCCCGTGGGCGGGCCAGACTGCTGCCGCTCCTCACCCACCTGCGCTCCGGCGGCTTGGACAGCGCCATCGACGGCAGGGGAAGGAACCGGACGGAGGGGACATCCGTCACAGAGACGGGAACGGAACAGGGCGGAGGTGGCCACCGATGACAGCGACCAAGGGTCGGGGAACGGATCCGCATCCCGAGGTCTCGGAAATCTCCCACCTAACCGAGGGCCTGCTCCAGCCGCCGCGCAGCACCGCCGTCCGGGAACACATCGCCGGGTGCCTCCTGTGCGCGGACGTGCTGGCCTCCCTGACGGAGATCCGCGGGCTGCTGGGCACGCTGCCGGGGCCGCAGCGGATGCCCGCCGACGTCGCCGGACGGATCGACGCGGCGCTCGCCGCCGAAGCGCATCTGGACACCGTGCTCCCCAGGCAGCATGTTACACGTGGAACACGGGAGGCATCGGACGACAGCGATGTTCCACGTGAAACATCGATCGTCGAAAGGCTCCGGCCCCGGCACAGCCGATGGCGTGGCGGACTACTGGTCGCGGCTTCCGTGGCCGCCGTGACCCTGGTCGTCGGCGCACTGTACGAGGCGACGTCCAGCGGCGGCAGCGATCGGAACGACTCTGCCAGCGCCACCGCGGTCCAGGGCACCGAAGCCGCCGGTCTTTCCGTGGCAGAGCAGGTACGACAACTGCTCGCCGACCAAGAGCCTGGCGCCGCCGGTAAGAGCGCCAATTCTCCGATGCTCGACAGGCGGGGCACCACGACAGCGACCCCACCCCACGAGGCCACCGGGGTGCCGGAATGTGTCCTCCAGGCCACGGAGCGGTCCCAGCAGCCGCTGGCGGCCGAACGTGACGTCTACCAGGGCACACCCTCCTATCTGGTCGTGCTGCCGCATCCCGGCGACACCACCCGGGTGGACGCATACGTCGTCGGTGCCGCCTGTACGTCCGCCAGCCCGGCCGTGCTGCTCTTGCAGGGCACCTATCCACGCTGAGGCGGCCGGGTGCCCTGCCGCGGGAATGTCCGGCACGTAGGATCCGTTAAGCAGGGCGAGAGTCCAGTAATAAGAGGACCCCCACAGCAGTCGGCAGAGACGAGGAAGACTCCGTGAGCGACGTCCGCAATGTCATCGTCATCGGCTCGGGCCCTGCGGGCTACACCGCGGCGCTCTACACGGCACGTGCCTCCCTCAAGCCGCTGGTCTTCGAAGGTTCGGTCACCGCTGGCGGCGCGCTGATGACCACCACCGAGGTGGAGAACTTTCCCGGGTTCCGCGAAGGCATCCTCGGCCCGGACCTGATGGACAACATGCGGGCCCAGGCGGAGCGCTTCGGGGCGGAACTGGTCGCCGACGATGTGACCGCGGTGGACTTCAGCGGTGACATCAAGACGGTCACCGACTCCGCTGGCACCGTGCACCGCGCGAAGGCCGTCATCGTCACCACCGGTTCGCAGCACCGCAAGCTCAGCCTCCCCAACGAGGATCTGCTCTCCGGCCGCGGCGTCTCCTGGTGTGCCACCTGTGACGGCTTCTTCTTCCGCGAGCAGGAGATCGCCGTGATCGGCGGCGGCGACACCGCGATGGAGGAAGCGACCTTCCTCTCCCGGTTCGCCAAGTCGGTGAAGATCGTGCACCGCCGGGACAGCCTGCGGGCGTCCAAGGCGATGCAGGAGCGTGCGTTCGCCGACCCGAAGATCTCCTTCGTGTGGAACAGCGAGGTCGCCGAGATCCACGGCGAGGGCAAGCTCTCCGGGCTGACGCTGCGCGACACGGTCACGGGTGAGACCTCGGAGCTGCCCGTCACGGGGCTGTTCATCGCGATCGGCCACGACCCGCGGACCGAGCTGTTCAAGGGTGTGCTCGACCTGAACTCCGAGGGCTACCTCACCGTGGAGTCTCCCAGCACCCGCACCAACGTTCCCGGTGTCTTCGCCGCCGGTGACGTCGTGGACCACACCTACCGTCAGGCGATCACCGCAGCCGGCACCGGTTGTTCCGCCGCGCTGGACGCCGAACGGTACCTGGCGGCGCTCGCCGACACCGAGCAGACCGTCTGAACCGCTTTCCTCTCGCCCCATCCGCAACGCACCACAGAAACCGAGGAGATTGCCGTGGCCGGCAACACCAAGCACGTGACCGACGCGACCTTTGCCGACGAGGTGCTCGCCAGCGACAAGCCCGTTCTGGTGGACTTCTGGGCCGAGTGGTGCGGCCCGTGCCGTCAGATCGCCCCCTCGCTGGAAGCCATCGCCACCGAGCACCCGGACGACATCACCATCGTCAAGCTGAACATCGACGAGAACCCGGTCACCGCCGCCAAGTACGGCGTGATGTCCATCCCGACGCTCAACGTCTACCAGGGCGGCGAGGTCGTGAAGACCATCGTCGGTGCCAAGCCGCGTGCCGCCCTTGAGCGCGACCTCTCCGACTTCATCGGCTGACGGTCCACCTCAACTGACCGACGGCGGCCGGTCGCTGTTCCACGTGGAACAGCGACCGGCCGCCGTCGTCTGCGTTCTCGCCCACAGTCCGGCACCGCTGCTACAGCGGTCGCAGCGCAGGCTCCTTCTGTACCGCTCCCAGTAGTCGGTCGATCGCCATCTCGACGTCCTCCTTCCAGGAGATGGTCGAACGTAGTTCCAGCCGCAGTCGCGGGTAGCGTGGATGCGGGCGCACTGTCTTGAAGCCCACCGCGGTGAGATGGTCGGCGGGCAGCACACAGCCGGGTGCAGCCCACTTCGCGTCGCCGAACGCCTCGATCGCCTTGAAGCCGCGCCGGACCAGGTCCTTGGCAACGGTCTGCACCAACACCCGTCCGATGCCCTGCCCCTGATAGCCCGGCAGTACCCGGGCAGTCATCAGCTGCACGGCGTCCGCCGAGACCGGGCTTGTCGGGAAGGCGGTCGAGCGCGGCACGTACGCCGCCGGCGCGTAGAGCACAAAACCCGCCGGCACCTCGTCGACATAGACGACCCGGCCGCAGGAGCCCCACTCCAGCAGGACCGCGGAGATCCAGGCCTCTTTCTCCAGTTCCGGCTTGCCCGTCTGGACAGCGGCCTCACCGCTGACCGGGTCGAGTTCCCAGAAGACGCAACGGCGGCACGGCTTGGGAAGGTCCGGAAGATTGTCCAGGGTGAGCGGTACCAGTCGACGTCCCATGTGGCCAAGACCCCATTTCTGTCGCGAACCAAGCAGCCCTCGAGCGGACGGCCCCTGGGCACCCCGGTGGTCCACCGGGGTGCCCGCCGGTCACTCCGTCTCGTCGTCCTCGGGTTCCTCGTCGTCGAGCTTGGACTCCAGCACCTTGCCCTCGCCGGGGGCCATCGCTCCGAGGATCCGTTCCAGATCCTCTATCGACGCGAACTCCACAACGATCTTTCCCCGTTTCTGGCCCAGGTCGACCTTCACCCGGGTCTCGAACCGGTCCGAGAGTCGTGAGGCGAGATTGGTCAGCGATGGGGAGACCCGCCGGCCGGCCCGCGGAGACGCCGTCTTCCGAGTGGTCTTCGCCTCGCCGTTCATCAGCGTCACGATCTCTTCGACCGAGCGCACCGACAGTCCCTCGGCGACGATCCGGTTGGCCAGCTTGTCCTGCTCCTCGGCCTCCTCCAGGCCGAGCAGGGCACGGGCGTGACCGAACGAGATCACGCCGGCTGCCACCCGTCGCTGGACGGGGGCCGGCAGCTTCAGCAGCCGCAGGGTATTGGAAACCTGGGAACGGGAGCGGCCGATCCGGTCCGCCAGCTGCTCATGCGTGCAGGCGAAGTCCCGCAGCAACTGATCGTAGGCGGCAGCCTCCTCCAGCGGGTTCAGCTGGGCCCGGTGCAGGTTCTCCAGCAGAGCGTCCAGAAGCAGCTTCTCGTCGTCAGTCGCGCGGACGATCGCGGGGATCCGGTCCAGACCCGCCTCCCGGCAGGCACGCCAGCGGCGCTCGCCCATGATGAGCTCGAAGCGGTCGGTGCCGATCTGCCGCACCACCACTGGCTGCAGCAGGCCCACTTCCTTGATGGAAGTGATGAGCTCGTTGAGGGCGTCCTCGTCGAAGACCTCACGCGGCTGGCGCGGGTTCGGCGTGATGACGTCCAGCTCCAGCTCCGCGAAGTAGGCCCCTTCGACGGGAACCCTCGGCGGGGACGGCTCCGGCTCTGTTTCACGTGAAACAGGGATGTCCACCACCGGTGGTACGGACTCGGGTCTGCGGTCCGCCAAGCCGGCCACCTTGGCCGCCGCGACCCCGCGGTCCGGCGTCAGGACGGATGCGGACGACGGCGATGTGCCGGTCGACTGCGGCGCGGCCGGGATCAGCGCGCCGAGACCACGGCCGAGCCCTCTGCGTCGATCACTCACTGGATGCCCTCCGACATGCTGTGCGGGTTGTGCTCACTGTGCTCGCCCTGCGGGTCGTACTCGACGCTCACGCTGCCCGGCAGCCCGCGCAGCGCCATCTCCCGCGCCGCCTCCAGATAGGAGAGGGCGCCGCTGGACCCAGGATCGTAGGTCAGCACGGTCTGACCGTAGCTGGGGGCCTCCGAGATCCGGACCGAGCGGGGGATGCTGGTCCGCAGCACCTCCTTGCCGAAGTGCGTACGGACCTCCTCGGCGACCTGTGCGGCAAGCCGGGTCCGGCCGTCGTACATCGTCAGCAGGATGGTGGAGACGAACAGCTTCGGGTTCAGATGGGCGCGGACCAGATCCACGTTCTTCAGCAACTGTCCCAGGCCCTCCAGCGCGTAGTACTCGCACTGGATCGGGATGACCACCTCGGCGCCGGCCACCATGGCATTGACGGTGAGCAGGCCCAGCGAGGGCGGGCAATCGATCAGGACGTAGTCCAACGGCTGCTCGTAGGAATTCAGAGCCCGTTGCAGTCGGCTCTCGCGGGCGACCAGGGAGACCAGTTCGATCTCGGCACCCGCCAGGTCGATCGTGGCGGGCGCGCAGAACAGGCCCTCCACATCGACGACCGGCTGCACGACGTCGGAGAGCGGCTTGCTCTCCACCAGCACGTCGTAGATGGACGGGACCTCCGCGTGGTGATCGATACCCAGTGCGGTCGAGGCGTTGCCCTGCGGGTCCAGATCGATCACCAGCACCCGGCCGCCGTGCAGTGCCAGCGAGGCCGCCAGGTTCACCGTCGTGGTGGTCTTGCCGACCCCGCCCTTCTGGTTGGCGACCACCATCACCCTGGTCTGGGCCGGTCTGGGCAGTCCCTCACCGGTGCGGTTCAGCGCTTCGACAGCCAACTGGGCGGCGCGACCGATAGGGGTGTCATCCATAGGAGGCAATGTTTCACGTGAAACATCACCTCCGAACCCCGGGGGCCCGGCAAAGGATCCCCCGGCTGATTCAGCTGAGCGGGGACCGGGGACCGGATCGGCCATCGGCCCCGCGATGTTGGCGTCGGACCGCAAGGACTCACTCTCCTCGACTTCAGGCTCGCAATGAGAAGAGCCTGCCATGCCCGAGGGGTGCTGAACCAGCGAGGCCCGGTTGCCTGTGGATAAATCGCGAGAATTATCCACAGGCGCTGCCTTCTTAACAGGTTTATTGGCACGGGCATCGGCCGCGGCACGACCGCGGCTGAGCACTCCGGGGAGCAGTGAGCGACGTTTCACGTGGAACACGATGCACAGCGGCACGCCGCTATCTCCGCAGACACTCCGGATTATGTCGGTTTGACCGTTTGTATGGCCCAGCTTCTGCCGTACGGAGCGGCAGCCCGGCCCTCGGTCAGCGGACGGAAACCCCGCCCCCATTTCTACGGGGCCCTACGGGCGGCTCAGCGCCGACGACGGCTCCCGTTGGCGGTCCGCGGGTTGCGGCTCGCGCGGGCCGCCTTCGCCCTGCGAGTGGCCGCACGGACGCCCCCCGGGCTCTCCCCGACCAGCACCCGTACCACGGTCGACAGCGGGTCCACGACGCCATCGCCGACCTGGACCACCGTGGCGTCCACCGCACCCAGCCGGCTCAGCGCCGCGCGCGCCGCCTTCAGCTCCTGCTCCGCGGTGTCGCCCTTGAGCACGGCCATCTCCCCGTGCGGACGCAGCAGCGGGAGCCCCCAGCCGGCCAGCCGCTCCAGCGGCGCCACCGCCCGCGCGGTCACCACGTCGACCGGCGGCAGCTTGCCCACCATCTCCTCGGCCCGGCCGCGTTCCACCCGCACGTTCTCGACACCGAGCAGCTTGACCACCTCCTCCAGGAACGTGGTCCTGCGCAGCAGCGGCTCCAGCAGGGTGATCCGCAGATCCGGCCTGGCCAGCGCCAGCGGAATCCCGGGCAGTCCGGCCCCGGAGCCCACGTCGCAGACCGACACGTCCTCGTCGATCACCTCGGAGAGGACCGCGCAGTTCAGCAGATGCCGCTCCCACAGCCGGGGGACCTCCCGGGGACCGATCAGCCCACGCCGCACTCCCGCGTCCGCGAGCAGCTCGGCGTAGCGCAGCGCGTCGGTGAACCGGTCGCCGAAGACCGTCCGAGCCTGCTCCGGCGGCGCAGGAAGCTCCGCTGCTGCCTCGGTCACGGGGGCTGTCCTTTCCTCGGTCCTGCACCAGACACCAGACGTACACGATCAGGCTTACAAGCTTCGGCCCCGCCTGCGAACAGACGGGGCCGATGGGACGGACAGCACACGTAGGGCGATCAGACCACGCTCAGGCGGGAAGCACGACCACCCGGCGCTGGGGCTCCTCACCCTCGGACTCGCTGCGCAGCCCGGCGGCGGCCACCGCGTCGTGTACGACCTTGCGCTCGAACGGCGTCATCGGGTCCAGCTTCACCGGGAGGCCGGTCTGCTTCACCTCGTCCGCCGCGCTCGTCCCGAGCGTGGCCAGCTCGGTCCGCTTGCGGGCCCGGAACCCGGCGATGTCCAGCATCAGCCTGCTGCGCTCACCGGTCTCCCGGTGGACCGCCAGCCGGGTCAGCTCCTGGAGCGCCTCCAGCACCTCGCCGTCCCGGCCGACGAGCTTGTTCAGCTCCCGGCTCGCGGTGTCACCGACGATGGACACCGAGGCACGCTCGCCCTCGACGTCCATGTCGATATCCCCGTCGAGGTCCGCGATGTCCAGCAGACCCTCCAGGTAGTCCGCGGCGATCTCACCCTCCTGCTCCAGGCGGGTCAGGGTCGCGGACGAACCGCTGTCGGGTGCCGTGGTGGTGTTGACGTCGCTCACGCCTGGCCTCTCCTCTTACTTCTTCTTCGAGACGTTGTTCGGCCTCTTGGGTCCGCCCGCCTTCGGAGTACCGCCCTTGCCGGCCCCGGCCCGCGGCGCGCCCGCCCGGGGAGCGCCGGCCCGCGGCGCACCGGGGGATCCCTTGGCGCCCCCTCCGGAGCCCTTGGCCGCACCGGCGTCCTGCGGCGCGGCGGTGGATCCGCCGGCCGACCCGGAACCGCCCGCCGAACCCGCGGCGCCCGCGGAGCCGGAACCCGCGCCGCCGCCCGCGACCGGGCCGCCGGTGCGCTGGGACTTCGACTGCCGCTTGGGCTGGGTGCGGTTGGCACGCGCGGCCTCCACCGCTTCCTTGGCCTTGACCTCCTCCGGCGGCTCCACCAGCTTGCCCTTCGCCCGCAGCCGCTCCTGGCGCTGTTTGAAGGCGAGGCTGCCCGGGGTGGGGTTGCGCCGGATGACGACGAGCTGCTGGCCCATCGTCCACACGTTGGTGGTCAGCCAGTACACCAGCACACCGACCGGGGCGATGATGCCGAAAACGGCGAAGATCAGCGGGAACACGTACATCAGCATCTTCTGCTGCTGCATGAACGGCGTGTTCACCGACATGTCCACGTTCTTGGTCATCAGCTGGCGCTGCGTGTAGAACTGCGAGAAAGACATCAGCACGATCATGATGATGGTGACGATGCGGACCTCGGTCTGCGTGGTGCCCAGCTTGGCCAGCGTCTCCGCGCTGTCCAGGAACTTGGCCGGCAGCGGGGCGCCGAAGATGTGCGCCCGCTGCGCACTCTCCACCAGGTTCTCGTGGATGACGCCGACCGGCTTGCCCTTGGCGACGTTGCTGAGCACGTGGTAGAGGGCGAAGAAGAACGGCGACTGGACGAGGATCGGCAGGCACGAGGAGAGCGGGTTGGTGCCCGTCTCCTTGTACAGCTTCATCATCTCTTCGGACTGCCGCTGGCGGTCGTTCTTGTAGCGCTCCTGGATCGCCTTCATCTTCGGCTGGAGCACCTGCATGTTCCGCGTCGACTTGATCTGCTTGACGAACAGCGGGATCAGGGCGGTGCGGATCAGGACCACCAGCGAGACGATGGACAGACCCCACGCCCAGCCGCTGTCCTTGTCGAAGATCATGCCGTAGAAGGCGTGGAACTGGACGATGATCCACGAGACGGCGTCATAGAGGGGGTTCAGGATCCCCACGGTCAGGCTCCTTGGGCGTGAGAGGGTCCGGTGGGCTCGGGCGTGACGGGCCCGTCGGAGCCGCCCCGCAGGTAGCGGCGCAGCCGATCGTGCCATGGCGGTCGTTTACGCGGCGGGACATGGTCCACACCGCCCGCCGACCAGGGATTGCACCGCAGGATGCGCCATGCGGTCAGGGCGGTGCCCTTGACGGCACCGTGCCGGTCGATGGCCGTGTATCCGTAGTGCGAGCAGGAGGGGTAGTACCGGCACACCGGCCCCAGCAGCGGACTGATCGTCCACTGGTAGAGCTTGATCAGTGCCAGTAGCGGATATTTCATCGAGCCACCCTCCCCTCGGCCTCGCCATGGGTGTCGCGACCCAGCAGCCGCGTCAGTGCGGCGTCCAGGTCGAGGGCCAGCTGTGCATGGTCCGCACCGCCGGCTCCGGGCAGTGCGCGTACGACAACCAGGCTACCGGGGGGCAGCAGGGACAGACGGTCGCGGACCAGATGACGCAGTCGGCGCTTGACCAGGTTGCGTTCCACCGAGCCGCCCACCGCCTTGCTCACGACGAAACCCGCACGTGCCGGGGGAGTGCGCCCCCCAGGCACATGCGGGTCCGTGGTGTCGCGGCGCAGATGGACGACCAGCAGCGGACGGCCTGCTCGGCGTCCGCGGCGAACCGCTTCTGCGAAGTCCTGCCGTCGCCTCAGCCGATTCTCGGTGGGAAGCACGGCATGGACCTGTGATGATCAGGCGGACAGCCGGGCGCGGCCCTTGCTGCGGCGGGTCGCGATGATCGCGCGGCCGGCACGGGTGCGCATCCGCAGACGGAAGCCGTGCGTCTTCGCGCGACGGCGGTTGTTCGGCTGGAAGGTGCGCTTGCTCACTCGGGGGCTCCAGGGAGGATCGTGGGTCCGACGGGGCTGTAGGGACTACGGGGGGCTACGCGGAATCGCCTGGCTGTCACCGTTTGCCCACGAGGAACTCGCGGACCAGTCTGGTGTACCGCTTCGTCGACCGCCCGAAGCCATCCGGAAGGTCTTCGCCCATCGGCAGGCAGGCGGCAGCAGCCATCGACAACTCGACCTCGATACGGTACGTGCGGCTAGGCCATCCGGTCAAACCCGGCGGCGGCACCCCGCCATTTGTACACAGCCTGTGGACAACGACTTGAACCGCGCACGTCGGCCTGACTACCGTGGCGGGGCCCGATGCCGCGCCGGCACCGAACCTCACAGACTTCCCGCCCGTCCCGACGATCACACTTTCGCGGGAGTTGTTTCAGCACCACCCAGACACCGAGAGAGCGTGCACTGTGACTGCCGATCTTGCCGCAGTGTGGCCGCGGGTACTGCAGAAGCTCCTGGTGGACAGCGAGGACCTGAAACCCAAGGACGCCGAGTGGCTCAAGCGCACCCAGCCGCTGGCGCTGGTGGCCGGCACGGCGGTGCTCTCGGCGCCCAACGAGTTCGCCAAGAGCGTCCTGGAGGGGCGGCTGCTGCCGCTGATCACCGAGGTGCTCAGCCATGAGTTCGGCCATCCCGTCGGCATCGCCATCGCCGTCGCGTCCGGCGGCGACCAGGAGCAGCCGCCCCCGCCGCAGGAGCGGCCCGACCCGCCCGAGCCGATGGCCCCGCAGGATCCGTACGACCAGGGCGGCCCGCGGATGCGCCCGGCCTACTCCGAGCGCCGGGACTGGCAGCAGCCGGGGCTCGGCACCTGGGGAGCACCGGGGCCCGGCGGCTTCCAGGACGCCGACCCCTACGGCGGCCAGCGGGAGCCGTACGACGGCAGGCGCGATCCGTACGACGGGCAGTCCGGCGGCTACGAGGCCCCGCGCGAACCGCGCTACCGGCCCGAGCCGCACGACGGCTACCCGACGGTCCCGCACCAGGGCCACCAGCCGTACGCCCCGCCCGGCTACCAGCAGCCGGGCGGGGGCCCGCTGACGGCCCGCCCCGAGCCGCCCCCCGGCGGGCCGTCAGCGGGCACCGGACGGCCCGGGGGCGGCGGCTCGGGCTCGTCGGGCGGCGCCGTCGAGCCGACCGCCCGGCTGAACCCCAAGTACCTCTTCGACACCTTCGTGATCGGCGCCTCGAACCGGTTCGCGCACGCCGCGGCCGTCGCGGTGGCCGAGGCGCCGGCCAAGGCGTACAACCCGCTGTTCATCTACGGCGAGTCCGGTCTCGGCAAGACGCACCTGCTGCACGCCATCGGGCACTACGCGCGGAGCCTGTACCCGGGTACCCGCGTCAGGTACGTCAGTTCCGAGGAGTTCACCAACGAGTTCATCAACTCCATCCGGGACGGCAAGGCGGACGCGTTCCGCAAGCGGTACCGGGACATGGACATCCTCCTGGTCGACGACATCCAGTTCCTGGCGCAGAAGGAGTCGACGCAGGAGGAGTTCTTCCACACCTTCAACACCCTGCACAACGCCAACAAGCAGATCGTGCTCTCCTCGGACCGGCCGCCCAAGCAGCTGGTCACCCTGGAGGACCGGCTGCGCAACCGCTTCGAGTGGGGTCTGATCACCGACGTCCAGCCGCCCGAACTGGAGACCCGGATCGCGATCCTGCGCAAGAAGGCGGTCCAGGAGCAGCTGAACGCGCCGCCCGAGGTGCTGGAGTTCATCGCCTCCCGGATCTCCCGCAACATCCGGGAGCTGGAGGGCGCGCTGATCCGCGTCACCGCCTTCGCCAGCCTCAACCGGCAGCCGGTGGACCTCCAGCTCACCGAGATCGTGCTGAAGGACCTGATCCCGGGCGGCGACGACTCGGTGCCGGAGATCAGCGGCACCGCGATCATGGCGGAGACCGCCGCGTACTTCGGGCTCGCGGTCGACGACCTGTCGGGCTCCTCGCGCAGCCGGGTGCTGGTCACCGCGCGGCAGATCGCGATGTACCTGTGCCGCGAGCTGACGGACCTGTCGCTGCCGAAGATCGGTGCGCTCTTCGGCGGCCGTGACCACACCACGGTGATGCACGCGGACCGCAAGATCCGCTCGCTGATGGCCGAGCGGCGCTCCATCTACAACCAGGTGACGGAACTCACCAACCGCATCAAGAGCTGAGTCCCGGCCGCCCCCACGCGGCCCCCACGCGGCCCCCACGCGGCCCCCACGCGGCCCCCACGCGGCCGGCGGGCGGCCCACCGGCCCACCGGCCGGGCGCCCGCACCCCCGTGCACAGGCCGTCGCCCTCGCCCCCCTCCGCCGGCGCTTCCACAGGCTCCTCTCAGCCCTCTCGGTCCTCTCCGCCCTCTCAGCGCCCCGGGATCCCTCCCCGGGGCGCTGCTCGTCGTTCACTCTCGCGTGAGGTCGCTGTTCGATTACCCGTCACCGACGGACGGTTCTCCACAGATAGGGTCCGATCCGGCTGTCCACAGGCTGGGGACACCGGAGTTGTCCCGAAGGCTTCCACAGGCCACCCGTCACCTGAGGCGTATGCCCTGCTCAGCCAGCTGTGGATATGTGGGCAACCGCTGTCCACAGGTTGTGGACGGAAAAGGCGCCCCCAGGGGGCCGTTCGGGGTTGTCCACCGCTCGCCCACAGGATGGTCCCTGTTGTGCACAGCTCCAGGCCAGTTCTCCACACCTTTGTCCACTGTTCGGTAATGAAATGCAGTCTGTCCCCTGGAAGAGTGAAAGGCGTCACACCATGGTGGTGGGTTGGCCTGGGGAGAACCTGGGTATTCCTGGGGACGGAGCTGGGGAGAACCCGGGGTCCCCTGTGGACCGGGTGTGCACAACTTCCGGCCGTCCACAGAGGGGCCTGGTTGTCCACCGGCCCCGTCCACAGGTCCGGTGGACAAAAAACACCGTCCGACCTGCAGGGGAACCGGTTATCCACGGTATCCACAACCCCTATTACTACGACTACACGTAGATACCGGGGAAACCGCTTCGAAGCGGGGGCTGTGCACAAGTCGGCCCGGAGCCGCCCCGCCGCCGTGTCGCGGCTTGACGCCAACCCGCGCCGAGTGTCAGTCCGGTGCGTCAGACTGGTCCCCGACAGTCAGCAACAAGCAGGAGGCGGTTCCGGTGAAGATCCGGGTGGAGCGCGACGTACTCGCCGAGGCGGTGGCTTGGGCTGCCCGCAGCCTCCCGGCCCGTCCCCCGGTGCCCGTCCTCGCCGGGCTGCTGCTCAAGGCCGAGGAGTCCAGGCTCAGCCTGTCCGGCTTCGACTACGAGGTCTCGGCCCGCGTGTCGGTCGACGCCGAGGTCGACGAGGAGGGCACGGTCCTGGTCTCCGGCCGGCTGCTCGCCGACATCTCCCGGGCGCTGCCCAACCGCCCGGTGGAGATCTCCACCGACGGCGTACGGGTCACCGTCGTCTGCGGCAGCTCCCGCTTCACCCTGCACACCCTGCCGGTGGAGGAGTACCCGGCGCTGCCCGCGATGCCGGTCGCCTCCGGCACCGTCCCCGGCGAGGTCTTCGCCGCCGCCGCCGCCCAGGTGGCCATCGCCGCCGGCCGGGACGACACCCTGCCGGTGCTCACCGGTGTGCGGATCGAGATCGAGGGCGACACGGTCACGCTGGCCGCCACCGACCGCTACCGCTTCGCGGTCCGCGAGTTCCTGTGGAAGCCCGAGCAGGCCGACATCTCCGCGGTCGCCCTGGTCCCCGCCAAGACCCTGCTGGACACTGCCAAGTCGCTCACCAGCGGCGACACCGTCTCCATCGCGCTGGCCGGCTCCGGCGCGGGGGAGGGCCTGATCGGCTTCGAGGGCGCCGGCCGCCGGACCACCACCCGGCTGCTGGAGGGCGACCTGCCCAAGTACCGCACCCTGTTCCCGACCGAGTTCGCGTCGGTCGCGGTGATCGAGACCCCGCCGTTCGTCGAGGCCGTCAAGCGCGTAGCCCTGGTCGCCGAGCGCAACACCCCGGTGCGGCTGAGCTTCGAGCAGGGCGTGCTGACCCTGGAGGCCGGCTCCAGCGACGACGCACAGGCCGTGGAGAAGGTCGACGCCAAGCTGGAGGGCGACGACATCTCGATCGCCTTCAACCCGACCTTCCTGCTGGACGGGCTGAGCGCGATCGACTCCCCGGTGGCCCAGCTGTCGTTCACCACCTCCACCAAGCCGGCGCTGCTCGGTGGCCGTCCCGCCCTCGACGCCGAGGCGGACGACGCGTACAAGTACCTGATCATGCCGGTGCGGCTGTCCGGCTGAGTGCCCCGCCACCGGCCGACGTAGGCTCGTCCTCGGTCAGTCTGGCGCAGGTCAAGCTCGCGTCGAACGCCTCGAAACGGCCTCGAAACGAAGGATCAGTGATGGAGCTCGGTCTCATCGGTCTCGGCAAGATGGGCGGCAACATGCGCGAGCGCATCCGCCGCGCCGGCCACACCGTTATCGGGTACGACAGGAACCCCGATCTCGCCGATGTCCACAGCCTCAAGGAACTGGTGGACTCGCTGCAAGGTCCGCGCGTGGTATGGGTGATGGTCCCGGCGGGCGCCGCCACCCAGTCGACCATCGACGAACTGGGCACGCTGCTCTCCCCCGGCGACACCGTGGTGGACGGCGGCAACTCCCGCTGGACGGACGACGAGCGGCACGCCAAGGAACTGCGCGACAAGGGCATCGGCTTCGTCGACTGCGGCGTCTCCGGCGGCGTCTGGGGCCTGGCCAACGGCTACGCGCTGATGTACGGCGGCACCGACGAGGACGTCGCCAAGGCGCAGCCGATCTTCGACGCCCTCAAGCCCGAGGGCGACGCCGGCGCCGTGCACGCCGGCGTGGTCGGCGCCGGTCACTTCGCCAAGATGGTCCACAACGGCATCGAGTACGCGATGATGCAGGCCTACGCCGAGGGCTGGGAGCTGCTGGAGGCGGTCGGGTCGGTCACCGACGTCCGCGAGGTCTTCCGCTCCTGGAAGTCCGGTACGGTCATCCGCTCCTGGCTGCTGGACCTGGCCGTGGACGCCCTGGACAAGGACGAGCACCTGGGCAACCTGCGCGGTTACGCGGACGACTCCGGCGAGGGCCGCTGGACGGTCGAGGCGGCCATCGACAACGCGGTGCCGCTGCCGGCCATCACCGCCTCGCTGTTCGCCCGCTTCTCCTCCCGCCAGGACGACTCGCCGCAGATGAAGATGATCGCCGCGCTCCGCAACGAGTTCGGCGGCCACGCGGTCACCGCGGCCGAATAGGCCATCGGCGGGTCACCGCCGGCCCCTGGCGGCCGGCGACGGCCCGCGACCGCACCGCACCGCACCACAGCAGGGAGGTCGGCGCGCCCAGCGCCACAGCACGCGATGCACGTAGCGCACCTGTCGCTCGCCGACTTCCGCTCCTACGCCCGGGCCGAGGTCCCTCTCGACCCGGGCGTCACGGCTTTCGTGGGGCCCAACGGCCAGGGCAAGACCAACCTGGTCGAGGCGGTCGGCTACCTGGCCACCCTCGCCAGCCACCGGGTCGCCTCCGACCAGCCCCTGGTCCGGGTCGGCGCCGAACGCGCGGTGGTACGCGCCCAGGTGGTGCAGGACGAGCGCCGGCAGCTGGTCGAGCTGGAGATCAACCCGGGCCGGGCCAACCGGGCCAGGATCAACCGCTCCTCCCAGGCCCGGCCGCGCGACGTGCTGGGCATCGTCCGCAGCGTGCTGTTCGCCCCCGAGGACCTGGCCCTGGTCAAGGGCGACCCGGGTGAGCGCCGCCGCTTCCTGGACGAGCTGATCACCGCCCGCGCGCCGCGGCTGGCCGGGGTGCGCGGCGACTACGAGCGGGTGCTCAAGCAGCGCAACACCCTGCTGAAGACCGCCGCGCTGGCCCGCCGGCACGGCGGCCGCGGCGCCGACCTGTCGACGCTCGACGTCTGGGACCAGCACCTGGCCCGGGTCGGCGCGGAGCTGCTGGCCCAGCGGCTGGACCTGGTGGCGGCGCTGCAGCCGCTGACCGACAAGGCGTACGAGCAGCTGGCCCCCGGCGGCGGCCCGGTCGCGCTGGAGTACCGCGGCTCGATGGGCGAGGAGCGGATGGCGGGGGCGGCCGGCCGGGAGGACCTGTACGGCAGGCTGCTGGAGGCGCTGGCGGCGTCCCGGCGCCAGGAGATCGAGCGCGGTGTGACGCTGGTGGGGCCGCACCGTGACGATCTGGTGCTGAAGCTGGGGCCGATGCCCGCGAAGGGCTATGCCAGTCACGGGGAGTCGTGGTCGTACGCGCTGGCGCTGCGGCTGGCGTCCTACGAGCTGCTGCGCGCCGACGGCGGCGAGCCGGTGCTGGTGCTGGACGACGTGTTCGCCGAGCTGGACGAGCGGCGCCGGGAGCGGCTGGCCGAGCTGGTGGCGCCGGGCGAGCAGGTGCTGGTCACGGCGGCGGTGGACGACGATGTGCCGGACGTACTGCTCGGCACGCGGTTCTCGGTGGCGGACGGGACGGTGGAGCGGCTGTGAGCGAACAGGAACCGCGGGGGGTGCCGGCGGCCCGGGACGAGGCCGCCGCGGCGGCCACCGGCGCCGGGCCGGCCGGAGTGGACCTGGCGCGCGTCGCCCTGCGCGCCGCCAAGGAGCAGGCCAGGGCCAGGGGCGCCGCGGCCGTACAGAAGCGGCAGGCCAGGCGGGGGGGTCTGCGCAGCGGCGCCCGCGCCGACGGCCGGGACCCGCTGCCGCTGGGCGCCGCGATCAGCCGGCTGATCACCGAGCGCGGCTGGGAGGCGCCGGCCGCGGTCGGCGGTGTGATGGGCCGCTGGCCGCAGATCGTCGGCCCCGAGGTGGCGCTGCACTGCGCCCCCGACCGGTACGACGAGGACGCCTGCGTGCTGACGGTGAGCTGCGACTCCACCGCCTGGGCCACCCAGCTGCGGCTGCTGGCGCCCACCCTGGTGGCCCGGCTGAACGCGGATCTCGGCCACGGCACGGTGAAGCTGATCAAGGTGCAGGGCCCGGCCGCGCCGCCGCGTACCTACGGCCGGCTGCGGGCGCCGGGCAGCAGGGGCCCCGGCGACACCTACGGGTGAGGCGGCCGTCCGCCGTGGCTCGCGCCCTGGCCTCCGCCGTCGGCGGGGGCGCGGTGGACGGCGGCCGTCCGCGAACGGGCGGAGGCAGGTACGCGCCGGTTACGGGCGTGACGGGAGTTCCCCTGCGCTGCGTAGCCGGGGGTTGACAGCCGGAAGCCCTGGACGCCCGCGTGAGCGGTTTCTGCCCCGGGGCCGCGTGTAGGGAGTCGGGCGGCAGCGGATTCGGTCGGTACATGGGAACTGAGGTACCGCCATAGCCCCATTCATGTCGTCGCTACCGGTAGACTGACAGGCAGACCGCCCTCCCCTGGCAGACCGGCAGGGGTACCCCAGCGGAACTTGTCGAACGACGCAGCCGCCCCCGTCCGCGGAGACGGCTCGTGCTGTGCCAGAAAGGGCGCTTCGTGGCCGATTCCGGCAACCCCAACGAGAACTCCAGCAAGTCCTACAACGCCAGCCAGATCACCGTGCTCGAAGGACTCGACGCGGTACGCAAGCGCCCCGGCATGTACATCGGCTCGACCGGTGAGCGGGGCCTGCACCACCTCGTGTACGAGGTCGTCGACAACTCCGTCGACGAGGCGCTGGCGGGCCACGCGGACTCCATCGACGTCACGATCCTGCCGGACGGCGGGGTCCGGGTGGTGGACAACGGCCGCGGTATCCCGGTGGACATCGTGCCCTCGGAGGGCAAGCCCGCCGTCGAGGTGGTGCTGACCGTGCTGCACGCGGGCGGCAAGTTCGGCGGCGGCGGCTACGCGGTCTCCGGCGGTCTGCACGGCGTCGGCGTCTCCGTGGTGAACGCGCTGTCCTCCCGGGTCGCGGTGGAGGTCCGCCGCGACGGCCACCGTTGGACGCAGGACTACAAGCTGGGCGTACCGACCGCGCCGCTGGCCAGGAACGAGCCGACCGACGAGACGGGCACCACGGTCACCTTCTGGGCCGACGCCGACATCTTCGAGACCACGGACTACTCCTTCGAGACGCTGTCCCGGCGCTTCCAGGAGATGGCGTTCCTCAACAAGAACCTCCGGCTGGCCCTGACCGACGAGCGTGCCGACCGGGTGGACGAGGACGGCCGGCCGCTGCACGCGGAGTACCGCTACGAGGGCGGCATCGTCGACTTCGTGAAGTACCTCAACGCGCGCAAGGGCGAGCTGATCCACCCCACCGTCATCGACATCGAGGCGGAGGACAGGGAGCGGCTGCTGTCGGTCGAGGTCGCGATGCAGTGGAACACCCAGTACAGCGAGGGTGTCTACAGCTTCGCCAACACCATCCACACCCACGAGGGCGGCACCCACGAAGAGGGCTTCCGCGCGGCGCTGACCAGCCTGGTCAACCGCTACGCGCGGGACAAGAAGCTGCTCCGGGAGAAGGACGACAACCTCGCCGGCGAGGACATCCGCGAGGGCCTGACCGCGATCATCTCGGTCAAGCTCGGCGAGCCCCAGTTCGAGGGGCAGACCAAGACCAAGCTCGGCAACACCGAGGCGAAGACGTTCGTCCAGAAGGTCGTGCACGAGCACCTGACCGACTGGCTGGACCGCAACCCCAACGAGGCCTCGGACATCATCCGCAAGTCGATCCAGGCGGCCACCGCCCGGGTCGCGGCCCGCAAGGCGCGTGACCTGACCCGCCGCAAGGGGCTGCTGGAGTCCGCGTCGCTGCCCGGCAAGCTGAGCGACTGCCAGTCCAACGACCCGACGAAGTGCGAGATCTTCATCGTCGAGGGCGACTCGGCCGGCGGCTCGGCCAAGTCCGGCCGCAACCCGCAGTACCAGGCGATCCTCCCGATCCGCGGCAAGATCCTCAACGTGGAGAAGTCCCGGATCGACAAGATCCTGCAGAACACCGAGATCCAGGCGCTGATCTCCGCCTTCGGCACCGGTGTGCACGAGGACTTCGACATCGCCAAGCTCCGCTATCACAAGATCATCCTGATGGCGGACGCCGACGTCGACGGCCAGCACATCAACACCCTGCTGCTGACCTTCCTCTTCCGCTTCATGCGACCGCTGGTCGAGGCCGGGCACGTCTACCTGTCCCGCCCGCCGCTGTACAAGGTCAAGTGGGGTAGGGACGACTGGGAGTACGCGTACTCCGACCGCGAGCGCGACGCCCTGGTGGAGCTGGGCAAGCAGAGCGGCAAGCGGATCCGCGAGGACTCCATCCAGCGCTTCAAGGGCCTCGGCGAGATGAACGCCGAGGAGCTGCGGGTCACCACCATGGACATCGACCACCGCGTGCTCGGCAAGGTCACCCTGGACGACGCGGCGCAGGCCGACGACCTGTTCTCGGTGCTGATGGGCGAGGACGTGGAGGCGCGGCGCACGTTCATCCAGCGCAACGCCAAGGACGTCCGCTTCCTGGACATCTGAGCCGGTCCCGCCGGCGGCCGCTCAGGCCGCTGCGGACGCTCCGGCCCCGGGCCGGACCAGAGCCCCGTATGACCCGTGGCCGTGTGTGCCGTGTGCCGTGTGCCGTGTGAAAGGACTATCTGACAGCGATGGCCGACGAGACTTCCAACATCCCCCCCGCGCCCGACATCCCCGAGTCCGAGCAGGACCTGCGCAACGAGTCCGGGGCGCTGCGCATCGAGCCCGTCGGGCTCGAGACCGAGATGCAGCGCAGCTACCTCGACTACGCGATGTCCGTCATCGTCTCGCGCGCGCTGCCGGACGTACGGGACGGCCTCAAGCCGGTGCACCGCCGCGTGCTCTACGCGATGTACGACGGCGGCTACCGGCCGGAGAAGGGGTTCTACAAGTGCGCGCGCGTCGTCGGCGACGTGATGGGCACCTACCACCCGCACGGCGACTCCTCGATCTACGACGCGCTGGTCCGGCTCGCCCAGCCGTGGTCGATGCGGATGCCGCTGGTCGACTCCAACGGCAACTTCGGTTCGCCGGGCAACGACCCGGCCGCCGCGATGCGGTACACCGAGTGCAAGATGGCGCCGCTGGCCATGGAGATGGTCCGGGACATCGACGAGGAGACCGTCGACTTCACGGACAACTACGACGGCCGCAACCAGGAGCCGACGGTCCTGCCCGCGCGCTTCCCGAACCTGCTGATCAACGGCTCGGCGGGTATCGCGGTCGGGATGGCCACCAACATCCCGCCGCACAACCTGCGCGAGGTCGCCGACGGCGCCCAGTGGTTCCTGGCCAACCCCGACGCGGAGCCCGAGGAGCTGCTCGACGCGCTGATCGAGCGGATCAAGGGCCCGGACTTCCCGACCGGCGCCCTGGTGGTCGGCCGCAAGGGCATCGAGGAGGCGTACCGCACCGGCCGCGGCTCGATCACCATGCGCGCGGTCGTGGAGGTCGAGGAGATCCAGAACCGGCAGTGCCTGGTCGTCACCGAGCTGCCGTACCAGACCAACCCGGACAACCTCGCGCAGAAGATCGCCGACCTGGTGAAGGACGGCCGGATCGGCGGTATCGCGGACGTCCGCGACGAGACCTCCTCCCGTACCGGTCAGCGCCTGGTGATCGTGCTCAAGCGCGACGCGGTCGCCAAGGTGGTGCTGAACAACCTCTTCAAGCACACCGACCTGCAGACCAACTTCGGCGCCAACATGCTGGCCCTGGTCGACGGGGTGCCGCGCACCCTGTCGCTGGACGCGTTCATCCGCAACTGGGTGACCCACCAGGTCGAGGTCGTCGTCCGGCGCACCCGCTTCCGGCTGCGCAAGGCCGAGGAGCGTGCCCACATCCTGCGCGGCCTGCTCAAGGCGCTCGACGCGATCGACGAGGTCATCGCGCTGATCCGGCGCAGCGACACGGTCGAGATCGCGCGTGAGGGCCTGATGGGCCTGCTGACGATCGACGACATCCAGGCCAACGCGATCCTGGAGATGCAGCTGCGCCGGCTGGCCGCCCTGGAGCGGCAGAAGATCATCGCCGAGCACGACGAACTCCAGGCGAAGATCAACGAATACCAGGCGATCCTGGCCTCCCCCGAGCGGCAGCGGCAGATCATCAGCGAGGAGCTGCAGGCCATCGTCGACAAGTTCGGCGACGACCGGCGCAGCAAGCTGGTGCCCTTCGACGGTGACATGTCCATCGAGGACCTGATCGCCGAGGAGGACATCGTCGTCACCATCACCCGCGGCGGCTACGTCAAACGCACCAAGACCGAGGACTACCGGTCGCAGAAGCGCGGCGGCAAGGGTGTGCGCGGCACGAAGCTGAAGCAGGACGACATCGTCGACCACTTCTTCGTGACCACCACCCACCAGTGGCTGCTGTTCTTCACCAACAAGGGGCGGGTCTACCGCGCCAAGGCGTACGAGCTGCCCGACGCCGGCCGGGACGCCCGCGGCCAGCACGTCGCCAACCTGCTCGCCTTCCAGCCGGACGAGCGGATCGCGCAGATCCTGGCCATCAAGGACTACGAGGCCGCGCCGTACCTGGTGCTCGCCACCAAGTCCGGTCTGGTGAAGAAGACCGCGCTCAAGGACTACGACTCCCCGCGGGCCGGCGGTGTGATCGCCATCAATCTGCGCGAGGCGGAGGGAACCGAAGGCGGCGCCGCGGAGTCTGATGAGTTGATCGGCGCTGAACTGGTGTCGTCGCAGGACGACCTGCTGCTGGTCAGCCGCAAGGCCCAGTGCATCCGGTTCACCGCGACGGACGAGGCACTGCGCCCGATGGGCCGGGCCACATCCGGTGTGAAGGGGATGAGTTTCCGCGAAGGTGACGAACTTCTCTCCATGAACGTGGTCAGGCCGGGTACTTTCGTCTTCACTGCCACTGATGGCGGCTACGCCAAGCGGACCCGGGTCGACGAGTACCGGGTCCAGGGGCGCGGCGGGCTCGGCATCAAGGCGGCGAAGATCGTGGAGGACCGCGGCTCGCTGGTCGGGGCCCTGGTGGTCGAGGGGACCGATGAGATCCTCGCCATCACCCTGAGCGGTGGCGTGATCCGCACCCGGGTGAATGAGGTCAGGGAGACCGGCCGTGACACCATGGGCGTTCAGCTGATCAACCTCGGGAAGCGGGACGCCGTCGTCGGCATCGCGCGCAACGCCGAGGCGGAGGACGATCCGGAGGTGGCCCTGGTGGCCGGCGAAGGAGAGCTCGACACTGCGGCCGAGGGCGAAGCGCCCGCGGCCGGTGAACCGGAGGAGTAAGCCGTGAGTGGAGCCACGGGCGCCGCGGGTGGTGCCGGTATGACCGGAGGGGCCCATGGCTCGGCCAACCTCAGCGGCCCTCAAGAGGGGGGATACACCGTGACGGACACCCGTCAGCCGTCGCCGCACCAGCCGGTGTCGGCGTACGCGCCGCCACCGCCGCCGGGCGCGCCCGGTGCGCCGGGCCCCGGCCTCCTGGGCGGCCCCGGCGGGCCCGCGGCCGCCGGAGTGCGCCGGCCGCGGCCGGCCGCCCGTACCGCGCCGCGCACCCGCAAGGCCCGGCTGCGGGTCTCCAAGGCCGACCCGTGGTCGGTGATGAAGGTGAGCTTCCTGCTCTCCATCGCGCTCGGGATCTGCACGATCGTCGCGGTCGCGGTGCTGTGGATGGTGCTGGACACCATCGGCGTCTTCAGCACCGTCGGCTCCACCATCAGCGAGGCCACCACCTCCGAGCAGGGCGGCAAGGGCGGGTTCGACCTGGTGTCCTTCCTGTCACTGTCCCGGGTGATGACGTTCACCATCGTCATCGCGGTCATCGACGTGGTGCTGGCCACCGCGCTGGCGACGCTGGGCGCCTTCATCTACAACCTCTCGGCGGGGTTCGTGGGCGGCGTCGAGCTGACCCTCGCGGAGGACGAATAGCGGACCACCGGGGCCGTGGATCAACCGATTTTGGGGCACGGCCATCGGTGCGCTAATCTTTCGGTGCAGCGCGGGGCTATAGCTCAGACGGTTAGAGCGCTTCCCTGATAAGGAAGAGGCCCCAGGTTCAAGTCCTGGTAGCCCCACTCGCATCGAGACCCCCGGCCGGATCGGCCGGGGGTCTTTTGTGTCGGCGGCAGGTCACCGTTCGGTATCGGCCGCTGTGTATAGTCGGGCGCGTCAGATGCTGTCCCCATGCAGAAGGAGGAGGTCACGCCATGAAGAAGATTCTTTTGGTCGCACTGGCCGCCGTCGCCGGGCTGTTCGTGTACCGGCAGATCCAGGCGGACCGCGCCGAGCAGGACCTGTGGACGGAAGCCACTGACACGGTTCCGGCGGGCTCCGGCTCCGGTACCGGCTCGGGCCCCGTCGCCGGCGAGAGTGTGTGACCGGCGGGAACGCAAAGCCCCGTGTGCGCGTATGACGGTGTGACGCGCGACCACGCGGCTCCGTGACACGTGACGATATGAGACGCCGCCGAGGACGCCGACACCGTGTGTCGCGACCGGGCGTCCTGGGCCCCGGCCGCTGAACGCGGTCGGGGCCGCTGCCTTGCCGACCCGGTGGCGGCCCCCGCGGGCGGTGGGTGGCCGGGTGGCCCGGCTGGTGAGGGTGCCGTCCGGGCCGGGGCGCCGGCGGCCGGGGTGAGGGCGACTTCCGGCCATTCCGGCCCTTCCGGCCCTTCCGCCCGTTGCGGTTCACCGGCCCCGTCGGCCCGTGGCGCTCCGCACGGCGCTGCCGCCACCGGCCGGGACCCGCTCCCCGCCGTCGCGGCGGGGCCAAGCGCCCCCACCGCACCGGCGGGGGCGGCGGACCGGGACCCGTACGGACAGAGGTGGGGTATGAGGCGTACGACGTCCTTGGCGGCGACGGTTCTGCTGGCACTGGCCGCCCTCCAGGCGCAGGGGCGGGCGGTCGCCGACGGCACGCCCGTAGCCGCCGGACCCGGGACACCGGCGGTGTCCGTGGGCCTGTCGGCCGGCCCGCCGGGAAGCGCGCCGACAGCCGCTTCGGGAAGCGCGTCCGGCGGTGTGGCCGCGGGCCGTATGTCGGGCGCCACGTCCGACACCCCGGCGAGGTGGCAGGTCGAGGGAAAGCCGCTGTCCGGTGCCGCCGGCGCCCCGGACGCGCCCGCCATGGACCCCACGGTCACCTACCAGGACACCATCGGGCCCGGCGAGACCAAGTTCTACGGTGTCGCGCTCGACGCCAGGTCCTCCGCCTACGTCTCGGCGTTCGCGGTCCCCGTCCCCCGCACGCGGGTCGGGTACGGCGACGGCCTGGACCTCAGGCTGACGAGAGCCGACGGCGCCGCCTGCGACAGCCGGACCGCGCACTTCCAGGACAACGGGGACGCCCGGCCGATCGGCACCGCGGTCTCCCGGCTCATCGGTGTCGGCACCTCCTGCCAGGAGGCCGGCCGCTACACCCTCCGGGTGCGCCGGGCGAGCGGCGCGACCTCCGACCCGGACGGCTGGCCGCTGGAACTGCGCTACGTGGCGGAGCCGCCGCTCGTCGCCGGCGCGACCGTGCCTCCCGCGCTGCCCACCGGGACCGCCCCGCCCGTACCCCTCACCGCGGGCACCCCGCGCCAGGCGCGCGGCGGCACCGGCTTCGAGACGGCGGCGGCGGTGCGGACCGGCATCTGGAAGGACAAGGTGCTGCCCGGCGAGACGCGCTTCTACAAGGTGCCGGTCGACTGGGGCCAGCAGGCCACCGTCTTCGCCGACTTCGCCGACGCCCAGGCCACCGGCGTGTCCGCGTTCGTGGGCTCCGGGGTGCGGCTGTCCGTCTTCAGCCCGGTCCGGGAGTACGTCGACGGCGAGGAGAGGTCGTACCTGGGCACCCCGACCTCGGTCGCCGAGCGGCTCGCACCGGTCTCGTACGCCAACCGCGCGGCCGACGACAACCGGGTGGCACGGGTCCGCTACGCGGGCTGGTACTACCTCGCCGTGTCGGTGCACCCGAAGGTGGCCGAGGTGGTGAGCGGTGCGCTGCCGGTCACCCTGCGGATCGAGGTGACGGGCGCCGCGCAGGCCGCGCCCCCGTACGACGGCGACCCGGGGGCGGCCGGTATCGGCGTGAGCGCGCACGACGCGGCCTCGGCGGGCGGGACGGCGGCCGAGGCCGGCGGGGGCGCGGCCGGGGGCGGGGCGCCCGCCCGGCCGCTGCGGGTCGTCGCCTTCGCGGCGTTCGGCGCCGGGACGGCGCTGCTGCTGGTGCTGGCCGGCTGGTCCGGGTACGGGTACGCGGCCGGGCGGCGCCGGTCCGGACGCGGGCGTGGGGCAGCGGACGCCGCACCGCCGGGAGCGGCCTGACCCCCGGCCGCTCCCGCGCCGGAGCCGGGGCTCCCGCGGCCCGGGGGCGTCGCCGCCCCCGGTGGCCCCCGGCGGGGCTCGGGGAGGTCCTCAGCCGGGCTTCTGACGGTCTGTCAGGAGGCGAGCAGGGCCAGGACGCCGACCGCGAAGCAGAGCGCGGCCAGCAGGAGGATCGTGACCGCCGCGCGGGCGGAGGGGCCGGGCCGGCGCCGGGCGGCGGGCAGATGGCGCGGCGCGGCGCCTTCCGGGAGCGGCAGGGTCGCGGTGGGGTGCGGCACGGCGGGCGGCGCCGGGGGGAGCGGCTGCACCCGGGGCCGGGGCGGCGCCGACCGCCCGGACTGCCCCTGGGCCCGCTGGAACGGCCGGACCTCCTGGGCGGCCCCCGGGGCGGCCTCCTGACGCGGTTCCGGCGCGGCCCGCTCCGCCCGCGTCGTGGTGTGCGTCACCGGCTCGTGGGCCGGGAGCGGCGCCGCGTGCCTGCCCTGGGGCCGGGGCGGCGCGGGCCGGGGCGGCCGCAGCGCGAAGTCACCGGTCTGAGCCGGCCCGTGCGGCTTCGGGGTGGCGGCGGCCAGCGGCCCCTGGGGGCCGAAGCCGTCCGGCAGCGCCCCGATCTGGTCGAAGATCACCACGGGTTCCTCGTCGGCGGGCGGCTCGGGCAGCAGCTCGACGACGGCCGTCAGCGCCTTGCGGGCGCCGGTCGCGGTACGGAACCGGGCGTTCGGGTCCGGCTGCAGCAGGGCCCCGACGACCTGCCAGAGCGGTTCCGGCACCCCGCGCGGCGCCGGCGGCATGCCCATCGCCAGGAAGCGCTCCTTGACGGCGTCCGCGTCCGGCTTCTGGCCGCCGAGCAGGAAGAGCGCGAGGAGGCCGACGGCGTACAGGTCGGCGGGGAAGTCGGGTTCCTCGCCGAGCAGCTGCTCGGGCGCGAAGTAGCCGGGTGTCCCGACCACGTAGTCCGTCTCGGTCAGCCGCGCGTCCCCCTTGCGCATGGCGATGCCGAAGTCCGACAGCCGTACGTGCGGGGCGCCGGCGCCCGTCGCCTCCAGCAGGATGTTCGCGGGCTTGATGTCCCGGTGGACGACCCCCTCGGCGTGCACCGCGGTCAGCCCGGCGAGCAGCTGGTCGAGCAGGACGACCACGTAGTGCGGCGGCAGCGGGCCGTAGTCCCCGACCAGGTGCGACA
The DNA here is from genome assembly GCF_031844685.1 of Streptomyces sp. ITFR-21. Taxonomy (NCBI): domain Bacteria; kingdom Bacillati; phylum Actinomycetota; class Actinomycetes; order Kitasatosporales; family Streptomycetaceae; genus Actinacidiphila; species Actinacidiphila sp. ITFR-21. The sequence continues at coordinate 3,416,984 of NZ_CP134605.1, forward strand.
GCGAGCCGCCGCGGACCAGGTCCATGGTGAACAGCACCTTGTCGTCGTCGGCCGCCCAGCTGGCCGGCGCCAGCACATGGGGGTGGTCGATCCGCGTCGCCTGCTCGCGGACGAACCGCAGCAGGGCGTGGGCGTCGCTCTGCTGGAGCACCTTCGCGGCGACATAGCGCCGTCGCCGGTGGTCCCAGGAGCGCCAGACCGCGCCGACCCCGCCGCGTCCGATCGGGTCCACCAGCTCGTAGCGGCCCGCGAAGACCTCGCCCATGGTGTGCCGCCCCCCTCAGCTCCGGTCGGTCCCGTCAGTCCTGATGCGCTTCGTAGTGTGTGACGGCCTCACCGGTACGCCCGCCGCCGTACACACGGAGAAACTCTGCCAGTTGCGGGTACGCGTACGCGAGGGTGTGCGCCGCGCCCTCGATCTCCGCGGCCGACGCGACCGACCGCAGCACCGTCTGGATCCCCCGCACCACCTGCCGGGCGTCCGCGGGCGCCGCCGTCCCCGAGACCGAGTGCGTGGTGCTCAGCACCGAGGTGCCGGCCGACTCCCGGATCTCCGCCATCCGCGCCGCCGCCTCCATCGCCCCCGTCCCGCCCTCCGCCACCTGGAACGCCAGTTCCTGCAGCGCCTGCAGCCGCTGCACCACCGCCGGATTCCCGATCTTGGCCCGCTGCCCGCTCATCAGCTGCGACAGCATCGGCGCGGACAGCCCCAGCACCCCGGCCAGCCGCACCTGGTTCAGCCCCAGATCAGCCATCAACCGCCGGAACAGATCCCCCAGCGGCTCCCCGTACCACCCCCGCTGCAGCTCCATCGCCTCCACCGCCCGAGCGCCGGACCCCGGCACCGATGTCTCCATGCGCCCTCCCGTTTGCTCCCGCGAAATCGCAAACCATCCTACGTACCCCCCTCCCGGCTCCGCCCCCGCCTCGCCACCCGCTACGCTATTGCTGTCGCGGGGCCTTAGCTCAGTTGGTAGAGCGCTGCCTTTGCAAGGCAGATGTCGGGGGTTCGAATCCCCCAGGCTCCACTGTTTTTTCGCCGCCTTCTCGCCTCCGGCCGCTTGGGTCCGGTGTCGACGGTCCTCGTCGTACGGTCGCTCCTTTTTTGCCGCCTTCTCGCCTCCGGGTGCTTGGGTCCGGTGTCGACGGTCCTCGTCGTACGGTCGCTCCTTTTTTGCCGCCTTCTCGCCTCCGGCCGCTTGGGTCCGGCGTCGACGGTCCTCGTCGTACGGTCGCTCCTTCGTCGCTTCCTTCTCCTCGTCTCTTTCGACACCGGCGCGGCCTTTGGCTCGCCGGCTACCCGGTGGCACCGCGGGCGGTATCGGTGCCGTGGGTGGGTGCCCGGCATTTGGAGGGGTGCCGTCGGGCGCAACGGCACCAAAAGGGGGCCCAGGCCCGGGGGGTGCCGTGCCCCCCGCAGCGCCATAGGGTCCGCCGGTTGGTTCACCTGACGCCGTACGGCACCCACTTATGGGCACCCTGTCGCTGCGGGGCACCCCGCGTGGGCGCCCTGCTGCCGGACGGCACCCCCCAATCGGCGCCCCAAAGCCGGTGGGCGCCCCCCCGGGGCGCCGTTGCGCCCGACGGCCCGCCCCCGCGTCCACTGACCCGCTCGGCGGCACCCCCGGGTAGCCGGTGAGCCGAAGGGCGCGCCGGTGTCGAAAGGGAGAGCGCGCGCAGTGAGCGAGGTACGAGCGAGTGAGCACGGTCGACCGTCGGCACCGGATCGAAGCGCCCGGAGGCGAAGCGGCGGCAAAAAAGGGGTATGGGCGGTGCCGTAACGCCGTACGGCACCCACCCACGGGCCTCCCAACGCTGCGGGGCACCCGTTCGCGGGCACCCCAAGGTCGCCGGGCACCCACCCATGGGCGCCCCGACGTCCAACGGCACCCACCCATGGGCGCCCCCACCCCACCGGGCATCCGCCAGCGCCCCCAACGGCGCCCACCCCACGGCCCCTCCCGCACTCACGGGCGCCCACTCACAGCCCCCCACCCCAGTGGGCACCCCCTGCCGCCACCCCCGTCCCGGTGCCCCGACGGGGAAATCCCCCCGCGCCTGTGGTCGGAACCCCTCGGGAGGGGGGTTCCGACCACAGGCGCGGGGGGATTCGGGAAGGCGGCGGGGGAGGTCAGCGGTCGTCGTCCGGGCGTTCGGCGTCTGCCTGTTTGGCCTTGACCTCCGGGTCGAGTTCGTGGCCGTCGACGTGGTCGACGCGAGGGGCGGAGCCGTTGAGGGAGCCGGTGCGCGTCTCGTCGGCGAGGGTTTCCTCCAGGGGGTCGACCACGGTGAGCGTGCCGCTGCCGTTCATCGACGCGCGGTCGCCGGGGTCGGTCGGCTCGGAGGGTTCCACCAGCCAGTCCGGGTTGGACTGCTTGCGCCACCACTTGAACGCCGCGTACGCGGCGCCGCCGGCCAGGCCGACGACGAACAGGCCGCGGAAGACCCGGCCGGTCTGCTGTCGGCGCGCCCGGCGCCGGACCAGCCGGTCGATCTCTGCTGCGGAGACCTGGCCCCGCAGGGCGTGCAGGGCGGCGCCGCCGCGCTGCACCACTTCGGTGGCCGCCGGGACGGCGACCGCCCGGGTGGCGACCACGGCGGTGCCGACCTTCGGCGCGGTGTAGTCGGCGGCCGCCTTCGCCCCCTCCTTCGTGCGCTTGGCCGCGACCGCCGCCTTCGGCGGGACCGCCGCGGCGGCCTGGTCGCGTACTTGTTCCAGCACGTGGTCGACGTGCTCCGCCAGTTTCGCGTCGTACTGCTGCTTCGCCATTGCTCCGGCCTGCCTGCCGTAGTGCACGGCACCGTCCTTGGCCGTGCTCGCGTACGGTGCCGCCACCTCCGCGGCGTGCCGCACGCTGTCCTTGGTCACGTCAGCCGCGTGGCGCACGCTGTCGATGCGGGTCACAGGAACCTCCTCCTCGGTGGCGTACGGTTTCCGCCTTTCCCTCCGGTTTGAAATCATGCATGGGCGAACCGGGTACGGCATGTGCGGCAAGGCATACGGGTCAGCGGGCCCGATCGGTGGGGTCCAGCTGTCCGTGATCGCCGGGAACCCGGCGCGCGGCGCGCGGGCCGTGCAAGGATTTGTCCCCTGTCAGTGAGGACTATGGAAGGTAGATCGTGGCCGAGCAGCTCTACGCCACCCTGAAGACCAACCACGGCGACATCGTGATCCGGCTGCTGCCGAACCACACCCCCAAGACCGTGGACAACTTCGTCGGGCTCGCCGAGGGCACCCGCGAGTGGACCGACCCGCATACCGGCAAGCCGTCCACCGGACGGCTTTACGACGGGACCGTGTTCCACCGCGTCATCTCCGGTTTCATGATCCAGGGCGGCGACCCGCTGGGGAACGGGACCGGCGGTCCGGGTTACGAGTTCCCCGACGAGTTCCACCCCGACCTGGCCTTCGACCGGCCCTACCTGCTGGCGATGGCCAACGCCGGGCCGAACACCAACGGCTCGCAGTTCTTCATCACGGTCGCGCCCACCACCTGGCTGACCCGCAAGCACACCATCTTCGGTGAGGTCGCGGACGACGCCAGCAAGAAGGTGGTGGACGGGATCATCGGCGCGCCGACCAACCCGCGCACCGACCGCCCGCTGGACGAGGTGGTCATCAACACGGTCGTGGTGGAGAAGCGCGACGCCTGAGCCGCTCCCGCGACCCGTGGGCTGCCGGGCCGCGTGATCCCGTACGCTTCGGGAACAACCGCGCCCTGTCCGCACGTCATCAGTGGGCGGGGCGCGTGAGCGCACGGTGAGCGCTGTTTTCAGGGGAGTGGACGTCACATGAGCCAGCAGCCGGCCGGTTGCCACCGGCACCCGGACCGGGAGACCGGCATCCGCTGTACCCGGTGCGACCGGCCGATCTGCCCCGAGTGCATGGTCAGCGCCTCGGTCGGGTTCCAGTGCAAGGAGTGCGTGGGCCAGGCGGCCGGTGCGCACGTCCGGCCGCGTACGGTCGCCGGCGGCACGGTGGCGGCCGACCCGTTCCTGGTCACGAAGATCCTGATCGGGCTGAACATCGCGGTCTTCGTGCTGGAACTGGCGATGGGCGACCGGCTCGTCGACCGGCTGGGGCTGTACGCGCTGTGCGGCAGCGACATCACCGGGCAGCACGTGTGCATCGGCGTCGCCCAGGGCCCCGGTCAGTGGTACCGGGTGCTGACCTCGGCGTTCGTGCACCAGAACTCCATACCGCCGATGCACATCGCCTTCAACATGCTGTCGCTGTGGTGGATCGGGGCGCCGCTGGAGGGGCTGCTCGGCCGCAGCCGCTATCTGGCCCTCTACCTCGTCTCGGCGGTCGCGGGCAGCGCGGCGGTGCTGGTGCTAACACCGGACTCGCTGACCATCGGGGCCTCCGGGGCGATCTTCGGACTGTTCGGGGCGACCGCGGTCTTTATGCGGCGGCTGCGCTACGACATGCGCCCCATCCTGGCCCTGCTGGTGCTGAACATCGTCTTCAGCTTCACCTGGAGCGGGGTGAGCTGGCAGGCGCACCTCGGCGGTCTGGCCGCCGGCACGCTGATCGCCGTGGGCCTGGCCTACGCGCCGCGGGAGCGGCGGGACCAGGTGCAGTGGGGGACGACCGCCGCGGTGCTGGTGCTGTCGCTGGCGGTCAGCGCCGTCGCTGTGGCCCAGGTCACATCCTAAGGGCCGTATCTCCTGGCGTTGATCACACGTTATCCACAACGTGCGAGGCCGTGGACCCAGCCTGTGCACAACTGGTGGGAACGGCTGTGCGGAGGGTCACCGATCAGGGTTTTACCTGCAAGATCAACGAAAGACCGGTGGCCACCACCGGGCCACCGGTCCTGTCGCCGGTCGTACCGGCGTCAACCTCGTAGAGGTTATCCACAGATCTTCCGACCTTTTCCCCACTGTGGATAACCATGTGGAAAAACCCGCGACCGCTACTTCCACTGGGTGGAGACGACGAACCCGCCCGCGATGAAGCCGAAGCCGACCACGATGTTCCAGTTGCCGAGCGCTTCGACCGGCAGGCTGCCCTGGGTCACGTAGAAGAGGACGATCCAGGCAAGGCCGACGATGAAGAACGCCAGCATCAGGGGCGCCACCCACCCGCTCCGGTTGCCGAACTTGATGGCAGTGGCCGTCTTGGCCGGCGGCGGGGTGAAGTCGGCCTTCTTGCGGATCCGTGACTTCGGCACGAGGGACTCTCCTGTCGATGCGCTGCGTAACCGCGCGGGTGTCGTGGGTTAGCGGGGTGGATGGGGTGCCTGGTGGCGGCACTACCACTTCCGGGCGTCCGTTAGCGTAGTGCTTCCTCGGGTTGTCAAGGAGACAGGGTATTTGGTGACCGATACCGGTGGCACCTCCCCCACCCCCTCTTCCCGTTCTGTCCACCGCACCGTAGCGCTGAGAGTGCTCAGTGCGGGAGTCTTCGCGCTGGCCGGACTGATCTTCTGGACGAGTTTCGACACCGCGAAGGGTGTGGACATCCGCAGCGACGACCCACTGCCCAAGCTCTCCGACAACGTCCGCAGCAAGAGCAGCGCGAACGAGGAGCTGGAGAAGCAGGTCGCCGGAGTCCGCAGGGACGTCGACCAGCTCACCCGGCACGGCAGCAGCGGGCTGTCGCCGGCCGAGCGGGCCCGGATCGACGGCCTGGACAAGGCGGCCGGCACCGATCCGCTGACCGGCCCGGTCCTCGACGTCACCCTGGACGACGCCCCGCCCGACGCCGGCCCGCTCGTCCCCGGCGTCCCCGATCCGCAGCCCAACGACCTGGTCATCCACCAGCAGGACCTGCAGGCCGTGGTGAACGCGCTGTGGCAGGGCGGCGCCCGAGGCGTCCAGGTCATGGACCAGCGGCTGATCTCCACCAGCGCGGTCCGCTGCGTCGGCAACACCCTCATCCTCCAGGGGCGCGTCTACTCCCCGCCCTACCGGATCACCGCTGTGGGTGACCGCAAGAAGCTGCGTCAGGCGCTCGACGCCAGCCCGGCGATCCGGAACTACCTGCAGTATGTGCAGGCGTACGGCCTCGGCTGGAAGGTCGGGCAGCGCGACCGGGTCACTCTGCCGGGTTACACCGGCTCGGTCGATCTGCACTACGCGAAGCCGGTGAGCCCGCGGTGAGCCGGCGGTGAAACGGCGGTGAGCCGGCGGTGGGTGCGCTGGGAAGCGGCCTGTCGCCGCCCTGTCGCCGCCCTGTCCGTACCCCGGATTGCGGGGGAATCGGCAGATGAACCGATGCCGAAGCTTTGACCGGCCGGATCCCCTGGACCGGCGATCTCCCTCTACTCTGTTCCGGGGACTCGGAAGGAAGGCATGGCATGTACGGCTGGATCTGGCGGCATCTGCCGGGTAACGCGTATGTGAGGGCGCTTATCTCCCTCGTGCTGACCTTTGCCGTCGTCTACCTGCTGTTCCAGTACGTCTTCCCGTGGGCGGAGCCGCTGCTGCCGTTCAACCAGGTGACCGTCGACAACCAGGACAACGGGCTGCGGGCCGTCAGCGGGGTGGCCGCGGTCCTATGAGCGCTCGCATCCTCGTCGTGGACAACTACGACAGCTTCGTGTTCAACCTGGTCCAGTACCTCTACCAGCTCGGCGCCGAGTGCGAGGTGCTGCGCAACGACGAGGTGGCACCGGAGCACGCCCAGGACGGCTTCGACGGCGTCCTGCTCTCCCCCGGCCCCGGCACCCCTGAAGAGGCCGGCATCTGCGTCGACATGGTGCGGCACTGCGCGCGGACCGCGGTGCCGGTCTTCGGCGTCTGCCTCGGTGTGCAGTCCATGGCGGTCGCCTACGGCGGAGTGGTCGGGCGGGCGCCCGAGCTGCTGCACGGCAAGACGTCCGCGGTGCTCCACGACGGCACGGGCGTCTTCGCCGGTCTGCCGTCGCCGTTCACCGCCACCCGGTACCACTCGCTGGCCGTCGAGCAGGACACCCTGCCGGACGAGCTGCGGGTGACCGCCCGGACGGAGAACGGGATCATCATGGGGCTGCGGCACCGGGACCTCGCCGTCGAAGGCGTGCAGTTCCACCCGGAGTCGGTGCTCACCGAGTGGGGGCACCTGATGCTGGCCAACTGGCTGGCCGAATGCGGCGACCCGGGCGCGCTGGAACGCTCCCGCGGGCTGGCGCCGGTGGTCGGGGCGGACGGGCTCACGGGGAGGGCCGGGGCGTGACCACGCTCCGGCCGGAGCGTCCCGCCGACGGCCCGATGTCCTACGAGGACACCGGGCAGTTCGCCGCTGTGGTCCAGCAGCTGGCGGACCCGCTGAACGACCCGCTGCCCGGCCGGCCGCCCGCCGTCTCCGACGAGGAACCCGACGGCGGGGCCGGGGCGGCCGCACCCGAGGCACCCGCACCGGGGAGGACCGGGGCACCCGCGCGGAGGAGGGCCGCGGCGCCGGCGCCCGTACCGGGGCCGCCGCCGACCTCACCCGCGAGGGCCTCCTCCCCGCAGGCCGCGCCGCCCCAGGTCTCCTCCTCGCAGGCCGCAGCCCCCGAGGTACGGCGGGAGGCCCCGCCCGCCGCGCCCCCGCCGCCCTACTACGGCAGACCGCTCGTCACCGACCTGCCCTCGGCGCCCGCGAACGGCTCCCCCTGGTTCCGGCCCCCCGAGCCCGCGCGGGGCCTGGCACCGGCACCGGAACAGCCGCCGGTACGCGAAGAACGGCCGGTGGAGCGGCCGGTACGCGGCGAGCGGCCGCCGGTACGGGAGCAGGCTGTACGGACCGAGCGGTTCGGGGCGCCGGAGGCGGTACCGGCGGAGCCCTACGCCGCGCCGGAGGCCGTATCTGCGGAGCCGTACGCGCCGCCCGAGCCCGTACCTGCGGAGCCCAACGTGCCGCCGGAGACGGAGCCCCCGGCACGGGAGGCGTTCGTACCGCCCGAGCCCGTACAGAGCCGGCAGGCTGCCCGGCGGGCGCTCGCGGAGACCGCGAAGCTGCCGGTGATCCAGGTACCGCCGCCGACCGCCGTGGAGCCGCAGGCGGGCGGCGGGGCACAGCCGGCCGGGACGGACGCCGGCTTCGACGGGGCGCCGACGGACGGCGGGCGGGCGGCGCGGCGCAAGGCCGCGCGGGGAGGCCACCGGGCCCGGGGCCGCGCCGGTACCGGGCCGGCCGCGGGCAGCGCCCCCTCCCCGGCGGGCGCGGGCGCCTCCTCCCCGGCGGAGCCGTCCGCGCCGCTCAGCCGGGTCGAGGCACGGCGAGCCGCCAAGGCGGCCAAGGAGAGCCCCTCGGTCGTCATCAGCCGGATCGTCGGTGAACTGTTCATCACCATCGGCGTCATCATGCTGCTGTTCGTCACCTACCAGCTGTGGTGGACCAACGTCCGCGCCCACCAGCAGGCCAACAGCGCCTCCAACAAGCTGGAGCAGCAGTGGCAGACCACCACGGGCGGCCCGGACCGGGCGGCCGGCACCTTCTCCCCCGGCCAGGGCTTCGCGATCATGTACATCCCGAAGCTGGACGTCAAAGCCCCTATCGCGCAGGGTGTGGACAAGACCTCGGTCCTCGACAAGGGCATGATCGGCCACTACGACGGTGACCTGAACACCGCGATGCCGTGGGACAGGAGCGGCAACTTCGCGGTCGCCGCGCACCGGAACACCCACGGTGAGCCGTTCCGCTACATCAACCACCTCGTGCCGGGCGACAAGGTGGTGGTCGAGACGGCCACCACGTACTACACCTACCAGGTCACCAGCTCGCTGGCCTCCACGCCGCCCTCCAACATCGGTGTGCTGCAGCCCGTGCCGCCCGGCTCCGGCTTCACCACCGCCGGCCGCTACCTGACCCTCACCACCTGCACCCCCGAGTTCACCAGCACCAACCGGCTGATCGTCTGGGGCAAGCTGATCGAGGAACGGCCGCGCAGCAAGGGCAAGCCCGACGCGCTGGTCGGGGGCTAGGGCCTGTCGCCCGAGCCGGCGCGGCTCCACCCGACAGGCTACGGGCGGCCGGCGGCCACCGGGGCCGCAGGACAGGACTCCACCGGTGCGGTGGCAGCCAACAGCGACGGAGAACGGAACAGCGTGACAAGCAGCAACGAGCCGCCGAGGCGGGGGCCTGTCGCGGCCACCGTGAGTGTCATCGGCGAGATCCTGATCACCGCCGGGCTCGTGCTCGCGCTCTTCGTCGTCTACTCCCTGTGGTGGACCAACGTCGTCGCCGACCGCCACGAGAAGCAGGCGGGCGACAGGGTCCGCCAGGAATGGGCGCACAGCGGCGTCCCGGGCGGCGGCGCCGACGCGCCGGGCCGGCTGGACACCGCGGACGGCATCGGCTTCCTGCACGTGCCGGCGATGGGCAAGGACTACGAGGTGCTGGTCAAGAAGGGCACCTCCACCGACGTCCTCAACGAGGGCGTGGCCGGCTACTACACCGAGCCGACGCCCGCCGCGATGCCCTGGGACACGGTCGGCAACTTCACCCTGGCCGCCCACCGCGACGGCCACGGCGCCAAGTTCCACGACATCGACAAGATCAGGACCGGTGACCCGGTCGTCTTCGAGTCCAAGGACACCTGGTACGTCTACAAGGTCTACAAGGTCCTGGACCAGACCTCGAAGTACAACGTGGCCGTCACCGACCAGGTCCCCGAGGAGTCCGGCAGGTCCAGGCCGGGCCGCTACATCACGCTGACCACCTGCACGCCCGTCTACACCTCCCGCTACCGCTACGTGGTCTGGGGCGAGCTGGTCCGCACCCAGCGGGTCGACGCCCGGCGCACGCCGCCGGCGGAGCTGAAGCGGTAGCCGTTCCCCGCGAGGGCCACGGCAGAAGGGGGCGGTCCGCACCGGCATCGTGCGGACCGCCCCCTTCTGCCATACCGTGACCGGCGGCGCTCAGCCGCCCAGGCCGTTGCCGAAGACGTGGATCTGGATCGGCTGGCCCTCGGTGAGCGGGGAGTTGGCGCCGGGGTCGGTGCTCATCACGTGGGCGTCGTCGGGAGCGTTGTCGTCCACCCCGATCTGCAGGTTCAGGCCCAGGGCGTTCAGCGTGGCCTTGGCCTGGCCCACGGTCTGGCCGAACAGGTTGGGCATGGTCTTCTGCGGGTCCGGGGTCGCCGGGCCGGAGGAGACGGTCAGCACGATCTGGGTGTCCAGCGTCTGGGAGCTGAACGGCGCCGGCGTCTCACCGATGACCGTGCCCGCCGGCGCGTTGTCCGGCTGGTCCTGCCGTTTGACGTTCTCGAAGCCCTGCGCGGCCAGCTGCGCCTTCGCGGTGTCGAAGTCGACGTTCTGGACGTTCGGGACCTGCTTCTGCTCCGGCGGCTCGGCCACCGTCAGGGTGACCACCGTGCCCTTGGCCGCCTTGGTGCCGGCGTCCGGGCTCATCGACAGTACGGTGTCCTGCTGCTCGGTGGTGCTGGTCTGCACCTTCTTCTTGACCTGGAAGCCCTTGTCCACCAGCTGCTGGCTGGCCGAGTCGAAGGGGTCGTTGGTGACGTCCGGGATCTCGACCGGCGCCGGGCCCTTGGAGACCGCGACGGTGATCGTCTTGTCGGTGGGGACCGGGGCGTTGGCGGCCGGGTTCTGCCGGCAGATCAGGCCCTTGTCGACGTTGTCGCAGAACGAGGCGGCGCCCTGGACGAGGGTGAGGTCGACGTTGGTGGCCCTGGTCGTGGCGTCGGACACCGAGAGGTTGAGGAAGCTCGGCACGGTCGCGTCGGCGTCCGGCGAGCCGCCGCCGAACAGCGCCTTGCCGAGGAAGATTGCGCCCACCAGTACCAGGACGCCGGCCACCACCAGCAGCACCACGGAGGTGTTGTTGCTCTTCTTCTGGCGGCGCCGGTCGGGGCGGTCCTCGTAGCCGTAGCCGCCGTCGTCCTCCCGCAGCGGGGGCAGCATCGAGGTGTGCTGGGCGTCCGGCTGGGGCGGCAGCGCGGTGGTGGCGCCGCCGTCGCCGTACTGGTGCGGGTAGCCGTAGCCGACCGAGCCCATCACGGCCGCGGCGGCGATCGGCTGGCCGTCGAGCGCGGCCTCGATGTCGGCGCGCATCTCGTCGGCGGACTGGTAGCGGTAGTCGGGGTCCTTGGTCAGCGCCTTCAGGACGATCGCGTCCATCGCCGGGGTGACCTCGGGGTCGTAGACCGACGGCGGCTGCGGCTCCTCCCGTACGTGCTGGTACGCGACCGCGACCGGTGAGTCGCCGACGAAGGGCGGCCGTACGGTCAGCAGCTCGTAAAGCAGACAGCCGGTGGAGTACAGGTCGGAGCGGGCGTCGACCTGTTCGCCCTTGGCCTGCTCGGGGGAGAGGTACTGGGCGGTGCCGATCACCGCGGCCGTCTGGGTCATGGTCATGCCGGAGTCGCCCATGGCGCGGGCGATGCCGAAGTCCATGACCTTGACCTGGCCGGTGCGGGTCAGCATCACGTTGGCGGGCTTGATGTCGCGGTGGACGATGCCCGCCCGGTGGCTGTACTCCAGGGCCTGGAGGATGCCGACGGTCATCTCCATGGCGCGGTCGGGCAGCAGTTTGCGCCCGGAGTGCAGCAATTCGCGCAGGGTGGAGCCGTCCACGTACTCCATGACGATGTACGGGATCGAGACCCCGTCGACGTAGTCCTCGCCGGTGTCGTAGACGGCGACGATCGACGGGTGGTTGAGCGAGGCGGCCGACTGTGCCTCACGGCGGAACCGGGCCTGGAAGGACGGGTCGCGGGCGAGGTCCACCCGCAGCGTCTTCACGGCGACGGTACGGCCGAGCCGGGTGTCGTGGGCGAGGTACACCTCGGCCATGCCACCACGGCCGAGCACCGAGCCCAGCTCGTACCGGCCGCCGAGGCGACGCGGCTCTTCCATAGCTCTGCCCTCTCTCAAACCCGATCTGCAACCGAATCCGTTAACCATTGCCCTGTGCCTTCTCGGGCATACGCTACCGGGCGTACACAGTGTGACCGCGCCCCGGCCGCCCGCCGATACCTGACCGGTACCTGGCCGCGACCGCGCGGGTTCCTCACTTGTTGAGGACGGCCTCCATGACCCTCTTGGCGATGGGAGCGGCGAACCCGCCGCCGGAGACGTCGTCGCGGTTGGCGGAGGCGTCCTCCACCACGACGGCCACCGCGACGGGCGAGCCCTGGTCGGTCTTGGCGTACGAGACGAACCACGCGTACGGCGTGCCCTTGTTGTTCACGCCGTTCTGCGCGGTGCCGGTCTTGCCGCCGACGACGACGTCCCGGATCCTGGCGTTGGTGCCGGTGCCGGACTCGACCACCGTCTCCATCATCGACTGGAGCTTCTGCGCGTTCTCCGGCGACAGCGGCTGGCTCAGCTTGCTGGGGCTGGTCTGGGAGATGGTGCTCAGGTTCGGCGCCACCAGCTTGTCGACCTCGTACGGCTTCATCAGGGTGCCGTTGTTGGCGATGGCGGCGGCGACCATGGCCATCTGCAGCGGGGTGGCCGCGGTGTCGAACTGGCCGATCGAGGACTGCGCGACCTGGTCCGGGCTCATCTTGGTGTCGAAGTTGCTGGCGTCGGCGCGGACCGGGACGAACTGCTCCTCGTTGAAGCCGAACAGCTCGGACTCGTCCACCATCGTCTTCAGCCCCATGTCCGCGCCGAGCTTGCCGAAGACGGTGTTGCAGGAGTACTTGAGGGCATTGCGCAGGCTGGCGTTGCGGCAGGGGATGCTGCCCTCGTTGACCAGGTTGACGGTGGTGCCGGGCAGCGGGTACGGGTCGGGTGACTCGGTGTCCTTGTCGACGTCCGTGATCGCCCCGCTCTGCAGCGCCGCGGCGGCCGTGACCAGCTTGAACGTCGAGCCGGGCGGGTAGGTCTGGCGCAGCGCCCGGTTCAGCATCGGGTCGTCGGTGTCGCTGCCCTTCTGCAGCCCGACCCAGCTCTTCTCGTCGTTCTTGGAGTTCCCGGCGAAGGTCGAGGGGTCGTACGAGGGGGTGCTGGCCAGGGCGAGGATCGCGCCGGTGCGGGGGTCGATGGCGGCGACCGCGCCCTTCTTGTCGCCCAGGCCCCTGAAGGCGGCCTCCTGGGCCTTGGCGTTGAGCGTGGTGACGACGTTCCCGCCCTGCTTCTGCTTGCCGGTCAGCAGGTCGATGGTGCGGTTGAAGAACAGCCGGTCGTCGTTGCCGGTGAGGAACTTGTCCTCGACGCCCTCCAGGAACGAGGTGCCGAACGCCTGCGAGGCGTGCCCGGTCACCGGCGCCCACATCGGGCCGTCGGTGTACGTGCGCTTGTACTTGAAGTCGCTGCCGGTGGTCGTGGTGTGGCCGGTGATGGCCTTGCCGTCCACGATGATGTCGCCGCGCGGCTGGGCGTACTGGTTGATGGCGACCCGGCGGTTGTGCGGGTCGTTGGACAGCTGGTCGGCCTGGACGAACTGGACGTAGTTGACCCGCAGCAGCAGGGCGAGGACGAGCAGGCCGCAGAAGACCGCGACCCGTCGCAGGGGCTTGTTCACTGGCTGCGCACCACCTGGGTCGCTTCGGCGTCGGGGGAGGGGGCCGGGCTCGGGGCCGGCCGCCGGGCGGTGTCGCTGATCCGCAGCAGGATCGCGACCAGCGCCCAGTTGGCGATCACCGAGGAGCCGCCCTGGGCCAGGAACGGCATCGTCATACCGGTCAGCGGGATCAGCCCGGTGACGCCGCCCGCCACCACGAACACCTGGAGCGCGAAGGCGCCCGACAGGCCGATGGCGAGCAGCTTGCCGAAGGGGTCGCGGGCGGCCAGCGCGGTACGGATGCCGCGTTCGATCAGCAGCGCGTACAGCAGCAGCACGGCCATCAGCCCGGCCAGGCCGAGCTCCTCGCCGACGGTGGCCAGGATGTAGTCGCTCTTGGGGGCGATGCCGCCGATCAGCCGGGAGTAGCCCTGGCCGAGGCCGGAGCCGAAGATGCCGCCGGACCCGAAGGCGTACATGGTCTGCGCGGTCTCGGTGACACCGCCGTTGGCCAACTGGAGGGGGTGCAGCCAGTTGTGCACCCGCTCCTTGACGTGCGGCTCGAACGACGACACCAGGACCGCGCCGCCGGCGCTGAGCAGCAGGCCGAAGACGATCCAGCTGGTCCGCTCGGTGGCCACGTACAGCATGATCACGAAGAGGCCGAAGAAGAGCAGCGAGGTGCCGAGGTCGGTCTCGAAGACCAGGATCAGCAGACTGATGGCCCAGATCACCAGGATCGGGCCCAGGTCGCGGCCGCGTGGCAGGTACAGGCCCATGAAGCGGCGGCTGGCCAGTGCCAGGGCGTCCCGCTTGACCATCAGGTAGCCGGCGAAGAAGACGGTGATGACGATCTTGGCGAACTCACCGGGCTGGAGCGAGCCGATGCCCGGCAGCGTGATCCAGATTTTGGCGCCGTTGACGCCGGGGAAGAAGATCGGCGCGACCAGCAGGACCAGCGCCACCATCATCGAGATGTAGGTGTAGCGCTGGAGGATGCGGTGGTCCTTGAGGAAGATCAGCACCATCACGAACAGCGCCAGGCCCAGGGTGGACCACATCAGCTGGTTGGGCGCCATCGCCTTGCCGAGCACGGGCTCCTGGTCCAGCCGCCAGATCAGCACCAGCCCGAGGCCGTTGAGCAGGGTGGCGATCGGCAGCATCAGCGGGTCGGCGTACGGGGCGTACTTGCGCACCAGGAGGTGGGCGACGCCGGCCAGCAGGCCGAGGCCCACGCCGTAGCCGAGCAGGCCGGCCGGCACCTGGTCGTGCTTGGCCAGCCCCGCGTTGACGTAGGCGAACACCGGGATGAGGACGGCGAAGACGAGCAGCGCCAGCTCGGTGTTGCGGCGGTTGGGCGCGCCGATGGACGTGATGGTGGTGGTGTTGCTGGCGCTCATGGCGAGCCGACCCCTCCTGCTACTGCTGGCCCGTACCGCATTCCCCGGCCAGGTTCTTCTCTTCCGGCGTCAGGGACGGGGTGGGGGCGGTCGTCGGGGTGGTGCCGCCGGTGGCCTTGGCACCGGGCTTGGCGTTGACCGGCCCGGTGGCGCCGCCCGCGCCCCCGGCGCCTCCTGCCGTCCTGCCGGTGGCGGCGGCCGCCTTGGCGTCGGCGACCTTCCGGCAGACCGCGGCCTGCTGGGCGAGTTCGTCGGCCTTGTCCTGCGCCTGCCCGAGGCTGCCTACCGCGATGGTGTCCTGGAGCCTGTTCTGCTGGTAGGTCGGCAGGTACTTCAGTTCGATGTCGGGGCGGTCCCGGTGCACCTTCGACAGCTTGATCCAGGCCAGCTTCTGGTCGATGCCCTGGTAGACGGCGACATGATCGCCCTTGGTGCCGACGTAGTACTGCGTCTGCGTCCAGGCGTAGGCGCCGTACAGCCCGCCGCCGATCACCGCGAGAACCACCAGGCCGACGGCACTGCGCTTGGCCCAGCGGCGGCCCTTGCCGGGCTTGTCGAAGGCGTCGTCGTCGTATCCGCCGAAGGCGCCGAGCACGCCGCCGGAACCCTGCTCGCCGCTCCCGGGCGGGCCGAAGGCGCCCGCCGGGCCGGCCTGGTGCGGGGTGCGGCCCAGTTCGGAGGCGCGGCCGGCCGGGGTCTGGAGGTGGCGCGGGTCCTGGGGCGGCAGCTGGGTGTCGGCGACGGCGCCGACCACCACGGGGGTGTCATTGAGCTGCGCCGCCAGCGTGTCGCCGTCGTCGGTGTCGAGGACATCGGCGACGATGCACGTGATGTTGTCGGGTCCGCCGCCGCGCAGGGCGAGCTGGATCAGCTCCTGCACGGTCTCGTGCGGGGCCTGGTAGCCGGCCAGGGTGTCTTCCAGGGTCTGGTGGCTCACCACCCCGGACAGGCCGTCGGAGCAGATCAGATAGCGGTCGCCGACGCGTACCTCACGGATGGAGAGATCGGGTTCGACGTGTTCGCCGCTGCCCAGGGCGCGCATCAGCAAAGACCGCTGCGGGTGAGTGGTGGCCTCTTCCTCGGTGATCCGGCCCTCGTCGACCAGCCGCTGCACCCAGGTGTGGTCCTGGGTGATCTGGGTCAGTACGCCGTCGCGCAGCAGGTACGCGCGGGAGTCGCCGACGTGCACCAGGCCGAGCCGCTGCCCGGTCCACAGCAGGGCGGTCAGGGTGGTGCCCATGCCCTCCAGCTGCGGGTCCTCCTGGACCATGTGCAGCAGCTGGTCGTTGGCCCGCTGTACGGCGGTGCCCAGCGAGGTGAGGATGTCGGAGCCGGGGATGTCGTCGTCGAGCGTGACGATGGCGGAGATCACCTCGGAGGAGGCGACCTCGCCGGCGGCTTGGCCGCCCATGCCGTCGGCGATCGCGAGCAGACGGGGGCCGGCGTAGCCGGAGTCCTCGTTCCCCTCGCGGATCATGCCCTTGTGTGAACCGGCGGCGAAACGCAGGCTCAACGACATGCGTACCTCCCCCGTCGGCTCCGGGTACATCCGCACGCTGCCCACCCTCTCGCTCGCGCGTCGTGGCTCCGCTCGCCCATTGTGCGACTACTTCCGCAGTTCGATGACGGTCTTGCCGATGCGGATCGGCGCGCCCAGCGGGACCGGCGTGGGCGTGGTCAGCCGGTTCCGGTCCAGATACGTGCCGTTCGTGGATCCGAGGTCCTCGACGATCCACTGGCCGTCGCGGTCCGGGTAGATCCTGGCATGCCTGCTGGACGCGTAGTCGTCGTCGAGCACAATCGTGGAGTCGTGCGCCCGGCCCAGGGTGATGGTCTGGCTCTGGAGCGCGACGGTGGTACCGGCCAGCGAGCCCTCGGCGACCACCAGTTTGGTGGGTGCACCGCGCCGCTGCCGGTTGCCCTGCGGCTGCTGGCGGGCGGGCGGCGCCTGCTGCTGGCGCTGCTGCGGCGGCCGGGACTGGCCCTCGCTGCGGCGCGCGCCGCGCTGGGTCACCCGGGTGCCGAACAGGTCACTGCGGATGACCTGCACGGCGACGATCACGAACAGCCACAGGACGGCGAGGAAACCCAACCGCATGACCGTCAGGGTCAGCTCTGACATTGCCCCCGCTTCACCCTTCGGCTTGCCTGTACACGATGGTGGTGCTCCCCACGACGATGCGGGAGCCGTCGCGGAGCGTAGCGCGCTGGGTGTGCTGTCCGTCCACCACGATGCCGTTCGTGGAACCGAGGTCCTGGACCACGGAGGGCGTACCGACCCGGATTTCGGCGTGCTTGCGCGATACGCCGGGGTCGTCCACCCGTACGTCGGCCTCGGTGGAGCGGCCGAGCACCAGGGTGGGGCGGGAGAGCTGGTGGCGGATGCCGTTGATCTCGATCCAGCGGCGGACGCCGGCCGCGGCCGAACCGGCGGGGAAGCCGGTGCCGGGCAGCCGGGTCACGGGGGCGGGGCCCGCGGCGGCGTGCGCCCCGGGCCGGGCGGCTCCGCCGGGAGGCGGCGCGGCGGGCATCGGAGGGGGGCCGGCCGGGCGCTGCGGGGCGCCGGCGCCCGGCCCCGGCTGCGGGTAGGCCGGACGCTGCTGGTAGCCCTGCGGGCTCTGCTGGTACCCGGCCTGGGCCGGTTCCGCCTGCTGCTGGTGGGGGTGCTGGGACTCGCTGCTGGCCAGGGTGCGGCTGCGCACCCGGTACAGGCCGGTGTCCAGGTCGGCGGCCCGCTCCAGGTGGACCTTGACCAGCCCCATGAAGGTGTAGCGCTGCTGCTTGGCGTAGTCCATGACCATGCCGGCCAGCTCGTCGCCCAGCTGGACCGCGTACGGGCTGAGCCGCTCGTAGTCGCCCGAGCTCAGCTCCACGATGAAGTCGTTCGGCACCACGGTGCGGTCGCGGTTCCAGATCGTGGCGTTGTTGTCGCACTCACGCTGCAGCGCGCCCGCGATCTCCACGGGCTGCACCTCGCTCTTGAACACCTTGGCGAAGGTCCCGTTCACCAGGCCCTCCAGCCGCTGCTCAAAGCGCTTCAGTACACCCACCGGGCACCTCCCTCCTCGGGGCCTTTCTTCGAGTCATTTCCGATACTGCTTACTGATCGTATCCACGCGCGGGGAAAACAGCTGGTTCCCCGATCCTGCTGGACAGAGCGGTGTCAACCCTCACACCGCGCCTGTGGCCGTCACCCGCCCCCGCCCCTGCCCACAGCGATGGTAGATGCGGTGCGCGGGTGCGGTGCCCGGATCCCCGGTCCCGGTCCCGGTCATGTGTCCTGTCGTGCCGTTGCCGTCCGCCCTTGCTGCGTGCCCTTGCCGTGTGCCGCCCTGCCGGCGTCCCGATGCGGCGGTGTCCCGTCGTTCCGATGTCCTGTGCCCTCACGTCTTCCCGGTCCAGTGTCCCGCACCGCCGCGCCTCCTTCCGTCCGCCGCGCGCTCCGCGTCCTCGTACCCCCGCCCTGCCCGCTCCAGGCCGAACGCATGTGATTCCACTCCGGACGGCGTGCTAATCTTCTGCATGTCGGGAGGCGCTCCCCCACCAACAGGACCGGCCAGTCCACCTGGTGCGAAGCAGTCGAACGGCAACACCTATGCGCGGGTGGCGGAATAGGCAGACGCGCTGGATTCAGGTTCCAGTGCCCGCAAGGGCGTGGGGGTTCAACTCCCCCCTCGCGCACATAGTCGGCAGAGCTCCTGTACCGGAGAGATCCGGGACGGGGGCTTTCGCTGTTTCCGGGTTCCGGGTTCCGGGTTCTGCGGGGCCGGGGCCGCCGGAGCGGCGTGGGGGCGCCAGGACAGGGTGGTACGGCACCGGGTGGTACGGGGGCGGTGTACGCCGAAGGCCGTCGCCGGGGTTCCCTTGCGACGCGCTCGCCGGGCTCACCGTGCTCACTCCGGTGGAGGCGGGGGCGCGGCCCGGTCCCGGGGAGCGTCCCCGACGTGTCCGGGTGCGGCCGGGCGGGCCGATCGGGCGGCCGGACAGGTCCGGGAAAGGGGTGTTTCCGGAGAGATACCCGGTTGGGGACGCGTCAGGCAATCGACCCGGGACAGGGAGAACGGTGGCACGCGGCGGGGAACCGGGGCAGGGTGGTGTCCGTTGGAGCCAATGGGCAAAGGAACCGTCAAATGGCGCGGCCCGCGCCGAACCGAGCAGGGAGATCCACCATGGGTGTCAGCCTCTCCAAGGGCGGCAATGTCTCGCTGACGAAGGAGGCCCCCGGACTCACGGCGGTCACCGTCGGCCTGGGCTGGGACGTCCGCACCACCACGGGTACCGACTTCGACCTCGACGCGAGCGCGCTGCTGCTCAACACGTCGGGCAAGGTCGTCTCGGACAAGCACTTCATCTTCTTCAACAACCTCAAGAGCCCCGACGGATCCGTCGAGCACACCGGCGACAACCTCACCGGTGAGGGCGAGGGCGACGACGAGGCGATCAAGGTGAACCTCGCCACCGTGCCCGCCGAGGTCGACAAGATCGTCTTCCCCGTCTCCATCTATGACGGCGAGACCCGGCAGCAGAGTTTTGGCCAGGTGCGCAACGCCTTCATCCGCGTCGTCAACCAGGCCGGCGGCGTCGAGATCGCCCGCTACGACCTCACCGAGGACGCGTCCACCGAGACCGCCATGGTCTTCGGCGAGCTCTACCGCAACGGCGCCGAGTGGAAGTTCCGCGCCGTCGGCCAGGGCTACGCCTCCGGCCTGCGCGGCATCGCGCAGGACTTCGGCGTCAACCTCTGACCGCGGGCGTCGGCCTTCGACGCGACGGACGGACAGCCGCGCGGACGGCGGGGCCGCGGCCACCGGTGGCGAGAGCGCCGGTGGCCACGGCCCGAGTGTGCCTGCCCCGGCGCGGCGGGCTCGGCGGACCCGTACGCGGCCGGGCGGATGTCCGGGCGGCGGGTGCCGCGCCGGCAGCCGCCAGGCCGGGTTGGGGTGAGGCGGGGGGTCAGCCGACCGAGGGGGCCGGCCGGCCGTAGGGGGCGCAGGCGACGAATGCCGGGCGCCGGCCGGGGTCAGGCGACGACGAACCGCGCGGCCAGCGTCTTGGCCTTGGCCGCCGCGTCCGCCTGCGCCTTCGTGCGCGAGGCGTCGGCCAGCTCGACCAGGTCGGCCATCGCCGGCACCTGCCGGGCCAGGGTGAGTTCGGGGATGATGAAGTCGACGTCCAGCCCCAGCAGCCCGGTCAGCACCTTCTCCAGGTACGTCGCCACGAACTCGAAGCTCTCCCGCGGCGTGCCCGGACCGTAGCCGCCGCCGCGCGCGACGACCACGGTGGTCGGCTTGCCGGCCGCCGAGGGGGACTCGCCGGAGGTCCGGCCGCTGATGATCACCTGGTCCAGCCACGCCTTGAGGGTGGAGGGGATGGTGAAGTTGTACATCGGAGTGCCGATCAGGATCGCGTCGGCGCGCTCCAGCTCGTCGGCCAGCTCCGCACGCAACGCGGCTCCCGCCGCCTGCTCGGGGGTGTGGCTTTCGGCCGGGGCGAAGGCGCTGGCGATCGCGTGTGCGTCCAGGTGGGGCAGCGGGTCCTTGGCGAGATCGCGGTAGATCACGGTCCCGTCCGGGTGCTGGCTCTCCCACTCCTTGCGGAAGATGGCGGTGACCTCGCGGGAGACCGAGGTTTCGTAGAATGCGGAGGAGTCGATGTGCAGCAGGGTGGCCACGGGAAGCCTCATTCAGGTAGATCGGGAACGGGCACGGGTCGCCGTACGGCGTTGTACGTCGTCAACCGCGCCGCAGTTTGGTACGTAGCTATTGATAACACAGCTACTTACTTTTTTGCGGCTCGGGCCTGGTGCCGGGGTACGCTGAGGACATGGAACGGGGACAGCAGTTGCCGGCGCGGGTACCGTGTACCGGCGTCGATGTGGCCCTGACCAGGGTCTTCGAGCTGTTCGGCAAGCGCTGGACGGGCCTGATCGTGGCCGTTCTCACTCAGCGCGCCGCCTATTTCGCCGAGCTGCGCCGGGCCATCCCCAGGATCAGCGAACGCATGCTGTCCGACCGGCTGACCGAACTCGCCGACGCGGGGCTGGTGGTCCGCGAGGTGGATCCCGGGCCGCCGCTGCGGGTCAGCTACGGACTGACCGAGGCGGGTCTCGCCATCCGGCCGGCTCTGCACGAGCTGGGTCAGTGGGCGCAGACGTACCTCCCGGAGAACAGCCCCTGCGTCGGGACGGCCGCCGAGGACGTGCTGATCGCGGCCGAGGTGCTGGGATCCGGGGCGTGTGGCGGGGACGAGAACGTCGGCTGCTGACGGCGTCGGCCGCCGAGGGCGCCCCACGGCCTTGGGGCGGCCCACCGCCTCGGGCCCACTGCCACTGCCGCGGCCGAGGCCGCGGCACGCCGCGATGCCGTGTGGTGCCGAGGCCGACCGGACTCGGCCCGGGGCCACGGCGTCCGCCCGGTGAGCGGGCCGACGGCCGGATCAGGCGGTCGGCAGCGGCAGTTCGAACCAGACGACCTTGCCGACCGCCTTGCGACTGGTCCCCCAGCGCTGTGAAAGCTGCGAGACCAGGGCGAGCCCCCGCCCCTGCTGGTCGTCGGCGTCCGCGCGCTGGAGATGCGGCATGTTGTGGTTGTCGTCGCTCACCTCGACCAGCAGTTTGCCGACCCGCATCAACCGTAGCTCGACCTCGTACGACGCTGCCCGTATCGCGTTGGTCACCAGCTCGCTGACCAGCAACTCCGTGGTGTCGCTGAGCCGTCCCAGGCCCCATGCGGCCAGTTGGCGGCGGGTCAGGTCCCGGGCGGCGGCCACCTCGGAGTTGTCCAGGCGCAGCGTCCAGCGCGCCACGTCCTGCGGCGGGATGCCCTCGAACCGGGCGACGAGCAGCGCGACGTCATCCCTGCGGTCCTCCGAGTGCACCCGGGCCAGGATCTGCGCGCATACGTCCTCGGGCGTCTGCTCCGGTTCGATCACGGTGGCGCACAGGGCGGCCAGCCCGGCGTCTATGCCCTGCCCGCGCACTTCCACCAGCCCGTCCGTGCACAGCACCAGCCAGCTGCCGTCCGGTACCGGGACCTCCACGGTCTCGAACGGCACCCCGCCCACCCCGATCGGCGCGCCGCCGGGGATCTCCAGCAACTCGCTGCGCCCGTCGTAGCCGGCCGACAGCACCGGCGGGATATGGCCGGCGTTGGCGAGGGTCAAGGTGCGCGCGATCGGGTCGTAGACGGTGTACACGCAGGTCGCTAGGTGCTCGGGGCTCAGCCGGTGGGCCAGGTTGTCGAGGTGGCGCAGCAGCTGCGCCGGCGGCAGGTCCAGGGCCGCCATGGTGATCACGGCGGTACGGAACTGGCCCATCACCGTCGCCGCCTGCAGGCCGTGTCCCATCACGTCGCCCACGATCAGTGCGACCCGGCCGCCGGGCAGCTGGATCGCGTCGAACCAGTCGCCGCCGACCTGGGCCTGCCGGTCACCCGGCATGTAGTGGTGCGCGATGCGGACCCCGGGGATGCGGGGCGGCCGGGTCGGCATCATGGAGCGCTGCAAGGTGGCGGCGGCGCGCGACTCCTGGAGGTGCAGCCGGGCGTTGTCGATGTGTACGGCGCCGCGGGACACCACCTCGGTGGCGGTGGCGGCGTCGCGGGCGTCGAACGGGCGGCGCCCGGGTCCGCGCAGGAAGCACACCCGGCCGAGTACGGTGCCGCGCGCGCTGAGCGGCGCCACGATCATGGAGTGGCCGGGCAGCAGCGGGGCGAGCGATGGCACCCCCAGGTCGCTCGCGATGTCGGGGGCGAGGGTCGGGTCGACGACGGGGATGAGCACGGGGTCGCCGGCCCGCGGCACGATCTGCGCGGCGGGCAGCGTCAGCAGCTCGCCCTCGGGGAGGGCCGCCTCCCAGACCCCGGGCGGACCCTCGTAGGCGATGGCGACCCGGCGGATGAGCACGGTGCTGCGGGGCCGGTCGTCGTTGGGCGGCTCGGTGTCGGAGAAGAGCTCCTCCACGATGAGGACGGCCGCGAAGTCGGCGAATCGCGGCACTGTGACCGTGCACAGCTCGCGGGCGGTGGTCTGCAGATCGAGGGTGGAGCCCACCACCGCGCCGGTCTCGCGGAGCAGCGCGAGCTGCTCGTCCAGCGCGGTGCCGGCGGTCGGGCGGGGGGTCTGCCGGGCCGCGGCGGTGGTCGGCACGGCGGTGAAACCGGGGGACGACGACGCCGGGGACAGCGAGGTGACCGAGGGCAGCGGCACGGCGGTGAGCGCGGACGCCCTGGACAGGTCGCCGACCGGCGGGGTGGCGCCGCCGGCGGCGGGGCCGTCGGGATACGGGGGTGGCGGCAGCTCCCGGCGGACGGACCGGGCGGCGGCCCGCGAGGCGGCGCTGACCTGGGCGTAGTCGTGCGGGACGACCGGCAGCCGGGTGCTGCCCTCGACCTCCAGACCGGGCTGCCCGAGCGGCGCGATCTGCCGCACGATGCGGTCCAGCCGGCCGGGACTGACACCGGGCAGTACACCGCGCAGCCGGGCGGCCATGGCGCGGGCCCGCGCCGGGTCGTCGGCGGGCGTCAGTACCGCCGCGACGGAGATGTCCTGCCGCTGTGGGCCCTGCGCCGTGTAGGGCAGCAGCCGCCCGCCGAGGGCGATCCGCAGGCTGCCGGTGCGCAGCGGTTTGGCGTGGGCGGCGATGGCCAGCAGGCTCGGGCCGGTCGGCTCCATGATCCGGTAGGTCCACCACAGGACGTCCTTGATGACGCCTTCCCGATCGGTGGCCGCGAGCGCGCCCGCCCACGCGGGCTGGGTGAGGTCGTCCAGCAGATCGAGGGTGTCCTGGTGCTGGGCGGCGGACCGCACGCCGGCCGGGGCCGTCCCCGACGGCCTCGCCGAGAGCAGTTCGGAGGCGCGGTGGCCGAAGACGTGCTCCCAGTGGTGGCCGAACAGCTCCTCGGCACCCCGGTTCCAGTACGAGATGCGGCCGTCGGGGTCCACGCACAGCACGGCGAGACGGACCAGCGCGGCCACGTCGGGGACCAGGTCGGCCGGTTCCGGGGGCTGCGGGTCCCGGTCCGGTGCGGCGGCGGGTACGGGGGCACGTCGGGGCGCCGGACGGCCGGCGGCGAGCATGCTCTGCCGCCTGCGGGGGCCGTCCCGGTCCGGCAACTTGGGGTGCTCGTGCGGCTCTCGGTCTTCGCGCTGTTCATAACCGATGGGATGGTCGGTGTGCTGATCTGCGTCGGGGGCTGCGGACTGCCGGGTGATCTCGTCCAACGTCGTGCACCTGCGGTTCGGCGCTGAGTGGGCTTCCTTTGGCCCTAAGGCAAGCACGAAACCATGGACGGAGTCGACAGGATTGCCGGATTACCCCTCGGTAGTGGGACGCTGACGTGCCGTTCGCTGACGGGAGCGGGCGGGAGCGGGCGGGAGCGGGCGGGAGCGCCCGGGAGCGCCCGGGAGCACCCGGGAACGGCCCCGAACGGCCGGGAACACGGAGGGACGGCCGGGAACCGACGGGGCCGACGGGGAACTGAGGGGGAGCGGGCGGGAGGGGCAGGGGGGCCGGACCGGGTGGGTGCGCTGGGTGCGGCTGGAGGTGCCTCACCGTGGTGGGCTCCGGCGTGGTCGGGTGGTACGGCACGGCGGCCCGCCGTACGGGGGGCGATGTTTCACGTGGAACATTGCCCCGGCCCGCTGACTGAAAGGGATGGGTTGCGCAGGGCCTAGGCTGTCCGGGTGACCAACACCTCCGGTACCGAATCCTCCGCTGCCGCCCCCGCGCCCGCGCCGGGCTCCGAGGACCGGCTGGCGAAGGCGGTGCGCGCGGCCGAGCAGGCCCTGATCGAGTTCGAGATCGCGGTGGACACCTACCGGGTCGAGGTCGAGAACTTCTCCCGGCTCCATCATCAGCGGCTCGGCCCGATGTACGCGCGGCTCGACGAGCTGGACGCGCTGATCGCGGAGGCCGTCGCGGCGAACAGCGGCGACCGGGCGGACATCGAACGCGCCTGGGAGGCCAGGGCGCTGGTGATGCCCATGCCGGGAGTCGAGGAACTGTTCGGCGGGCTGCTGGGCTCGGACGGGGTACGACCGGTGGAGGACCCGAATCCGCCTCGCCGGGTCCGGCCGGGCAAGGAGGCTCAGCGGCTCTACCGGGAGCTCGCCCGCAGGGCCCACCCCGACCTCGCCCAGGACGAGGCCGAGAAGGAGCGCCGCAGCGCCTTCATCGCCCGGGTCAACGAGGCCTACGCCTACGCCGACGAGGACCTGCTGCGGGCCCTGGCGGAGGAATGGGCGGCCGGGCCGGCGCCGGAGGAGGAGCTGCCCGATGAGGCCGAGGTGCTCTACGCCCGCCTGGAATGGCTCGCCGAACGCAAGGAGAAGCTGGCGGCACTGGCGGCCGAGCTGGCCGACAGCGCGATCGGGCAGATGATGGGGCTGGCGCCGGACGACCCGGATGCGCTGCTCAACGAGATCGCCGAGCAGCTGCTGACCCAGGTCGCCCAGCGCGAGGCCCGGCTCGCCGAACTCGTCCACCAGACGTCCAGCGGCTGACGCGGTACCGGCCGCTCGTCCGGCCGCCCGGTCGGCGCTGTCCGACGGCTGTTTCCGGCTCGGCGGTCGGTATCCCCGGCGGCTGAGGTAGCTTTTCCCCGTTGCCTGTCAGCGGTTCGCGCCCGGTGCGCTACCGCCAACTCTTGCCGTGCCCAGGAGGCCGCGTCCGATGTTCCGCTCCCAGCTGCCCGCGGTGGATGCCGCCGCCGTCCCTGCCGACGCGATTCTGCTGGACGTCCGCGAGAACGACGAGTGGGCCGCCGGGCACGCCGACGGCGCCCTGCACATCCCGATGGGCGAGGTCGTCTCGCGCTTCGCCGAGGTCCCCGAGGGCGGCCGGGTGCATGTGGTCTGCCGGGTCGGCGGCCGTTCGGCACAGGTCACCCAGTACCTGATCGGGCAGGGCGTCGACGCCGTCAACGTCAACGGCGGCATGCTCGACTGGGAGGCCGCCGGCCGCCCGGTGGTGGACGACAACGGCGCCGAGGGCTACGTCCTCTAGATGAATGAGTCCAAGGGTTCGCCTGCGGACATGGTGCGAGGGCGCCCATGGTCGGTGTGTGAAGACAAACCTGGACACCCTCGCGACTGCACTCTATGCCCGGATCGATGATGAGTTGAAGGCTTCGCCGGGGCTGGCCCCGTGGCGGCCGAAGGTGGGGATCGCGCCTACGCTCAGCGATGCTGAACTGGTCACTCTGGCGGTGATGTCGGCGCTGCTCGGGTACACCTCCGAGCGGCGGTGGCTGCGCCGCGTCGACCGCGACTTCCGCGGCATGTTCCCCTACGTGCCCCAGCCCTCCGGCTACGGCAAGCGACTGCGTGCCGCATCGTCCCTGCTCACCAGCACCATCCGGATCCTGGCCCGGGACACCTCGCTGTGGACCGACGACGTGTGGGTGGTCGATTCCACACCGGTCGGCTGCGGCTGCTCGCGGGAGACCGCGAAACGGTCGGACCTGGCCGGCTGGGCGGAGTACGGCTACTGCGCGTCGCACTCCCGGTATTTCTGGGGACTGCGCCTGCACCTGGTGTGCACGCTGGGCGGCCTGCCGGTCCTGTTCGCGCTGACCGGCGCGAAGGCCGACGAACGCGAGACCCTGCGCGACATGCTCGACACCGCACCCGACGTGGCCGCCTCCCACCCCGGCCAGACGATCATCGGCGACAAGAACTACTACGGACACGACTTCGAGCACGACCTCACCGAACGTCACCTGCACCTGCTGCGACCGGCCCGCAAGGGCGAACCCGAACGGCCCGGCGCGCACCTGTTCAAACCGTTGCGACAGACCATCGAGTCGATCAACCAGACCCTCAAAGGCCAGCTCGACCTGGAACGGCACGGCGGCAAGAGCCCGGCGGGCGTCACCGCACGAGTCCTGTCCCGCGTCCTCGCGCTGACCGCCGCGATCTGGCTCAACGACAAAACCGGGCAACCCATCAAGCGATCCCTGACCGCCTACGACCACTAACCGTGACCCCAACCCTTGGACTCAATCATCTAGGGCCTGGGGTGACCTTCCGGCCGTCAGGCGTCGAAGTCCACCTCGACCACCGGTGTCACCGGATGCGACTGGCACGCCAGTACATACCCGGCCTCGGTCTCCTCGGGCTCCAGCGCGAAGTTGCGGTCCATCCGCACCTCACCGGAGACCAGCTTCGCCCGGCAGGTCCCGCACACCCCGCCCTTGCAGGCGTAGGGGGCGTCCGACCGGTTCCGCAGCACGGTCTCCAGTACGGACTCGCCGCCCGCCGACGGCCAGCTGCCACCCCGGCCGTCCAGCGTCACCCGCACGGTGCCGCCGCCGGACGTCGGCCCGGCCGCGGCCGGGCCCGCCGGAACCTCGTCCACATGGAAGATCTCCTGGTGGACCCGGGACCGGGGCACGCCCAGCGCGTTCAGCGCGTGCTCGGCGGCGCCCACCAGCCCGAGCGGCCCGCACAGAAACCAGGCGTCCACGGCGGACACCGGCAGCAGCGCCGGGAGCAGCGTGACCAGTCGGTCCGCGTCAAGGCGCCCGGACGGCAGCCCCGACCGCCGGTCCTCCCGGGACAGCGCGGACACCAGCTGGAACCGGTCCGGCCACCGGTCCTTCAGGTCCGCCACCTCCTCCAGGAACATCGTGGACGCGGCCGTCCGGTCGCTGCGGATCAGGCAGAAGCCCGCCGCCGGCTCCCGCGCCAGCACCGTGCCGATCTGCGCCAGCACCGGCGTGATGCCGCTGCCGCCGACCACCGCGGCGAACCGCCCCGGGCGCGGTTCCAGCACGAACCGCCCCGCGGGGGTCATCACGTCCAGCACATCGCCGGCCAGCAGTTCCTTGAGGGCGTACGTGGAGAACGCGCCGTCCTCGACCAGCCGCACCCCTACCCGCAGCCGCGCCGGCCCGCGAGAGGCTCCGGGCACCGGCCCCGAAGCCGGTGCGGGTCTCGGCCCGGACGCTGATCCGGTGGCCGAAGCACCCGGTATCGGGTCCGCGGGCACCGGGTCGCACAGTGAGTACGTCCGCCTGATCTCGACGCCTCCCACCTGTCGGCGGATGGTGATGTGCTGGCCCGGCGCGTACCAGTAGGCGGCGCGCAGTTCGTCGGGGACCTCGAAGGAGATGGTCACCGAGTCGTCCGTGAGCGGGCAAACCTCCGCCACCCGGAGCTGATGGAACATTCACACCTCCTTGAAGTGGTCGAAGGGTTCCCGGCAGGTCTCACAGCGCCGCAGCGCCTTGCACGCGGTGGAGGAGAAGCGGCTCAGCAGCCGGGTGTCGGTCGAGCCGCAGTGCGGGCAGCGGATCGCCAGGTCCACGGCCACCGGGCCGGCGCCACCCGGGTCGGCCGCCGTGCCAGCGGACCGGTGGCGTGGGGGCGCCACCCCGGCCTCGGCGAGCTTGCGGCGGCCCTCCGGGCTGATCGCGTCGGTCGACCAGGCCGGCGCGAGCACGGTCCGCACCTCCACCTCGGCCATGCCGTGGGCCTTGAGCACGTCGGCGACATCGGCGGCCATGGTGTCGATGGCCGGGCAGGCCGTCCAGGTCGGCGTCAGCTCCACCGCCACCCGGCCCGGACCGAGGACCCGTATGCCCCGCAACACGCCCAGCTCGGCCAGCGAGACCACCGGCAGCTCGGGGTCGGGCACAGCGCCCGCCAGCCGCAGCAGTTCGCGCTCCAGCGGGGTCGGGGAGACGGCGCCGGGTCCGGTCGCCCCGGCGGGGGCCCCGGCGGTCACCATGACGCCCCCGGGTGCGCCCGGTGCAGATACTGCATCTCGGCCAGCAGCAGCCCGAACGGCTCGGTGTGCACGCCCTGCCGTCCGGCGCCGGCCGACCACAAAACACGGTCCGGGCCCCCCGGAGGCATCAGCGTGGCCCGCCGCAGGATCGCCGTCACCCGCTCCAGCCAGCGCTCGCGCAGCGCCGGCAGGTCGACGTCCAGGCCGTCCAGCGGCTCGAACAGCTCGCCCGTGTACCGCCACACCCCTTCCAGGGCACGCTGCATCCGGCGGTGGCTCTCCTCGGTGCCGTCGCCGAGCCGCAGCGTCCACTGCTCGGCGTGGTCGCGGTGGTAGGCCACCTCCTTGACCGCCTTCGCGGCCAGCGGTGCCAGCGCCCCGCCGGCCGCCGCCAGCGCGGCGTAGAGCAGCTCCTGGTGAACGGAGAAGCAGAGCTGGCGGGCGATGGTGTCGGCGAAGTCCCCGTTCGGCCGCTCCACCAGCTGCACATTGCGGAACTCGTGCTCCGCGCGCAGGAACGCCAGCTCGTCCTCGTCACCGGTCAGCGAGAGCAGGGTGCGGGCCTGGCCGAGCAGGTCGAGCGCGATGTTGGTGAGGGCGACGTCCTCCTCCAGCACCGGGGCGCTCCCGGCCCACTCCCCCAGTCGCTGGGCGAGTACCAGGGCGTCGTCACCGAGTGCCCGGGCGGCAGCGGCGGCGGTGCCGGTCAGCCGCGTCGCCGGGGCCGCCGGGGCCGCGCCGGTCGTCTCCACGGCGGTCACAGGTGTCTCACCCCTTCCGGGATCTCGTAGAACGTCGGGTGGCGGTACGGCTTGTCTGCCGCCGGATCGAAAAACGCGTCCTTCTCGTCGGGGGAGGAGGCGGTGATCGCGGTGGACGGCACCACCCAGACCGAGACGCCCTCGGCGCGGCGGGTGTACAGGTCGCGGGCGTTGCGGAGCGCCATCAGGGCGTCGGGCGCGTGCAGGCTTCCGGCGTGGCTGTGGCTGAGCCCGCGCCGGCTGCGGACGAAGACCTCCCACAGGGGCCATCCGGCGCCGAGCGGCCCGCTCCCCGGCTGGTTCTCGGTCATACCTGCCCCTCCCCGTGCTTGGCCGCGTAGGCCACGGCCGCGTCCCGTACCCAGGCGCCTTCCTCGTGTGCGGTCCGGCGCCGCGTGAGCCGCTGCTCGTTGCACGGGCCGTTGCCGCGCAGCACCTGCTGGAACTCGCTCCAGTCGATCGCCCCGTGGTCGTACCCGCCCCGCGTCTCGTTCCACCGCAGGTCCGGGTCGGGCAGGGTCAGGCCCAGGGCCTCGGCCTGCGGGACGCAGATGTCCACGAAGCGCTGCCGTAGCTCGTCGTTGGAATGCCGCTTGATCTTCCACGCGGTGGACTGCGCGGAGTGGGCGGACTCCTCGTCCGGCGGGCCGAACATCATCAGCGACGGCCACCACCACCGGTTCACCGCGTCCTGTGCCATGGCGTGTTGCGCGGGGGTGCCGCGGCTGAGGGCGAGCAGCGACTCGAATCCCTGGCGCTGGTGGAAGGACTCCTCCTTGCAGATCCGCACCATGGCCCGAGCGTAGGGACCATAGGAGCAGCGGCACAGCGGGACCTGGTTGGTGATCGCCGCGCCGTCCACCAGCCAGCCGATGGCGCCGACGTCGGCCCAGGTGAGGGTCGGGTAGTTGAATATCGAGGAGTACCGCTGACGGCCCGCGTGCAGCTTGTCCAGCAGCTCGTCCCGGCTCACCCCCAGCGTCTCGGTGGCGCTGTAGAGATAGAGGCCGTGACCGGCCTCGTCCTGGACCTTGGCCATCAGGATGGCTTTGCGGCGCAGCGAGGGCGCCCGGCTGATCCAGTTGGCCTCCGGCTGCATGCCGATGATCTCGGAGTGGGCGTGCTGGGCCATCTGGCGGACGAGCGTGGCCCGGTAGGCGTCCGGCATCCAGTCGCGGGGCTCGATCCTGGTGTCGGCGGCCACCGCGACGTCGAAGGCGGCCGTCATGGCGTCCCGGTCCGCCGCCGCGGTTGCCGGGGACTGCGTGGTGGTCGTCATCGGACCCTCCCTCTCCGTCGCCTGATCCAATGGACCGACCGATCGTTCGGTCCATTCCATGGTCGATGCTGCGAGAGGGGGGTGTCAAGCCGTTCCTGAGGCTGTGGATAACTGGGTAAGGTCACCGCCGGGGCCCGGCGTGGGTAGCGTGCTGCGCGGCAGCCGGGGGCCGGGCAGCGGTGAGAGCGGAGAGACGATGGACTCAACGGAGGGGCCGCCCCGGGTGGCGGCGCTGTCGCTGCCCGCGCGCATAGTCGTGGCGGTGGCGGTGGGCGCTGTCCTGGTCGCCGCGCTGTTCCACCTCGCCATGGTGTTCCTGCACGTCGCGCCGTCGAACACGCTCAGCAAGGAACACGCGACCGCGGTCAGCGGCTACATCTACCCGGAGTTCGAGCAGAACTGGAAGCTGTTCGCCCCGGACCCGTTGCAGCAGAACGTCCACGTCCAGGCGCGGGCCGAGGTGCGCAAGCCCGGCGGCACCCTGGAGACCACCGGCTGGGTCGACATGACCGGCATGGACGTCTCCGCCATGCGGCACGACCCCGTGCCCAGCCACACCCGGCAGAACGAGCTGCGCCGCGCCTGGGGCTACTACACCGACACCCACGACCAGCAGGACCAGCCCACCGGCGGCCGCGCCGACCTGAGCCGCGAGTACCTCCAGCGGATCCTGCAGGATCGTTTCGGGCCGCGGCTCAACGGCGGCGACGTGGTCCGCATCCAGGCCCGCGCGGCCACCACCCAGGTCCCGCAGCCTGCCTGGATCGCCGGCCGGAGCAGCACCAGCACCCAGTATCGGGAGCTTCCCTGGTGGGTCGTGACCGCCACGTCGTCCGGGCAGGAGAACGCCTCGTGAGCGCCCCTCTCAGCCACGCCGCCGAGCCGGCCGACGACACGCCGCCCGCGGGCTTCGGCGCCGGGCTCGACCGGGCCATCGCACGGGGGCTCCGCCGGGCCGCCGAGACCGCCCTGGGCCCCTACCAGAGCGCGGTCGTACGGATCGGCTTCGGGCTCACCTGGCTGCTGTACCTGCTGCGGGAGTTCCCGCACCGTGACGAGCTGTACGGTCCGGACAGTCCCTGGGGCCTCGACCTGGCCAAGCAGCTCATCGCCGGCAACCACGCCTTCAGCGCGCTGATGTGGAGCGACAGCCGAGCCTGGTTCGAGCTGGTCTACGCGGCCGCGATCGTGGCGAGCGCGGCGATGCTGCTCGGCTGGCGGACCCGGACCTCGTCCCTGGTCTTCATGGTCGGCGTGCTGTCACTGCAGAACCGCAGTGTCTTCGTGGGCGACGGCGGCGACAACGTCGTCCACATCATGGCCATCTACCTCGTCTTCGCCCGCTGCGGACAGGTCTGGTCCCTCGACCGCCGCCGGGCGGTGCGCCAGGTGGCCCGGACGCGGGAGGCCGCCGAGATCGCCGCCGCCGACGCCTTCACCGCCGACGCGGCCGACGACGGCGCCGCGGTCCGCTCCCCCCACGCGGGAGCCGATCCGGTCGGCATCGCCCTGTGGACGGTGCTCGGCGCCGCCCTGGCCGCGGTTTCCCTCGCCGGCAAGCCCAGTACCGGGTGGGCGCTGGTCCTCTGGGGCTTCTGGCTGGGCCAGGCGGTGTGGTGGGCGGTGCGGCGCTACGCCCCCGGCGAGCCGCGCACGGTGCTCGACATCGTCGCCAACATCGTCCACAACGGCGCCATGCTGGTGATCGCCGCCGAGGTGTGCCTGATCTACTCCACCGCGGGCTGGTACAAGATCCAGGGCAGCCGCTGGCAGGACGGCACCGCGCTCTACTACCCGCTGCACCTGGACGACTTCACCCCCTGGCCTGCGCTGTCCCACCTCCTGGCCGGCAGCGACATCATGGTCATGCTGATCACCTACGGCACCGTCATATGCCAGGTCGCCTTCCCCTTCACCCTGTTCAACCGCCGGGTGAAGAACGTGCTCCTGTGCGTGATGATGCTGGAGCACGCCTCCATCGCCGTCGTACTGGGCCTGCCCTTCTTCTCACTCGCGATGATCGCCGCCGACGCGGTCTTCCTGCCCACCGGTTTCCTGCGCTGGCTCGGCGGCCGGGCGGTACGGCTGGTGCGGCCGGCCCGCGGACCCGCCGGCGCGGTGATCCACGAACAGCGCTCGCCGGGCGGCATGGAGCCGGCCGTCGGCCCGCCGCCCAGCACCGTCTCCTGACCCGCCCCCCGGCCCCGCGGCCGGGGGCGGGGGCGGGGGCGGGCCCGCCCCCCGGGCCCCTAGGCTGGCGCCATGACCGAGGACGACGCCGTACGGCGCTGGCGGGAGGCCGCCCCCGCCGCGGTGCTGCTCGACGGCTTCCACGCCCTGAAGCACGCCTTGCGCTTCGGCGCCGACGTACGGGTCGCGGTCACCGCCGACAAGGCGGCCACGCTGCGACTGGCCGCCGAACTCGCCCCCGACCTCACCGGGCGGCTCACCGGCGGGCTCACCGAGGTCCCGGCGGCGGTACTGCGCGGCCTGGTGACCCGGGTGCACCCCACCGCGGTGGCCGCTCTCGCCGCCCGCCGGGACCGGGCGGCGAACCTGGCCGATCTCACCCGGCTGCCCCGTCGGGCGCCGGTCGTCGTCCTGGATGAGCCCCGCAACCTCGGGAACGTCGGCGCGGTCGTCCGGCTGGCCGCCGGTTTCGGTGTCACCGGGGTCGTCACCACGGGCGACCTCGACCCCTGGCACCCCAACGCGGTGCGGTCCGGCGCCGGGCTGCACTACGCGACAGCGGTGGAGCAGCGGGAGGCCGCGGCCCTGCCGCCGGGCCCGCTCTTCGTACTGGACCCGGAGGGGCGGGACATCCGCGCCACCGACCTGCCCGACGGCTCACTGGTCGTCTTCGGCTCCGAACGGCACGGAGTCTCCGACGAACTGCGCGCCCGGGCCGACGCCCTCGTGGCGCTCCCCATGCGGGCGCAGGTCTCCAGCTACAACCTCGCCACCAGCGTCGGCATGGCGCTCTACCACTGGGCGGCCACATCCCGTTCCCCCCTGGTCCCGGGGCGCGCCTGAGCCGGGCGGGCGCGGTGTCCGGCGGCAGGCCCCGGTGCCCCGCGTCAGGCCGGCCGGCGCACCTCCACCATCCGGAAGCGGCTCGCGACGAAGGCCCCGTCGCACAGCGCCGCGTTGGCCGCCGGGTTGCCGCCCGAGCCGTGGAAGTCGGAGAAGGCCGCGGTCTGGTTGACGTAAACGCCGCCGGTGAGGTTCAGCGAGAGCTGTGCGCACTCCTCCCGGCAGACCTCCTCCAACTGCCGCTCCACCTCGGGCGAGGTGGTGTATCCGCCGACCGTCATGGCGCCCTGCTCGCGGATCGTGCGCCGGAGCAGGTCCAACCCGTCCTGCGTCGAGTCGACCGCGACCGCGAAGGAGACCGGGCCGAAGCACTCCGCCATGAAGGTCGCCTCCGCGTCCGGTTTGGCCGCGTCGAGCTTGACCATCGCGGGCGTGCGGACCACCGCGTGCGGGAAGTCGGGGTGCGTGACGGGACGGGAGGCGAGAGCGATCTCCCCCATGCCCGCGGCGGCTTCCAGCCGCGCCCTGACCTCCGGGTTCACCAGGGCGCCCAGCAGCGCGTTGGCCCGCGCGTCGTCGCCGAGCAGCCCGTCCACCGCGGCGGCGAGGTCGGCGACCACCTCGTCGTACGACTTCGGTCCGGCGTCGGTGCCGATGCCGTCCCGGGGGATCAGCAGGTTCTGCGGTGTGGTGCACATCTGACCGCTGTACAGGGAGAGGGAGAACGCCAGGTTGGCGAGCATGCCGCGGTAGTCGTCGGTGGAGTCGACCAGCACGGTGTTGACCCCGGCCTTCTCGGTGTAGACCTGCGCCTGCCGGGCGTTGGCCTCCAGCCAGTCGCCGAAGCCGGTGGAGCCGGTGTAGTCGATGACGCGGATCTCCGGCCGGAGCGCGAGGGTCTTGGCCAGGCCCTCGCCCGGCTGCTCGGCGGCCAGGCAGACCAGGTCGGGCGGGAAGCCGGCCTCGGTCAGTACCTCGCGGGCGACGGACACGGTGAGCGCGAGCGGCAGCACCGCCCGCGGGTGCGGTTTGACCAGTACCGCGTTTCCGGTGGCCAGGGACGCGAACAGGCCCGGGTAGCCGTTCCAGGTGGGGAAGGTGTTGCAGCCGATCACCAGGCCGACGCCGCGCGGCACGGCGGTGAAGGTCTTGCGCAGGCCGAGCGGGTCCCGCTTGCCCTGCGGCTTGATCCACTGCGCCGTCTCCGGGATGCGGACCTGCTCCACGTACGCGTACGCCACCGCTTCCAGGCCGCGGTCCTGCGCGTGCGGGCCGCCCGCCTGGAAAGCCATGGTGAGGGCCTGACCGGAGGTGTGCATGACCGCGTGCGCGAACTCGGGCGTCCGGGCGTTGATCCGGGCCAGGATCTCCAGGCAGACCATGGCACGAGCCTCCGGCCCGGCGTCCCGCCAGACGGGCACGGCCGCGCGCATGGCCGGCAGCAGCACGTCCGGGTCGGGGTGCGGATACCGCACGTCCAGCTCTATTCCGTACGGCGACCGCTCGCCACCGGTCCAGGCGTCGGTGCCGGGCTGGTCCAACGCGAAACGGTGGCCGCGCAGCGCCTCGAAAGCCGCCCGGCCGCCCTCGGCGTCCGCGTACGCCTTCGGATGTTCGGGATAGGGGGACCAGTACTCGCGGGTCCTGATGGTCTCCAGCGCCTTGTCGAGCGTGCCGCGGTGGCGTTCGATCAAGAGCACGGGGGAGAGATCGGCGGGCATGGGACCAACTCCTCGTCGAGCTGGGCTGGGGGACGGGTACACCGCTAGATTAACCGAATGTTCGGTCGGGACAAGCGGACCTTCCCGGCCTGTGGACAACTTCTGACACCTGCACAACGGACGATTCGGGGACAACCCGGCGAGGAGTCGTGGCAACCGTGAGCGCACTTGACCGCAACAGCGTCGTGGCCGTCGTCGGCGCGGGCACCATGGGCCGGGGAATCGCGCAGGTCGCGCTGCTGGCCGGGCACCGCGTACTGCTCCACGACGCGGCGCCCGGCCAGGCCGGGGCCGCCGTGGAGGCGGTCGCGGGCCGCTTGGACCACCTGGTGACCAAAGGCCGGCTGGCGGACACCGCGCGCAAGGCGGCGCTCGACCGGCTCGCGGCGGCCGACGGCGTCGGGGACCTGGCCGGGGCGGGGCTGGCGGTGGAGGCCGTGGTCGAGGACCTCGCCGTCAAGCAGCGGCTGTTCGCCGAACTCGAAGCGGTCGTCGGTGACGGCTGCCTGCTGGCGACCAACACCTCCTCGCTGTCGGTCACCGCGGTGGCGGGCGCCCTGCGCCGGCCCGGCCGCCTGGTCGGCCTGCACTTCTTCAACCCCGCGCCGCTGCTTCCGCTGGTCGAGGTCGTCGCAGGCGCGGCCAGCGACGCCGAGGCCGTCGCCTCGGCCTTCGACACCGCCGCCGCCTGGGGGAAGACCCCGGTGCGCTGCGCCGACACCCCGGGGTTCCTGGTCAACCGCGTCGCCCGCCCCTTCTACGCGGAGGCGCTGCGGGTGTACGAGGAGCGGGCCGCCGACCCGGCCACGATCGACGCACTGCTGCGCGAGTGCGGCGGCTTCGCCATGGGCCCCTTCGCCCTGATGGACCTGATCGGCCAGGACGTCAACGAGACCGTCACCCGCTCGGTGTGGGAGGCGTTCAGTCACGACCCGAAGTTCACGCCCTCGCTCGCCCAGCGTCGGCTGGTCGAGTCGGGGCGGCTCGGCCGCAAGTCCGGCCGGGGCTGGTTCTCCTATGGCCCCGGCGCGGCAGGCGCGCCGGAACCGCACACCGCCGGGCCCGAGGCCGCCCCGACCTTCGTCACGGTGCGCGGCGACCTGGGGCCCGCCCGTGAGCTGGTCGCGCTCGCCGAACGGTCCGGGATCGACGTACGCCGGGATCCGTCCCGGCGGTCACGCGGCGGCGAGTCGCCCGGCGCCCGCGGCGTCGTCCTCCTCCCCGCCGGGACTCCCCTTCACCTGGCGGACGGCCGCCCGCCGGGTGCCCCGGCGGTGCAGTTCGACCTGGCGCTGGACTACCGCGCGGCCACCCGGATCGCGATCGCGCCGTCCGGGGCGGTTCCCGCGGACGCCGTCGCTCAGGCGACCGGTCTGTTCCAGGCGCTGGGCAAGAAGGTGAGCGTCGTCGCGGACGTGCCCGGCATGGTCGTGGCGCGGACCGTCGCCATGCTGGTGGACCTGGCCGTCGACGCGGTGGCCAAAGGCGTGGCCTCCCGGGAGGACGTGGACACCGCGATGCGGTCGGGCGTCAACTACCCGCTGGGCCCCCTGGAGTGGGGCGAGCGCATCTCGGTGTCCTACGTACGCGAACTCCTCGACGGCCTGCACGCCTGGTACCCCACCGGCCGCTACGCCCCCTGCCCGGAACTGAGAAGGCGTGCGGCCGTGGCTGAAAATGTGATCTCCTCATGACCATGTCCAAGCGCGACACGTACACACCTGACTCGCTGCTCGCCGTCGCCGTGCGGGTCTTCAACGAGCGCGGCTACGACGGCACCTCGATGGAGGACCTCTCACGCGCGGCGGGCATCTCCAAGTCGTCCATCTATCACCACGTCCGCGGCAAGGAGGAATTGCTCAACAGGGCGGTGGGTCGTGCCCTGGACGGTCTCTTCGGCATTCTGGAGGAGCCGGAGTCGTGCGACGGCCCCGCGGTCGAGCGGCTGGAGCACGTCACCCGGCGTACGACACGGGTGCTGATGAAGGAACTCCCCTACGTCACCTTGCTGCTGCGGGTGCGGGGCAACACGAAGACCGAGCGGTGGGCGATGGAACGCCGCAGGGAGTTCGACCAGCGGGTCTCCGCTGTGCTGAGGGCCGCCGTGCGGGAGGGCGATCTGCGGGCCGACGTGGAGCCCAGGCTCGCGACCAGGCTGCTGTTCGGGATGATCAACTCGATCGTGGAGTGGTACCGGCCCGACGGAAAGGGCGCCGTCGAGGGCGCCCAGGTCGAGGACGCGGTGGTGCGGCTGGCGTTCGACGGGCTGCGCGGGTGACGGCTCGCCGTACGTGACCGCCCTTCGGGACGGGGTACGGGAGGGGCCGGCGGCTTGCGCGGCCGGGCGGGGCCGGCCCGCGGCCCGTCACCCGGACGGGCGGACGGGGGGCGAAGCCGGCCCGTTCAGTCGCCGACGAGCAGGTCGGTCTCCTCGAAGACGAGCAGCGTCCTGCTGCTGAGCACTTCCTCGATCGCCTGCAGCCGGGTCAGTACCAGCTCGCGCAGACTGCGGTTGTCCGCGGTGTGGACCAGCAGCAGCACGTCGAAATCGCCACTCACCAGGGCGATATGGGCTACACCCGGAAGGGTGATGAGTTTTTCCCGGGCGGTCCGCCAGGAGTTCTGGACGATCTTGAGCGTGATGTACGCGGACAGTCCGCGCCCGGCCCGCTCGTGGTCCAGGCGAGCG
Source organism: Streptomyces sp. ITFR-21 (assembly GCF_031844685.1). Taxonomy (NCBI): domain Bacteria; kingdom Bacillati; phylum Actinomycetota; class Actinomycetes; order Kitasatosporales; family Streptomycetaceae; genus Actinacidiphila; species Actinacidiphila sp. ITFR-21. The sequence goes on from NZ_CP134605.1 coordinate 3,454,980, forward strand.
GTGAATCCTCGGATCACTCCGTCCTCGATCAGCCGGTTGATCCTGGCGTACGCGTTGGCCCGTGATACGTGTACGCGTTCGGCCACGGAGCGTATCGAGGCCCGTCCATCCTCTTGCAGCAGCCGCAGAATCGTGCGGTCGATCGGGTCCAGAGGTCGGATCACTGGTTCGTCGTCGGCCATCTGTTCGCTCGCCATCCCCCGGAAGCTCCATACCATGGACGTACTGGCTCCATCTCAGGCTGTGCAGAACCGTTTGTCCACAGGCGGGACGACCCCGTAGCCAGAATGCCTCCGGCGACCGAACAATCGGTTGGGAGGGCGGAACCCGCTCACGCCCGACCGAACCCCCGACCGGACCCCGGTCTCCGATCACAAGGAGGTGCTTGCGATGACCGTGCTGGACACCCCTGCTTGGCGCCCCCGCACCGATGCCGCGCCGCTGCTGCCCGACCCGGAGCCGCACCGGCTGCTCGGCACCCCCGCCGCCGCCAGGTTCGACCCCGCGCTGCTGCGGACGCTGTACGGACAGCTCGTCCGCGGCCGGCGCTTCAACCAGCAGGCCACCGCACTGACCAAGCAGGGCCGGCTGGCCGTGTACCCGTCCAGCACCGGCCAGGAGGCATGCGAGGTGGCCGCCGCGCTCGCCCTGCGGGCCCAGGACTGGCTTTTCCCCAGCTACCGCGACACCCTCGCCGTCGTCACCCGCGGCGTGGACCCGGTGGAGGCGCTCACCTTGCTGCGCGGCGACTGGCACACCGGTTACGACCCGCGCGCCCAACGGGTGGCCCCGCTCAGCACCCCGCTCGCCACCCAGCTCCCGCACGCCGTCGGACTCGCGCACGCCGCGCGCCTCAGCGGCGACGACGTGGTGGCCCTCGCCATGGTCGGCGACGGCGGAACCAGCGAGGGCGACTTCCACGAAGCGCTCAACTTCGCGGCGGTCTGGCGGGCGCCGGCGGTGTTCCTGGTCCAGAACAACGGCTTCGCGATCTCCGTGCCGATCGCCAAGCAGACCGCGGCCCCGACGTTCGCCCACAAGGCGGTCGGGTACGGGATGCCGGGCCGGCTGGTGGACGGCAACGACGCGGCGGCTGTGTACGAGGTGCTGACCGAGGCCGTCGAACGGGCCCGGACCGGCGGCGGACCCACCCTGGTGGAAGCGGTCACCTACCGGATCGACGCGCACACCAACGCCGACGACGCCACCCGTTACCGCGCCGACAGCGAGGTCGGCGCCTGGCGGGAACACGATCCGATCACCCTGCTGGAGCGGGAGATGGCCGGACGCGGCCTGCTCGACGACACCTGGCGGCGGACCGTCGCGGACGAGGCGGAGACCATGGCCGCCGCCCTGCGGGAGCGGATGAACGCCGACCCCCGGCTCGACCCCACGGAGCTGTTCGCACACGTCTACGCCGAGCCCACCCAGCAACTGCGCCAGCAGGAGGCCCAGCTGCGGGCCGAACTCCGGGCGGAGCTCGAGGCCGGGCGGGAAGCGGGGCGGCCGTCATGACCACCGCGACCCGGGCCGCCGACCGCGCCGCCGCACCGGCGCGGAAACCGGCGACCATGGCACGGGCGCTGAACCAGGCGCTGCGCGACGCCCTGGCCGGTGATCCCTCGGTCCATGTGCTCGGCGAGGACGTCGGCACCCTGGGCGGTGTCTTCAGGATCACCGACGGCCTCGCCGAGGAGTTCGGCGAGCAGCGCTGCACCGACACCCCGCTCGCCGAGGCCGGCATCCTCGGCACCGCCGTAGGCATGGCCATGTACGGGCTGCGGCCGGTGGTGGAGATGCAGTTCGACGCCTTCGCCTACCCGTCCTTCGAACAGCTCGTCAGCCACGTCGCCAAGATGCGCAACCGCACCCGGGGCGCCCTGCCGCTGCCGATCACCGTCCGTATCCCCTACGGCGGGGGCATCGGCGGCGTGGAGCACCACAGCGACTCCTCCGAGGCCTACTACGCGCACACTCCCGGGCTGCACGTCGTCACCCCCGCGACGGTGGCGGACGCCTACGGGCTGCTCAGGGCCGCCATCGCCTCCGACGACCCGGTGGTCTTTCTGGAGCCCAAGCGCCTCTACTGGTCCAAGGCGGACTGGTCACCCCAGGAGCCGGCCGAGGTGCCGCCGATCGGGCGGGCCGTGGTGCGCCGCACCGGACGCACCGCCACCCTGATCACCTACGGCCCTTCGCTGGCGGTGTGCCTGGAGGCGGCCGAGGCGGCGAAGGAGGAGGGCTGGGACCTGGGCGTGGTGGACCTGCGCAGCCTGGTGCCCTTCGACGAGGAGACGGTCGCGGCGGCGGTACGCGGCACCGGGCGGGCGGTCGTCGTGCACGAGTCGTCCGGTTTCGGCGGCGTGGGCGCGGAGATAGCCGCCCGGATCACCGAGCGGTGCTTCCACCACCTGGAGGCGCCGGTGCTGCGGGTCGCCGGGTTCGACATCCCCTATCCGCCGCCGATGCTGGAGCGGCACCACCTGCCCGGGGTCGACCGGGTACTGGACGCCGTGGGACGCCTGCAAGAGGAGGAGGGGTGATGGCGGTCGTCAAGGAGTTCACCCTGCCCGACCTGGGCGAGGGCCTGACGGAGGCGGAGATCGTCCGCTGGCTGGTGGAGGTCGGCGAAGTGGTCGCCGTCGACCAGCCGGTGGTGGAGGTGGAGACCGCCAAGGCGGTGGTCGAGGTCCCCTGCCCCTACGCGGGCGTGGTCACCGCCCGCTTCGGGGATGAGGGCGAGACCATGGCGGTCGGCCGCCCCTTGGTGACGGTCGCGGTCGGGTCGGGCGACGGTACGCGGCGGGATTTGGGGTCGGAAGACCCGGGGCCGGGAGGTCCGAGGTCCGAGCGCGGCGCGGCGGACGGCTCGAATGATGAAGGCTCGGGCGACGAGGGTTCGGGCAACGTCCTGGTCGGTTACGGGACCGGTCCGGCGGCGCGGCGGCGCAAGCGGGTGCGGGGGATCGGCACGGCGGCGAATGACAGCGCCGGGGCGGCCGCGGCCGTCGCCCGGTCGGTGCCGGAGGCGGTGGCGGTACCGGTGGAGAGCGGCGGGGCGGGCGGTCCCGCCGAGGTTTCTCCGGGCGGTCCGGGCGCCCGCTTCCCGGGCCGGGAAGCGAGCGCCGCGCGCGACGGCGGCCCGGTGGCGGTGATCTCCCCGCTGGTCCGCCGGCTGGCGCGGGAACAGGGCCTGGACCTGCGGGCGGTGGACGGCACCGGTCCGGACGGGCTGATCCTGCGGGCGGACGTTCAGCGGGCGGTCGCCCGGCTTGCCGACCCGGCTGACCCGGCCGACCTGGCCGATGAGCAGGTCCGCGGGCTGCCGCGAGCACAAGCACCCGGCGGAGCCCGGTCACAGGGCCGGGCGGAGCCCGCGGGCCCGGCCGAGCCCCGGGCACAACCGCCGACGCCCGCCCCCGCCCCCGGCTCCGTCCCCGCCGGGGCGTCGCGCCGGGGCGTCGCGGCAGTAGCCGAACGTGTCCCCCTGCGGGGCGTACGCGGCGCCGTCGCGGAGAAGCTGGCCCGCAGCCGCCGGGAGATCCCGGACGCGACCTGCTGGGTGGACGCGGACGCCACCGAACTGGTCGCGGCCCGCGCCGTGATGAACGCCGCCGCGCAGGCCGCGGGCGCCGAGCGGATATCGGTGCTCGCGCTGCTCGCCCGGATCAGCACGGCGGCGCTGGCCCGGTACCCGGAGCTGAACGCCACGGTGGACACCGAGCGGGGCGAGATCGTACGGTTGCCCGCCGTGCACCTCGGCTTCGCCGCGCAGACCGAGCGCGGGCTGATGGTGCCCGTGCTGCGCGACGCGCAGTCCAGGACCACGGCCGGGCTGTCCGCCGAGATCGGCCGGCTGACCCGGGCGGCCAGGGACGGGTCGTTGACGCCGGGCGAGCTGACCGGGGGGACGTTCACGCTGAACAACTACGGGGTGTTCGGGGTGGACGGCTCCACGCCGATCATCAACCACCCGGAGGCGGCGATGCTCGGGGTCGGCCGGATCGTGCCCAAGCCGTGGGTGCGGGAAGGGGAGTTGGCGGTACGGCAGGTGGTGCAGCTGTCGTTCACCTTCGACCACCGGGTCTGCGACGGCGCCGCCGCGGGCGGCTTCCTGCGATTCGTGGCGGACTGCGTGGAGAGCCCCGCGGTCCTTCTGTCCGCCGTGTGATCCCGCGGTGCGCGGGGCCTCCGGGTCGCCGTGCCGGCGGGGCATACTCGCGGGCATGACGAGGAGCTACGACGCGGTGGTGCTGGCGGGCGGCGCGGCCAGGCGGCTCGGGGGAGCCGACAAGCCCGCGCTACCGGTCGGCGGGCGGACGCTGCTGGACCGGGTACTGGCGGCCTGCGCCGGGGCGGACCGCACGGTCGTCGTGGGCCCGCGGCGCCCCACCGCCCGCCCGGTCCGGTGGGCCGGGGAGGAGCCGCCGGGCGGCGGACCGCTGCCCGCGCTCGCCGCCGGGCTCACCGCGCTGGCCTCCGCCGCGCCGACCGCCGGCGTGCTGGCCTCCGCCGCGCCGGCTTCCGGCGGGGCGACCTCCGGCGAGCGGGTCGTCGGGGCGCCGGCTTGCGCCGTCCGGGGGCTGCCCGAGGTGGTGCTGGTGCTCGCCGCCGACCTGCCGTTCCTCACGGCGGAGACCGCGCACCGGCTGGCCGGCGTCCTGAGCGCGGATCCGTACCCGGTGCGGACCGGTGCGGCGGAGGCGGCCGAACGGAGGGAGAAAGACCCTACGGAGTGGGAAGGAGTGGTACTGACGGATGCCGGAGGACGGGATCAGCCGCTCGCGGCGGCGTACCGGATCGAGCCGCTGCGGCGCGGACTCGCCCTGCTGGGCGCCGAGCACGGCGGCCTGGCCGGGTTGCCGCTGCGGCTGCTGACGGCGGAGCTGGTGCTGCGGAGGATCGCCGACCCGACCGGGGAGGCGGCGTTCGACTGCGACACCTGGGAGGACGTCGCGGTGGCACGGGCCCGGCTGGACGCCGCGGCGCGGGGGTGAGCCTGTGCGGCGACGGACCACGGATCGGGGAGCATGGGGCTTGTGTTGGACGAATGGATCACAGCAGCCAAGATCGAACTGGGCATCGACCTGGACGTGGACACCGGCGTCCTGCTCGACCTGGCCCGTGACGCCGCGCACGGCGTGGCCCGCCCGGCCGCGCCGCTGACCACCTTCCTTGTGGGGTACGCGGCGGCGGGCGCGGGCGGCGGACCCGACGCGGTGCGGGAGGCGGCGGGCAGGGCCGCGGCCCTGGCCCTGCGCTGGGCCGAGGCCGGCGGCGAGACGGACCCGGCGGGATGAGCGGCTCGGACGGTGACGCCGCCGAACGGGCGCTCGACGACGCCCTCGCGCTCGCCAACGACCCGCGCCGCGCCGACCGGGCCCGGCCGGCGGCCAACGACCCGCTGGCCGTGGCGCTCGGGCTCGTCGACGCCCCGCCGGTCCCGTCCCGCGGCGGGCGGAGCCCGGCGCCGCCCGCTCCCCCGGCGCCCACGGACCCGCTGGCCGTAGCCCTCCAACACGGCTGGGAGGAGCCCGCCGGGCCGCCCCCGCCCGCCCGGGACCTCCGCCGGGCACCGGACCTTGACGCCGACCCCGGTTTCGGCTCTGGTATCGGCTCTGACATCGGCTCGGATTCCAGCCCGGATTTCAGCTCCGGCGCCGACGACGGGCGCCATCCCTCCCATGGACGCGAACGGGAGGGCGAGCGCCGCGGCGCCGCGGAGACCGGCCGGACCCGCGCCGCCGTACCCGTGCCCGACGGCCCGGCGGCCTCCCGTACGGCGCCCCCCCGTCCAGCGGAGCCCCGCCCCGGCACCCAGGTCCGCAACCACGCCCACGCCCACACCTCCGACACCCCCGCGGACATGACCTGGCCCGAGGCCCGGCGGATCGCCCGGCAGGCGGGGCGCCGGCTGGCCCCGCGGGTGAGGCCGCTGGGCGAGGAAGCGCTCGGGGCGGCGCTGGCCCAGGGGCTCGCGGCGCTCACCGACCTGCCGTCGTTCGACTCCTCGGCGATGGACGGCTGGGCGGTGGCCGGTCCCGGCCCCTGGCGGTTGAAGGGCCGGCTGCTGGCCGGCCGGACCGCCCCGGAGCGGCTGCCCGACGGGCACGCGGCCCGTATCGCGACCGGCGCCGTACTGCCGCCGGGCGCGGTCGCCGTCCTGCGCAGTGAGCACGGCCGGACGGAGAACCGTACCGACGGCGAGTGGCTGCGGGTCAGGGAGCCGCGGTTCGCGCCGCGGCCCGGCCAGGAGGTACGGCGGCGGGGCCAGGAGTGCCGCAGGGGCGAGGAACTCCTGCCCGCCGGGACGGTGGTGACGCCGGCCGTGCTGGGCCTGGCGGCGGCGACCGGCTACGACGAGCTGACGGTGACCGCCCGGCCGATCGTCGAGGTGCTGGTGCTCGGCGACGAGCTGCTGGACCACGGGCTGCCGCGGCCCGGCCGGGTGCGGGACGCGCTCGGCCCGATGCTGCCCGCGTGGCTGCGCGCGCTGGGCGCCGAAGTGGCCTCGGTGCGGCGCCTGGTGGACGACGCCGACGCCCTGCGGGAGACGATCGCCGGCAGCGCCGCCGATCTGATCGTCACCACGGGCGGCACCGCGGGCGGCCCGGTGGACCACGTGCACCCCGTACTGTCCGCCATCGGCGCGCACCTGCTGGTCGACGGGGTGGCGGTGCGCCCCGGCCATCCGATGCTGCTCGCCGAACTGCCGCGCCGGACCCGTAGGAGGAACGGAACCGCGCCGCCGGGGCCGTTCCTGATCGGTCTGCCGGGCAACCCGCTGGCCGCTGTGTCCGGGGTGCTGACGCTGGCCGCACCGCTGCTGCGGACTCTGGCCGGCCATCCCGTGCCGGCGCCCTATGCCGCGCCGCTGACCGCGGACGTGGCCGGGCACCCTGTGGACACCCGGCTCGTCCCGGTGGTCTTCGACGACGACTCGGCGGCCCGGCCGCTGCGCTTCACCGGCCCGGCGATGCTGCGCGGGCTGGCCGCCGCCGACGGCATGGCGGTGATCCCGCCGGGCGGCGCCCGCGCCGGACAGGAGACGGCCGTCCTCGACGCCGGCCTGCTCGGCGCGGCCCGGGGGAGCGGCGGATGAGACTGCCCGGGTGGGACGCGGCAGCCGGTCGCGCGGCGCCGCCGCCGGATGCGTCGGCCGGGACCTACCGGGTGCACTTCCCCCGCCCCGCCGCCGGGCCGCTGCGCCAGGTCGCGCGGCGTCTGGCGCTCGCCCTGCTGGTCATGGCGATCACCGTCGTGATCGTCTACCTCGGCCGTGGCGGCTACCACGACAACGCCGACGACTCGGTGTCGTTCCTGGACGCGCTGTATTACTCGACGGTGACGCTGTCGACGACCGGCTACGGCGACATCGTCCCGTACAGCACCGGTGCCCGGCTGGCCAACACCTTCCTGGTGACGCCGCTGCGGGTGATCTTCCTGATCATCCTGGTCGGCACCACCCTGGAGGTGCTGACCGAGCGGACCCGGGAGCAGTACCGGCTCAAGCGCTGGAGGAGCACTTTGCGTGATCATGTGGTGATCGTGGGATACGGCACCAAGGGCCGTTCGGCGGCGCGGACGCTCGTCGGGCGCGGGGTGCCGCGGAACCGGATCGTCGTGGTGGACCCCGACCCCAAGGTGGTGCAGGCCGCCACCGACGAGGGTTTCGTTGCCGTGACCGGCGACGCGACCCGCAACGACGTGCTGCTGCGCGCCGAAGTGGAACGGGCCAAGGAGATCGTCATCGCCGCGCAGCGGGACGACACCGCGGTCCTGGTCACCCTCACCGCCCGCCAGCTCAACAAGCGCGCGTACGTGGTCGCCTCGGTACGCGAGGAGGAGAACGCGCCGCTGCTGCGGCAGTCCGGGGCGGACGCGGTCATCACCAGTTCCGGCGCCGCCGGGCGGCTGCTCGGCCTGTCGATGCTCAGCCCCAGCGTCGGGCGGGTGATGGACGACCTGATCACGTACGGCAGCGGGCTGGACCTCATCGAACGCCCGGTGGAGCCGTCGGAGGTCGGCAAGGCGCCGCGTGAGCTGCGGGATCTGGTCGTCTCGGTCAAACGCGGCCAACGGCTGCTCGACCACGACGAGCCGGAGGCCGCTCCCCTGCGGGCCACCGACCACGTGATCGCGATCTGCCGGGACAGCCCGGCCGGACCGCCGCCGGCCTGAGGAGCCGTCACCTGTCACCCGCCACCCGTACGAGGACGCGGCGGTCACCCGTACGAAGACGCGCGCTTCACCCGTACGAAGACGGCGGGTTGTGCCCTCAGAGGACGCCGGTCCACCGTTGCGAAGACGCGCACCTCACCTTTTCGGAGACGCCCGTCCCGCTCGCACGAACAGCCGCCCTCTCACGTCGTCCGCGCGCCGGTGCGGCCCGCGCGGCCGCTCGTCCGGACTCCGCCGCCCCGCAGCGCGTCGCCTGTGCCGGGGCGCAGCCGGACCGCTCCCACCGCGGCCACCAGGGCGGCCGGCGCCAGCAGGCAGAAGGCGACGCCGTAGGACAGGGCGGGTGAGGTGCGGCCGAGGAGTCCGTGGGCGACGGGGCCGCCCAGGCGGACCGCGACCGTCGCCACCGCGACGCCGAGGCCGGCGGCCATCTGGTTGGCGGTGGCGCTCAGCGCGTTGGCGTGCCGCAGGCGTTCCTGCGGGATGTCCGCGAAGGTCAGCGTCGAGTAGCCGGTGAGGCCGAGCGAGCGGGCGGCGCCGCTGACGACCGCCAGCGCGGCGATCAGCCACAGCGGCGTGCCGGCGGTGAGGAAGGCGCAACCCACCAGCGACCCGGCCAGTACCATCCCGGAGACCGCCAGCAGCGACCGGTAGCCGAAGCGGCCGAAGAGGTGGCCGGTGGCCGGCTTGATGCCTATGTTGCCGACGAACACGAACAGCACCAGCGCGCCCGACCTGACCGCGCTCCAGCCGAACGCCTCCTGGAACAGCAGCGGCAGCAGGAACGGCACCGCGCTCACCGCCACCCAGAACGACGACCCGCCCGACACCGACGCCCGGAAGGACTGCACCCGTAGCGTCCCGAGGTCCAGCAGCGGGTTCTCGGCCCGCAGCAGGTGCCGTACCGCCAGCGCGAGCAGCACCGCGGCGGCCGCCCCGAACGCCGCGGTCTCCCGCCACGGGCCGTCGGCCTGCGACAGCAGGTGCCCGGTGTACGTCAGCGCGCCCAGCCCCGCCGAGGTCCACACCACCCCCTGCCAGTCCAGTGGCCCGACCCCGGTCGACGGCCCGCCCCCGATCAGCCGCCAGGCCACCGCGAAGGCCGCGATCCCCAGCGGGACGTTGATCAGGAAGAGCCACTGCCAGCTCGCGTACGTCGTGACGACCCCGCCCAGCGGCGGCGCGATCACCGGCGCGAGCAGCCCGGGCCACACGATGTACGAGATGATCCGCGGGATGTCCGGTGTGGCCACTCCGGAGAGCGCCACAAGGCGTCCGACCGGCACCATCATCGCTCCGCCCGCGCCCTGCGCGACCCGCAGCGCGACCAGTTCGCCGAGGCCGGAGGCGCTCGCACAGGCCAGGGAGGCCAGCGTGAAGAGCACGATGGCGGACAGGAAGACGCGCCGGGCCCCGTAGCGGGCGGTGAGCCAGCCGCTCAGCGGGATCAGTACCGCGAGGGTCAGCAGGTAGGCCGTGATGACCAGGCCGATCGCGGTCGCCGACACCCCGAGCGATGCGCCCATCTGCGGTGCGGCGGTGGACACGATCGTCCCGTCGAGGTTCTCCATGAAGAAGCAGCCGGCGATGAGCAGGGCGACGGCACGCTGCCGGCCGCCGGTGAGCGGGGGCTGCGGGGTGGTCTCGATCATGTGTTCAGCTTCGCGGGTGACAAATATTGATCACAAGGTCCGAGTAGTCAAACAACTATTGCGTCCGAGTCAGTGATCGATGGCAGACTGGTGCCGTGCTGCTCCCCGACATGAATCTGCTGCCCGCCCTCGACGCGCTGTTGCGCGAGGGCAGCGTGACGGGCGCCGCCGCTGTGATGAACGTCTCGCCGTCGGCGATGAGCCGGACCCTCGCCAGGCTGCGCCGCGTCGTCGGCGACCCGCTGCTCGTACCGTCCGGGCGCGGCCTGGTCCTCACCGCGCGCGCCCGCGAACTGCGCCCGCAGGCCGAGGCCGCCCTCATCCAGGCACTGGCCGCGCTGCGACCCCCGCCGCCGGTCGACATCGCCGAGGTCAGCAGGGAGTTCGCACTGCGGACGAACGACGGGGTCGCGGTCGTCCTCGGCTCCGCCCTGACCGCCCACGTGGCACGCGAGGCGCCCCGGATAAGGCTGCGCATCCTCCCGGAGGGCGAGGAGGACCCCGCCGACCTGCGCGACCGCGTCGACCTCGACCTCAGCGCGTTCCACGAGCTCCCGGCGGACGTGCACAGCGCGTTCCTCTACCAGGACACCTCGGTGGCGGTGCTGCGGTCCGGTGGGCGCCCGTCGGCGGCGGGCGCCGGCGCGCATCCGCCGCAGAGGCCGCCGGCCGGACCGCGGCGGCCCGGGCCGGGGGAGACCGGACCGTTGGCGCCGCCCGAGCCGCCCGGCCCGGCGGATCCGCCCGAGCCGCTCGGCGTCGAGCGGTTCGCCGCGGTCCCGCACATCACCGTGTCCCGGCGCGGCCGCATCCACGGCGTGGTGGACGACCGGCTGGCGGAACTCGGCCTGCGCCGCCACGTCCTGGCCACCGTGCCCACGTTCAGCGCCGCCTGCTTCCTGGCGCTGGAGTCGGATGCGCTCGCCATCGTGCCCGCCGTCTTCGCCGCCCGGATCGCCGGGGTGATGGGCCTGACGGTCCACCCGATCCCGCTCCGCCTGCCGCCGGTGACCCTCGACATGGCCTGGCACGTACGCCATGACACGGATCCGGCCCACCGGTGGCTGCGGGAGGCGGTCCTGCGGATCACCCGTGAGGTGCGCGGGGCCGGGCCGCCGCGGGACGGTCGCGGTGCGGGTGCGGGTGTGCCGGACGGGGCCGGGTAGCGCCGGCCGGACGCGGGCGGAGGCGGGCAGAGCGCGCCGGACCCGGGGCCGGCCGGGTGGCCGGCGGGCCCGGCGGAGGGCGGGGGACGCGGCCGATCGGGCGGGTGGGTGCGGGACCCCGGTGGCCGGGCGGCTAACGTCGGGGCATGCGTGCAATCACGATTGCCGAGCCGGGCGGCCCCGAGGCGCTGGTCCTGGCGGAAGTTCCCGACCCCGTACCCGGCGCGGGCGAAGTCCTGGTCGATGTCGTGGCCTCGGCCGTGAACCGGGCCGATCTGCTCCAGCGGCAGGGCTTCTACGCGCCCCCGCCCGGCGCGTCCCCGTACCCCGGTCTGGAGTGCTCGGGCCGGGTCGCCGCGCTCGGCGCGGGGGTGGACGGCTGGTCGGTCGGCGACGAGGTGTGCGCCCTGATCGCGGGCGGCGGCTACGCCGAGAAGGTCGTCGTGCCGTCCGGGCAGCTGCTGCCGCTGCCCAAGGGCGTCGACCCGGTCAGGGCCGCCGCGCTTCCCGAGGTCACCGCGACCGTGTGGTCGAACGTCTTCATGGTCGCCCATCTGCGGCCCGGGGAGACGCTGCTGGTGCACGGCGGCTCCAGCGGCATCGGCACCATGGCCATCCAGCTGGGCAAGGCGGTCGGCGCGAAGGTCGTGGTGACGGCCGGCAGCGCCAAAAAGCTGGCGGCCTGCGCGGAGCTGGGCGCGGACGTGCTGGTCAACTACCGCGAGCAGGACTTCGTCGAGGAGCTGGGCGCGCACGGCGCGGACGTCATCCTGGACCTGGTCGGCGCCAAGTACCTGGCCCGCAACGTGGACGCGCTGGCGGTCAACGGCCGGCTGGTGGTGATCGGCATGCAGGGAGGGGCCAAGGCGGAGCTGAACCTCCGCGCCCTGATGTCCAAGCAGGGCGCTGTCGTCTCGACCACGCTGCGGCCCCGGCCGCTGGACGAGAAGGCGGCGATCCTGGCGGCGGTGCGGGAGCACGTGTGGCCGCTGATCGAGGCGGGTGCGGTACGGCCGGTGGTCGACCGGGCCTTTCCGCTGGCGGACGCGGCCGGCGCGCACCGGCTGGTGGAGAGCAGCGAGCACGTGGGCAAGGTGCTGCTGACCGTCTGACCGTCTGACCGTCTGACCGTCTGACCGGGTGACCGGGTGGTGGTCCGACCGTGCGGCTGTCTGACCGTCTGACGTGGGTCGGCCGCGTGACGGTCCGACCGTGCGGTCGGGCGACGCTGTGGTCTTCCCGACGGGGGTCCGCGACCGGCCCGATGCCCTCAGGCGGTGTTCGGGGGCGGTGCGCCAAGTGGTGGCCTCCGGGGGCCGGGATGCCGGAAATGTCGCCGTGTGTGACGCTGAACCCACACAGGGTCCGGCGGAAGGCGATGGGTGTGCGTTCGGCGGCGGGGCGGTGGGTGGCGGTCCGGGCGGGGGCGCTGCTGATCGTCGCGGGCGCCGTGGCGGTGGCCGTCCCCGCCGAGGCCGCCGCCGCGCGGCCCGTGCCGCCGCCCGGTGCGTCGCAAGGGGCGGCGGATCCGGCGGCGGTGGCGCCCGGCGGGCCCACCCCTTCCCCCGCGCCCCCTTCCGCGCCCCTCCGCCCCGCGCCGGCTCCTGCCGCGGAACCCGCCCCGGCCCCCGCGCGGACAGGCCCCGGCACCCGTCCCCCACCGGCCGCCGCGCTCCCGCACGGGCCCGAGGCGGTGCACGGCGACGGCCACGACGGGGCCACCGGGGGGCCGGGACCGGCCGCGTCCGGGCCACCGGCGCGGCAGCAGCACCCGGCCGCTCCCGCCCCCGCCCCCGCTCCCGCCCCCGCCCCCGCCGCGCCGCCCTCCGCGACGACGCGGCCCCCGCCGGCCGCCGCCACGCGCCCGCCGGGACTGCCGTCCCCGCCGCGTACCCGGCCCGGTGGCGGGCCGCTGCGTCCGCCGCCCGCGCCGGGTCCTGCCGCCGGGCCGTGGCGGCAGCGGCAGGAGTACGGCGGGGGCCAGGTGGTACGGCCGCGGCGCGGATACGGACCGGAGCGCGTGCCGTCGCTCGTGCCTCTGGAGGGCGGGTGGGAGCCGCCGGTCACGCCGGTGCCCACGGGCTCCGCGGAGCAGCGCGATCCCGGGCCGGCGCCGACCTCGGCGGACGAGCCGGCCCGGCGGGTGATGCGGGTGGTGCCGCTCGGCGCCGGGCTGCTGCTGGTCGGTCTCGGGCTGGGATTCCTGGGGCTCCGGCTCCGCCGGTCGTAGCGCCGGCCCCGGCGCCGCAGCCGCCCGGTCCGGGCGGCGGCCCGCGGTCCGCGGCGTCCGCGGGTCCGCGCGGACCCGTCGACGGGTTCGTGCGGACCTGTATCCAATTGGGCCGCCCGGCTGAGCCGCGGTAGCGGGTGCGAGACAATGGACCCATGGAGATGCCGATGAACGAACGGTCGCCGGAGAGCCCGCAGGGCCCGCACAATCAGCAGGTTTTGGTCGTCGGACCGGACGGTATGGCCCTCGGCGGGTCTGTCGACGCGGACGGCGAGGGGCGTGCGGGGCGCGAGATCCCGGTGACGGAGATGGTCGAGCAGCCGGCGAAGGTGATGCGGATCGGCAGCATGATCAAACAGCTCCTGGAGGAGGTGCGGGCGGCGCCTTTGGACGAGGCGAGCAGGGTGCGGCTGAAGGAGATCCACGCCAGCTCGGTGAAGGAGCTGGAGGCCGGACTCGCGCCGGAGCTTGTGGAGGAGCTGGAGCGGCTGTCGTTGCCGTTCACCGACGACAGCGTGCCCAGCGAGGCCGAGCTGCGGATCGCCCAGGCGCAGCTGGTGGGGTGGCTCGAAGGACTCTTCCACGGTATCCAGACCGCGTTGTTCGCCCAGCAGATGGCCGCGCGTGCCCAGCTGGAGCAGATGCGCCGCGCACTGCCGCCCGGTGTGCTCCCGCACGAGGACGACCAGGAGGCCAACCAGGGCGCCCGGTCCGGCCCGTATCTGTAGGGGGGTACGTGATGGGCCGCCCTGTTCCCGCCGCCGTCATGACCTGCGGTGTCGCGCGCCCCTGACGAAGAACCGTTTCCCGTGCGAGGCGTGCCGGCGCCCGAGGCGCCTGACCGAGACCGGTGGGCGGCACCCTTGAGCACCCTGGGGATGCCGCCGGCCGGCCTTCCAGCGGGCCGCACGCCGTCGGGCCCGGTGGCCGCGTCCTGGCGGCGCGGCGGCGCCGGGGACCGGCGGCGCGGTGGTCCGGCGTCCGGCGCGGAGCCCGCCGCGGGGCGGGGCCTGGCCTGTGGACGGAGACGATTCCGGTCCGGGAAAACGCGGTACGGTGGCGCGACAGAGGGCATGGCCGAACGACCCACGGACGAACGACGGCGAGGACTGATGGTCGACCGGAACGATACGACGGCCGGCAGCGGAGCGTCGCAGAACTCCGGCCAGTGGGGCGTGGGCTCCATGGTGGGCGAGGGGCGCTACCGGCTGAGCGGGAAGCTCGGCCGCGGCGGCATGGCCGAGGTGTTCGCCGCCGAGGACGTCCGGCTGGGGCGGACCGTCGCGGTGAAGCTGCTGCGCAGCGACCTGGCCGAGGACCCGGTGTCCAAGGCCCGCTTCACCCGCGAGGCACAGGCCGTGGCGGGTCTGAACCACCACGCGGTGGTCGCCGTCTACGATTCGGGTGAGGACCGCACCGCCACCGGCACCGTGCCGTACATCATCATGGAGCTGGTCGAGGGCCACACCATCAAGGACCTGCTGACCGGGCCGACCCTGCCGCCGGTCGACCAGGCGCTGCTGATCACCTCCGGGGTACTGGACGCCCTCGCCTACAGCCACCAGCACGGCATCGTGCACCGTGACATTAAACCCGCCAATGTGATCATCACATCGACGGGTCAGGTCAAGGTGATGGACTTCGGCATCGCCAGGGCGCTGCACGGAGCCGCCAGCACCATGACGCAGACCGGCATGGTCATGGGCACCCCGCAGTACCTGTCCCCCGAGCAGGCGCTCGGCAAGACCGTCGACAACCGCAGCGACCTCTACGCCACCGGCTGCCTGCTCTACGAGCTGCTCGCGCTGCGCCCGCCCTTCACCGGCGAGACCCCGCTGTCGGTGGTCTACCAGCACGTCCAGGACCTGCCCCGACCGCCTTCCCAGGTCAATCACCGGGTACCGCCGGAGCTGGACGGCCTGGTGCTGCGGGCGCTTGCCAAGCAGCCCGAGGACCGCTTCCAGAGCGCCGAGGAGATGCGCGGCGTCGTCGGGTACGCCCTGCAGGCGCTCAACGACCAGGGTGGCTGGGCCGGCGGCCGGTGGAACACCGGTGCGATCGGCGCGGTCGCGCCCGGTCCCGGCACCGCGCCCACCGTCGTCGCCCAGGGCGGCCCGCAGACCGGCTTCGGCAACACCGCGGAGCTGGGCCTGCCGCTGCTGGCCGGGATCTCCGGCACCGGCGGCCCGGACGACGTGCACGGCTACGGCGCGCCCCCGCCGCCCGGCGGCAACCGCTGGCTGAAGCCGACGCTGTTCGCGGTCGTCACGGTGCTGGTCATCGTCCTCGGTGTCTTCCTCGCCGCCACTCACGGCAACGGCGCGGGCGGCAAGCCCTCCGAGACCACCTCGCCCACGGTCAGCCAGGACACCGGGCAGCAGCCGACCCCCGAGCCCTCCGACGAGCCGACCGGCAGCGGCCAGATCAGCACCGGGCCGAGCCGGACCCCGACGGAGACCCCGACCGAGACCGCCACCACCAGTACGCCGACGAGTACCGCGCCCTCCACCGAGCCGCCGACGACACCGGCCAGTAGCGCGCCTTCCACCAAGCCGCCGACGACAGCGCCGCCGACCGCGCCCCCCACGGAACCCCCGACCAGCCCCGACGACCCCCCGACGACCGACGGCGGCCTCGGCGGGAGTTCGGGCGGCGATTCCGGGGGTCCCGGGGGCGACAGCCACCCGCACCTCAGCAGGTGAAGGCGGCCAGCACCGCCTCGTACTCCTGGGTCCACCACACGGCGAGCGCCGAGGCGGCCGGGAACAGCGGGTCGGAGCGGCGGTCGCGCCGCTGGTAGCGCCAGTGCAGCATCCAGAAGTCGTTGAGCCGCTCCCACCACACCCGGTGCACGGCCGCGGCCACCTCCGCCGCGGCCACCCGCGCGCAGCGCCGGTACGCCCGCGCGTAGCCGCGGACCTTGCGCAGGTCCAGGCGGCCGGTCACCGGATGGACGAAGAAGATCGCGGCGGCCCGAACCGCCTCCTCCGCCCGCGGGAGGACGCCGAGCCGGTCCCAGTCGACGATCGCGGCCGGTTCGTCGCCGCGGTAGAGCAGGTTCAGCGGGTGGAAGTCGCCGTGCACCCAGCCGGTGACCGGTCCCTCGGCGGCGGGCGGGCGGCGGTGGGCGTACTGGCGCAGCAGCGCGCGGCGTTCCAGCAGCCGGTGCTCGGCGAGCGCGTCGAAGGCGTCGTACGGGCGGTGGCCGCGGACCAGCGCGAGCAGCTGGTCGATGTGGGCGTGGGTACGGTCGGGGTGGGCGCTGGCGTGTCGGCCGACACCCGACGGCGGCTGCACCCGGGCCAGGCCGGTGTGTACCCGGCCGAGCAGGGAGCCGAGCCGACGGGACTGGGCGGGGCTCAGATCAGTGCCCTCCCGGTGGCGGCCCTCGATCCAGGGGAAGAGGGCGTAGCCGTTGCCGTGGGCCTCGGTGACGGTGGCGCCGCCGCCGTCCGGCAGCGGGGCGGCCACCGGCAGGCCGAGCTGGGCCAGCCGCCGGGTGGCGTAGTGCTGGCGGGCGATCACGCCGGGCGCCGCCGTGTCGGCGGCGATGTACTGCTTGAGGAAGAAGCGGCCCTCGGTGGTGGTCAGCCGCCAGCCCCGGTTGAGCAGGCCGCGGGGTACCGGTTCGCAGGCCAGGGGGGTTCCCGCGTCCTCGTAGCGGCGCAGCAGAACCGTCAGCGGCGGCGGCGCCGGTGCCGTGCCCGTCACTCGCCACAGCGTAGATGACCGGACTGCCCCCCTCTGACGGAGTAGCGCCGCCCGGCGCACATCTGCTATGAGCGGGCGCTGCCCGCCGCTACCGGGGCCACCTCCTGCCGCCGTGCCCGCTGCCGCCCCCGCCCCCCGCCGCCGTCTGCCGGCGCCGCCCCCTCCGTGCCTGCGCACTCCCCGGATCCGCCGCACGCGTTGTCCCGCCGGACTTCCGCGCCCGCCGCGCCGCCGCACCCAGCCGCACGCCGTCGCCCTGCCGGACCTCCGCCCCCCTCCGCCCTCCTCCGCGCCGCAGCACCCCCAAACCTCCGCACCCCCGGACCCTCAAGGTCCGCCGTCGTCGGATCCGGCGGCTCCGCCGGTCGGCCGCGCCCGCGCCCCGTACGCCGCCGCGTGTGGGTGCCGGGTCATTCCGAGCTTCGCCAGCAGCGACGACACGTGCTTCCTGACCGTCTTCTCGGCCAGCCGCGTCCGCTGGCCGATCTGCCGGTCGGTGAGGCCGTCGCCGATCAGGTCCAGGATCCGCAGCTCCTGCTCGGTCAGGTCGCCCGGATCGTGGTCGGGATCGGAGGCGGTCCGGTTCCCGCCGCCGCGCAGCCGCGCCAGCACCGTCGCGCCGGCGCCCGGCTCCAGCAGCGACTCGCCCGCCGCGACCTCCTTCACCGCCCGGACGAGGTCACCGCCGCTGATCACCTTCAGTACATAGCCCGACGCGCCCGCCATGACCGCGTCGAAGACCGCCTCGTCGTCCGTGAAGGAGGTCAGCATCAGGCACTTCACCGCCGGGTCCCGGGAGCGGATCTCCCGGCAGACCTCCACCCCGGAGCCGTCCGGCAGCCGTACGTCGAGGAGCGCCACGTCGGGCCGGGCGTCCTGGACGGCGGTCATCGCCTCGGCCGCGTCGGCCGCCTCACCGACGATCTCGACGCCGGGTTCGGCCAGCAGCAGCTCGCGGAACCCCCGCCGGACCACTTCATGGTCGTCCAGCAGGAATACCCGGATATTTCCTTCTTCGCGCACGGTCCCAGCTTCCCACCGCGACGATCTCCCTGCCTCTTACGTACTTTCCGCATCCGGGATACGGTGCGATTGTCCCGGTGGCCTGCGGGAACGCCCCCCACGATGCCGTTTACTAGGAAATCAAAGCAAAACCGCAGGTGGGAAGGCTTCGCGCGATTGCGGAACTTGTGGGTAACGTCTGTTCTGCAGGCCCATCGCCGGGGCGTCTATACGCCTGGACCGGCCCTGCCGCACACACCCCGTGCGTCACGCCGGACCAGGTGAGCCGCACTGGCTTCCCGGCAGACCCCGGGGGCCGGACAGACGGAGGAGTGAACGTGAGCGTGAAGAGCACTGCCGCGCGGAGGCCGACCCGCGGCGGCGCGAAGCGCCGTGGGGACGAGCCTGGGCTCGTACAGCTGCTGACCCCCGAGGGCGAGCGCGTCGAGCACAGCGAGTACTCCATCGACCTGACGCCGGAAGAGCTGCGCGGCCTGTACCGCGACATGGTGCTGACCCGCCGCTTCGACGCCGAGGCGATCACCCTGCAGCGGCAGGGCGAGCTGGGGCTGTGGGCCTCGCTGCTGGGCCAGGAGGCGGCCCAGATCGGGTCCGGGCGGGCCACCCGTCCGGACGACTACATCTTCCCCACCTACCGCGAGCACGGCGTCGCCTGGACCCGGGACGTCGACCCGCTGAACCTGCTGGGCATGTTCCGCGGCGTGAACAACGGCGGCTGGGACCCCGACGAGAACAACTTCCACCTCTACACCATCGTGATCGGCTCGCAGACCCTGCACGCCACCGGATACGCGATGGGCATCGCCAAGGACGGCGCGGACGCCGCGGTCATCGCGTACTTCGGTGACGGCGCCTCCAGCCAGGGCGACGTGGCCGAGGCGTTCACCTTCGCGGCCGTCTACAACGCGCCGGTGGTGTTCTTCTGCCAGAACAACCAGTGGGCGATCTCCGAGCCGACCGAGAAGCAGTCCCGGGTGCCGATCTACCAGCGCGCGGCCGGCTACGGCTTCCCCGGCGTCCGGGTCGACGGCAACGACGTACTCGCCGTGCTGGCGGTCACCCGGGCGGCCCTGGAGCACGCCCGCAGCGGCCAGGGCCCGATGCTGGTGGAGGCGTTCACGTACCGGATGGGCGCGCACACCACCACCGACGACCCGACCCGCTACCGCAGCGACGACGAGCGGGTGGAATGGGCCACCAAGGACCCCATCGCCCGGCTGCGCAGCTATCTCGACCGTCAGGAACTGGCCGGCGAGGAGTTCCACGCCGCGCTGGAGACCGAGGCGGACGCGCTCGCCAAGCGGGTACGGGACGGGGTCCGGAACATGCCGAACCCGCAGACCATGGCGATCTTCGAGAACGCCTACGCCGACGGCCACCCCCTCGTCGACGAGGAGCGCGCGCAGTTCGCGGCCTACCAGGCCGCCTTCGCCGACGCCCCCGAGCACTCCGAAGGTCCCGCGGCAGCCTCCGGGAAGGGGCACTGACATGAGCGAGACGGCACCCCAGATGGCCATGTCGAAGGCCCTCAACGAGTCGCTGCGCAAGGCCCTGGAGAACGACCCCAAGGTCCTCATCATGGGCGAGGACGTCGGCAAGCTCGGCGGCGTCTTCCGGATCACCGACGGCCTCTACAAGGATTTCGGCGAGGACCGGGTGATCGACACCCCGCTGGCCGAGTCCGGCATCGTGGGCACCGCGATCGGCCTGGCGCTGCGCGGCTACCGGCCGGTGGTGGAGATCCAGTTCGACGGCTTCGTCTTCCCCGCGTACGACCAGATCGTCACCCAGCTCGCCAAGATGCACGCCCGCGCGCTCGGCAAGATCAAGCTTCCGGTCGTCGTCCGCATCCCCTACGGCGGCGGCATCGGCGCGGTGGAGCACCACAGTGAGTCGCCGGAGACGCTGTTCGCGCACATCGCCGGACTGAAGGTGGTGTCGCCGGCCAACCCGTCGGACGCCTACTGGATGCTCCAGCAGGCCATCGAGTGCGACGACCCGGTGATCTTCTTCGAGCCCAAGCGGCGCTACTGGGACAAGGGCGCGGTCGACGTCGGGGCGGTGCCGCGCGGGCTGCACAAGGCGGTCGTGGTCAGGCCCGGCACCGATCTGACGCTCGCGGCGTACGGGCCGATGGTCAAGGTGTGCCTGGAGGCCGCCGCCGCGGCGGCCAACGAGGGCCGCGACCTGGAGGTGCTGGACCTGCGGTCGCTGTCCCCGATCGACTTCGACACGATCCAGGCGTCGGTGGAGAAGACCCGCAGGCTGGTCGTCGTCCACGAGGCGCCGGTGTTCTACGGGGCCGGGGGGGAGATCGCGGCGCGGATCACCGAGCGGTCCTTCTACCATCTGGAGGCGCCGGTGCTGCGGGTGGGCGGTTTCCACGTGCCCTACCCGCCGGCCCGGCTGGAGGACGAGTATCTGCCGGGCCTGGACCGCGTACTCGACTCCGTCGACCGCGCGCTGGCGTTCTGAGGAGAGGGTTGTGACGACCATGACCGCACGGACGCAGCGGTTTCTCGAGTTCAGGATGCCGGACGTCGGCGAGGGGCTGACCGAGGCGGAGATCCTCAAGTGGTACGTCGGGGTCGGCGACGCGGTGACCGACGGGCAGGTGGTCTGCGAGGTGGAGACCGCCAAGGCGGCCGTCGAGCTGCCCATTCCGTACGACGGGGTGGTCAGCGAGATCCGCTTCGGCGAGGGCACGACGGTCGACGTCGGCACGCCGATCATCGTGGTGGAGGCGGGGGAGGGCGCCGGCGGGGCCGCCTCCACCGGTGAGCCGTCGGCGGGGGGCGCGCCGCGGACCGCGGAGCCCGAGCCCGCCGCGGGTACGGGCGCCGCCGGCGCCGGTCCCGACCAGGCCGAGGGCGGCAAGCGGGAAGCGGTGCTGGTGGGGTACGGGGTCGCGGCCTCGGCCACCACCCGGCGGGCGCGCAAGCCGCAGGGGCCGTCGGACGGGCCGCGGACGGCCGGGGCGGTGCCCCAGCAGCCGACCGAGGCCAACGGGCACGCGGTTCCCGCGCCGGTCCCGGCCTCCGCTTCGGCCCCCGCGCCCGCCCCGGTCTCCGCTCCGGCGTCCCCGCCGGTCCGGGCCGCCGCGCCCCCGCTCGCCCCGGAGCCCGCGCCGTCCGTCGAGCGGCCGCTCGCCAAGCCGCCGGTGCGCAAGCTCGCGAAGGACCTCGGCATCGACCTGGCGACGGTGGTGCCGACCGGCCCCAACGGCGAGGTCACGCGGGAGGACATCCGCGCCGCCGCGGTCCCGCCCGGCCGGCTCACCTCGACCGAAGCGCCCGAACCGGCCGTCGCGGCCGGCGGCGCCGCGCGGGAGACCCGGGTCCCCGTCAAGGGCGTCCGCAGGGCCACCGCGCAGGCGATGGTGGCCAGCGCGTTCACCGCGCCGCACGTCACCGAGTTCGTGACGTTCGACATCACCCGGACGATGAAGCTGGTCCAAAAGCTCAGGGAGGACCGGGCCTTCGCCGGTCTGAAGGTCAGTCCGCTGCTGCTGGTCGCCAAGGCCCTGCTGGTCGCCGTCCGGCGCAACCCGGAGGTCAACGCGTCGTGGGACGAGGAGCGGCAGGAGATCGTGCGCAAGTCGTACGTGAACCTGGGCATCGCCGCGGCCACCCCGCGCGGCCTGATCGTGCCCAACATCAAGGACGCGCAGGACAAGACGCTGCCCGAACTGGCGGCGGCCCTCGGCGAACTGGTCACCACCGCCCGCGAGGGCAGGACGTCGCCGGCCACCATGCAGGGCGGCACCGTCACCATCACCAATGTGGGCGTCTTCGGCATCGACACCGGGACACCCATCCTCAACCCCGGCGAGTCCGCGATCCTCGCGTTCGGCGCGGTCAAGCTCCAGCCGTGGGTGCACAAGGGCAAGGTGAAGCCCCGGCACGTCACCACCCTGGCGCTGTCCTTCGACCACCGGCTGGTCGACGGCGAGCTGGGCTCCAAGGTGCTGGCGGACGTGGCGGCGGTCCTGGAGCAGCCCCAGCGGATGATCACCTGGACGTGACGGTCCCGGTCCGCGACGCCCGGAGCCGTGCCGCACCGGAGCCGTGCCGCACCGGACCGCGACGGGTAGGACCGCGACGGGTAGGACCGTGCCACGAAAGGAGGGCTCGGGCGTACAAATGTCCGAGCCCTCCGGTCTGCGTGTTACCTGCACCGACCGCTCGGCGTCTGCTGCCATCGCCGTATGGTCGTCTCGGTCTCCGCCGTGCTGCTGCTCTTCGCCCTCACGGTGACGTTCATGCGCCACCGCTCCCTCAAGCCCGGCCACGCCCTCACCTGCGTGCTGCTCGGCTTCCTGCTCGCCTCCAGCAGCCTGGCGCCCAGTATCCGGTCCACCGTCGTCTCGACCGCGGACCTGGTGAGCACTCTGCGGCCCTGACGGCCGTCAGCCGATGCCGTACGTGTAGCCGGGCCGGTAGCGCTTGGCGAAGGTGCTCAGCGTGTACCAGCCGATGGACCTGACCTGGGCGGTGAAGGTGCTGTCGCCGTCGCCCCGGGAGGACTGGTTGCGCTTGGCGACGGTCCTGCCGCCGTAGGCCAGCTCGGTGGTGCCGGTGTTGCTGCCCTCCAAGCCCTCCGTGGACGGGTCCCGGAACGCCCATTCGGTGTCGTAGACCAGCCGGCCCCCGGCGAGGTACGGCACGGCGCGGGCGGTCCCCAGGCCGACCGTTAGAAGAACCGTTGGAAGATCCGCGCGTACGACGACTTCGCCGTGGCGTTGATCGCGTGCGTGCCGCCGCCGATGTCCTCGTTCACACCCTTGACGTCGGCGAACGTGTCGGAGCGCACGTCCCAGCGCGCCGCGGTCACGTGCGCCGTGAGGCCGAAGGGCGTGTCGGCGCTGCGGATCTCGCCGGCCGACAGGTCCAGCTGGCACGCCGGGCCCTGCGGCTGGAGCGTCACGTCCGCCTGCGGGCTGCCGGCCGGCCCGCAACGGGCCTGGATCGCGATACGCGCCATCAGGGACGTGTGGAAGGTGCCGCCGGGGCTGCTCGGCAGCCCCACGATGAGCCCGGTCGCCGCGTAGGGGTCCTGGGAGTCGTCGGTGCCGGTCCAGCTCGACAGGTAGCCCGGCCGCAGGTCCTAGGGGCGTTCGGCACCACGTACAGGTGGCGGCCGTCGTTCCAGGTCGACGCTGCCGATCGCGTCGGTGCCCACGCACAGCCGGGCGTCGAGCGGCTGGTCGTAGCCCGCCCCCAGCTTCGGGGGACAGCGCGACCTTCAGCCGGCGGCCCTTGCGGGCGTCGACCGTGGCGGCGACCTTGGACGCCGACACGGTCACCACCCGGGCGCCCGGGGTGTCGGTGCCGTCCTTGGCGGTCTGCACGTCGGCGATGACCGCGTACCGCCCCTTGGGAAGCGCCAGCGTCCGCCCGCCGGCCGTCCCGTACGACGCGTGCGAGGCGCGGTCGACCACCGACACCTGGCTGCCGACCTTGGCGCCGGTCCGGTCGAGGGTGGTCACCGTGACCGAGCCGCTCGCCGCCTGCGCGGGCGTGGACGAGGCCGCTGTGAGAAGCGGCGCGGCGCCGGCCGCCACCCCCAGAAAAACCTTGACGCGTCGCACGGGTTCTCCCCTGCCCCAGTCGCGAACGGTGAAAACGGCTGAGCGCGACAGGGGCCGCCTTGCCCCCTCCCGGGCCGCCGTCCCCAAATCGACTCGTCATCGTTGCCTCCGCGCCGAACCGCTCCCGGCCGGGGCAGCGCATACTGGTAGCACGATGACGAAACCTGCCGCGCCCCGGCGCCACCTCCCCACCAGCCCCTTCAACGTCCCGGTCGCCCCGCCGGTCAAGCGGTTCGAGCTGGGAGACCGTGTCTCGCACGACCGTTACGGCCTGGGCAGGATCATCGGCGTCGAGGACGGGATCGCCATGCTCGTCGACTTCGGCGGCGACCGTCAGACCCGAGTGGTCAGCCCGTACTCCGGTATGAACAAGCTCTGACCCGGCCGCGCCCGCCCGACGTCACCGACGCCGGGTGAGGGCGCCCGCCTCCTGCCCCGGGAAGGTCCTCACCGCGCCCGCGACGGCGCCGCCGGGGATCGCGCCGTCCGGGGACGCGCCCGGGATCCGCACCCCACCCGTGCGGCGCTGTGGGCTGTCCGGATCGTGGAACCGGGTATCTGCGGGATTCCTGATGTATCTATGATGTGCACATCATGAACACGGTTGCCGCGCCCAAGCCCCCGCCCGCCGCCGAGCGGGTCTACTCCCACGTCAAGTCCGCCGTGCTGGACCGCAGCTACGAAGGCGGCACGCTCCTCACCGAAGGGGATCTCGCCGAGGCCGTCGGGGTGTCCAGAACCCCGGTACGGGAGGCCCTGCTGCGGCTGGAGGCCGAAGGGCTGCTCAAGCTGTACCCCAAGAAGGGCGCCCTGGTGCTGCCCGTCTCGGCGCAGGAGATCGCCGACGTGGTGGAGACCCGCCTGCTGGTGGAGCAGCACGCGGTGGCCAAGCTGGTCGGCGCGGTGCCGGAGCGGCTGATCGCCAGCCTGGAGGAGTCGCTGGCCGAGCAGCGCGGGCACGCCGAGACCGGTGACCTGGCGGCGTTCGCCGCCGCCGACCGCGGCTTCCACGCCGAGATCGTGCGCGCCGGCGGGAACCGCATCCTCGCCCACCTCTACGACCAGCTGCGCGACCGGCAGCTGCGGATGGGTGTGGCCACGATGCACGCCGAGCCGAGCCGGGTCGCCAAGAACATCGCCGAGCACACCGAGATCCTGGAGGCGCTGCGCGACGGCGCCGCGGACACCGCCGCCGCGGTCGTCGACCGGCACGTGTCCTGGGTGAACACCCTCGCCCGGGGCCAGTCGTGAGGGCCACCGCGCACAAGACGCCGCACAACGTGCTGCCCGGCGACCCGCCCGGTGGCCGGCGGGCCGTCCTGGTCTGGGGCGTGGGCACCCTCGTCTACTTCGTCGCCGTCGTGCACCGCACCAGCCTCGGCGTGGCCGGCATCGACGCGGCCGACCGCTTCCACATCGGCGCCTCCGCGCTCTCCACCTTCTCCATCCTCCAGGTGCTGGTCTACGCCGGCATGCAGATACCCGTCGGCCTGATGGTGGACCGGCTCGGCACCAAGAGGGTGCTGATGCTCGGTGCGGTGCTGTTCACCGCCGGGCAGGGCGCGTTCGCGCTGTCCCACTCGTACGGGATGGCGCTGGCCGCCCGCGCGGTGCTGGGCTGCGGCGACGCGATGACCTTCGTCAGCGTCCTGCGGCTCGGCGCGCGCTGGTTCCCGGCCCGGCGCGGACCTGTGGTCTCGCAGGGAGCCGCGCTCTTCGGGGTGGCCGGCAACCTGGTGTCGACCGTCGCGCTGTCCCGGCTGCTGCACTCGGCCGGCTGGACGCCGACCTTTCTCGGCACCGCGCTGGGCGGCGCCCTCGTCCTCGTCCTGGTGGCCCTCTTCCTCAAGGACCACCCGGAGGGGCACGAGCCCGCGCCCGCGGAACACCTGGGCGCCGCCTACGTGCGGCGGCAGATCACCGACTCCTGGCGCGAGCCGGGCACCCGGCTCGGCATGTGGACGCACTTCACCACCCAGTTCTCCGGGATGGTGTTCCTGCTGCTGTGGGGGCTGCCGTACCTGGTCGAGGACCAGGGGCTGTCGCGCGGCGCGGCGGGCGGCCTGCTCACCTTGGTGGTGCTCGCCAACATGCTGTTCGGCCTGGTCTTCGGACAGCTCATCGGCCGCCACCACGGGCTGCGGATGCCGCTGACCCTCGGGGTGATCGGCGCCACCGCCGCGGCCTGGGCGGGCGTGCTGGCCTGGCCGGGCGGCCAGGACCCGCTGTGGCTGCTGGTCCTGCTCTGCGTGGTGCTCGGCGCCTGCGGGCCCGCCTCGATGATCGGCTTCGACTTCGCCCGCCCGGCCAACCCGCCCGAACGCCTCGGCACCGCGTCCGGCATCGTCAACCTCGGCGGCTTCACCGCCTCCGTCCTGACCCTCTTCGCCGTCGGCGTCCTGCTCGACGCGACCGGAGACAACTACCGCGTCGCCTGGAGCAGCGTCTTCGTCCTCCAGGCGTTCGGCACCGCCCAGATCCTGCGGCTGCGGCGGGCCAGCGAGCGCCTGGAGCGGGAGCGGATAGCGGTCAGCCGGATCGAGAGCGTGCACCGTACGGCGCCCGCGCCCGTCAGCGACTGAGCCGCGGGGCGGGGCGGGGCAGGGCCGGGGTGACCCGGCCCGGTCCGGCGGGTGGTTGGTCCGGCTCGGCCCGGTCCGGCGGGTGGTCGGTCCGGTCGGCCGTCGGATCGGCGGGTGGTCAGATCAGCGGAGTGAACTCCACCGGCAGCGCCGCCGGCCCCCGCAGCCACACCGAGGGCCGCCAGGACAGCTCCTCCGGCGGCCGGGACAGGCGCAGGTCGGGCAGCCGGTCCAGCAGCACCTCGACGGCCGCGGTGGCGATCACCTCGGCGATCTCCGGCGCGGGCGCCGGGCAGCGGTGCTCGCCGTGGCTGAACGACAGGTGCGCCTGATTGCCGCCGGCCCCCGCCGTGCCCCGGGTGGCGCCGCCGTCGGCCGGGGCGACCGGGCAGACCTGCGGGTCGGTGTTGGCCGCGGCCAAACCCAGCACCAGGAGGTCGCCCGCGCGGATGTGCCGCCCGGCGAGCTGGGTGTCGCGGGTGGCCCAGCGGCCGATGAAGTTCTGCGTCGGGGTGTCCGTCCACAGGACCTCGGTGAGCGCCTGCCCCACACTGCGCCGGCCGCCGGACAGCGACACCGCGAAACGGTCGTCGGTGAGCATCAGCCGCAGCGTGTTCCCTATCCAGTTGGCGGTCGGCTGCTGCCCGGCGGCGATGATGGCGATCAGGTCCTGCACGATCTGCTCGTCGGTCAGCCCCGCCGGGTGCGCCAGCAGCCGGGACGGCAGATCGGCCCCCGGGGTGTGCCGACGGCGTTCCAGCAGCAGCTCCATGGTGCCGCGGATACGGGCGTACGCCATTCCCGCGTCGGGCCCGTCGCTCAGCACCGTGGCGGTGTCGCGTTCCAGCTCGGCGGTCTCGTCGTCGCGCAATCCGAAGAGCCCGGCGAGCACCCGCAGCGGCACCTGCCCGGCGTACTCCGCCATCAGCTCCGCCCGCCCGGCGCCCGCGAAGCGGTCCACCGCCGCGTCGGCGGCCCGCTCGGCCTCGAACCGCAGCTCGAACTGGTCGACCCCGGCCAGCACCTCGGAGATCGCGCCGGCCCGCCGCCGGTGCTCGGCGCCCTCGGTGAACAGCACCGACGCGTTGTGTGCGACGAAGGGCAGCAGCGGCCAGTCCCGGGGCACCCGGTCCCAGGAGTGCCAGCGCCGCGAGTCGCGGGCGAACAGCTCCGGGTTGCCGGTGACGTAGTGCACCTCGCGGTAGCCGAGCACCAGCCAGGCGGGCAGGTCGGCGTCGAGCAGCACCGGCGCGACCGATCCGTGCACCCGGCGCAGCATCGCGTAGAGCGCGGCCGGGTCGCGCTGGAAGGCCGGCGAGTGCAGCCGTACCGGCGCGGCGTCCGGGTGCAGCGGCAGCACGGCCGGCACGTTCAACTGCTCGGGGGGCCGCCCACCGGGAAGACTGGGCTGCGGCGTCGGCACCGTGGGGCGCGCGGCGGCCTGGTAGGCGCCGGGCTGCGGGACGGCCTGGTACCCGGCCGGCGGCGGGACCGGCTGGTGGCCGGCCTGCTGCGGCGCCACCGGCACGCCCCGGTACGGGGTCGGCGGGCCGCCCGGGTGCGGATAGGGGCCGGTGTCCGGCTCCCCCGGCGCGGGGCCGTCGGGTGCCACGGGGATGGTCCAGCTCCCCGGAC
This sequence comes from Streptomyces sp. ITFR-21, assembly GCF_031844685.1. Classification (NCBI taxonomy): domain Bacteria; kingdom Bacillati; phylum Actinomycetota; class Actinomycetes; order Kitasatosporales; family Streptomycetaceae; genus Actinacidiphila; species Actinacidiphila sp. ITFR-21. Next base: position 3,482,750 of record NZ_CP134605.1, read on the forward strand.
CCTCCAACGGGGCCTCGGGCACCGGGCCCGGGCCCTGGCCCTGGTACGACGTCACGGTATGGACTCCCAAGCGGACGAAGCGTAGGCCAGCAGATGGTCGACAAGCGTGATCAGTACCCGCTTGGCGGAGTCCCGCCGCCGCGCGTCGCAGTCGATCAGCGGCACCCCGGGCGGCAGCGACAGCGCCTCGCGCAGCTCGGCCAGGGAGTGCTGCGGCGGGCCGAAGTTGTTGCGGGCGACGATGAAGGGCAGCCCGTGGTGTTCGAGCCGGTCGATGGCGTACCAGGAGTCGGCGATCCGGCGGGTGTCGACCAGCACCACCGCGCCCATGGTGCCGGAGAACAGCCGGTCCCACAGGAACCAGAACCGCTCCTGGCCGGGGGCGCCGAACAGGTACAGCACCATCTCGTCATCCAGAGTGATCCGGCCGAAGTCGAAGGCGACGGTGGTGCTCTGCTTGGTGCCGAGCCCGGCCGGGTCGTCGATGCCGACACCCGCGCGGCTCATGGTCTCCTCGGTGCTCAGCGGCCGGATCTCGCTGACCGCGCCGACCAGCGTGGTCTTGCCGACGCCGAAGCCGCCGACGATCGCGATCTTCAGCCCGTCGCTCGCGGTGTCGCGCAGCGGCGGCCCGCTGCCGCCGGACTCCGCCCACCGGTCCGGCTGTCCCGGCCGTCCCGGTTGCCCCGAGTGCTCGGGGTACTCCGGTGGTTCAAAGGTTCTGGAGGGCACGCAGCACCTTCTTCAGCGTCTCCGGCGGCGGGACCCGGTCGCCGGACCGGGCGCTGCGCGGATGCCGGGCGCTGATCCGCCCCGCGTCCAGCAGGTCGCCCAGCAGTATCTTCACCACCGTGACCGGCAGCCCCAGGTACGCGGCCACCTCCACCACGGCGGTCGGACGGCGGCACAGGCGCAGGATCCGTACGTGCTCGGACTGCATCCCGAGGACCGGTTCGCTCTCCGCGACCACGATCGTCACCAGGTCGAACGGCGACTCCTGCGCGCGGCTGCGGCCCCCGGTGACGGTGTAGAGCCGGTCAGGTTCGCCGCTGTCGACCGGCCCGCGGTTCATGCCCGCCGCTTCCCGCGCGTGCCGTCGAGGGAGCCCGGGCGGGTGCCGTCCGCGGCGGTGGGGTCCGTACGGGACGCGATGCGGGGGTCGGTCCGCAGCCGGCTGCCCATCTGTTCGACCAGCTCGTTCATGTGGTGGCCGATGACGCCGGCGTCCGCGTACTCCTCACCGACCACGGCCAGATGGGCGCCCTCGCCGGCCTCCACGATGAACAGGACGCCGCCGTGGAACTCGGTCATGGACTGCCGGACCCCGCCGCTGCCGTCGCCGAACTCCATCGAGGCGCCGTGGGCCAGCGCCTGGATGCCGGAGGCTATCGCGGCCAGCTGGTCCGCCCGGTCCACCGAGAGCCCCGACGACAGGCACAGCTTGAGGCCGTCCCGGGACAGCACCAGCGCGTGTCGGGCGCCGGGTGTCCGCGCCAGCAGTGTCTCCAGCAGCCAGTCCAGACCCTCGTGGTCGGTGGTGGTCATCTGTCACTGTCCCCTCCCGGCGGCGGCCCGGTCGGTACGGTGTTGCCCGCGCCCCCGTCCTCCCCGCCGAAATCGCCGTACCCGCCGCCGCCCGGGGCGAATCCGCCGAATCCGCTGAATCCCCCGAAGGTGTCACGGCCCCGGCTCCCGGCCGGCAGCTCGTCGTCGGCGGGGTAGTCGGCGGCGTAGTCGGCGTCCGTCAGATAGCCGGTGTCGGCCGTTTCCACCCGGGACGGGTACGGGCGGGTGCCGGCGGGCCGGCCTCCGAACGCGACTCCGGGCGTGCCGCCGCCTTGGCCGCCGCTGTCCGCGCCGTCATGGAGACCGCCTTGGACGTTGCCCTGGGAGCCGGCCAGGGAACTGCCCTGGGAGCCGCTCGCGCCGCTGCCCTCGCCATCGGGCCCGCGGGCCGGGAGCGCGCCCTCCTCGTGGGTCCCGGGACGCGCCTGCGGCGGCTTGCGCCCCGCCGCCGCGTCCCGGAACGCGCTGAACCTCGCCCCCGCCCCGGCCCGCGACCGGGCCGCCCGCGCCGCCTCCTCCGGGGAGGGGTCGAGCCAGGCCGCCACCGGGTCGGCGGTCAGGTCGCCGTGCTGTGCGGCGGCCAGTGTCTGGCCGCGGGCCCGCTTGGGCAGCGGTACGGCGGCCGACCGCCCCCCGGGCCCGCCCTGGTGGCCCTGGCCGGGGCGGGCGTGCCCGGCCGCGCCCTGCGGATCACCCTGCGCCATCCGGCCGCCGGCGAACTCCGCGCCGCCCTCGGGCTGGTAGCCGCCGGCCGCCTGGTATCCGGCGCCGCCCTGGTACGGGGCCTTGCCCTGGTACCCACCGTCGCCGTAACCGCCGTCCTCCGCCGGGTAGTCGGCGGCCTGCTCGGCCGGCGACCGGGTGAGGATCTTCGGCGGGATCAGCACCACCACGCCCGTACCGCCCCGCGAGGACGGCCGGAAGGAGATCAGCAGCCCGTGCTTGCGGGCCAGGCAGCCCACCACCGCCAGGCCCAGCCGGGTGCCGGACAGCGACCGCAGGTCCAGCGGTTCCCCCGAGACCAGCTTCTGCGCCCTGACCAGCGTCGCGTCCGGCATCACCAGGCCCGCGTCCTCGATGGTGACGACCACTCCGGAGTGCGTCTCCTGTACGTAGACGTGCACCTCCTCGGTCGGCGGCGAGAAGTTGCAGGCGTTGTCCATGAGCTCGGCCAGCGCGTGCATGACGCCCTCGGCCGCGTAACCGGCGACCGCCGCCGTACTGGTGGAGTGCAGCCGGACCCGCTGGTAGGCGTCGATCCGGCCCATCGCGCCGCGCAGCACGCTCTCCATCACGATCGGCTTGGTCCACCGGCGCCCCGAGCGCGCCCCGGTGAGCACCGCCACGCTGTCGGCCAGCCGCCCGGCCTGCGCGGTGCAGTGGTCGAGGTGCAGCAGGTCGCCGAGCACATCCTCGCCGAGGCGGTCCTCCATCTCCCGCAGATCGGCCAGCATCCCGGTGGTCAGCGCCTGGAGCCGGCCGGCGGCGCTGGCGCAGGCCGCCATCCCGGCGGCCCGCATCCGCTCGCTGGCCGCGATCTCCTGGACCAGCACGCCCAGCAGCCTCTGGTGTGCGGGCCCGGTGGGCTGCGGCAGCCGGGACAGCACGGTGTCCGCCGAGCCGCCGGCCCGCAGCCGGTCCACCGCCAGCGGGATGGTCACCTCGGCCAGCCGGGCCGTCTCGCCCTCCAGTGCCGCCGCTCGCGTGGTCTCCGACTTCAGCGCCGCCCGCAGCGACAACTGCGCCTCGGCGGCGGTCCTGCGCTGCACCTCGGTGGCCCGCGCCGACCTCTGGGCGGCCTCCAGGTCGATGGCGGCGAGCCGGGCCGCCTCCGTGTACCGCTCCGCCTCCCGCGCCGCCTCCGCCTGTAATTCCGCGGTACGGAACCGCAGCTCCCGACGCAGCCGGTGCCGCGACATGGCGAGCGCCACCGCGACACCCAGCAGTACGGCGCCCGCCCCACCGGTCACGGTGACGAACGGACGGTCCACGGTGCTCACCCGGGCCGCCGCCCAGACACAGGCCGCGCCCGCCGCCGCGACGACGGCGAGCGGGAACACGACGGTCCAGGCGGTACGCGCTGGGCGCCGGTCGGAGGGGGGGACGGATAACGGCGAACTCTGGGCTGACATCAATCGGTACCTCATGGCGGGAGGCCGAACAACCCACCGCCGTGCCGGGGACGTTGACGTGCGAGCAGTGCGGGTGCGTGGTATTGCGCCACACCTTACTCGCCCAACTCAGCCTTCTCGGGCAGAATGCCGTTCTTTCGTCGCCGTACCGTCACCGGACCGTCACAGCTGGTGCAGCCGCCGGCGCCGTCGCCACCGGGCGTCACCGAAATGAGAGGCGGCCGTCCGGATGCCACCGGACGGCCGTTACGCCATGCCTCTTTCGGACTGGATCGACCACTCCGCCCACTCCGATCGCGGGGTCACCGTCGTCCCCTCCGACCGCCCCGGCCTACTTGGTGACCGTGATGTGCGACAGGATCGCCTCGGCCAGCTCCGGGTCGCCCTCGATCTTCAGCCGGTCGGCCACCGCGGCGGGCCTGACCCGCCCGGCCAGCAGCCGCAGGAACGTCTCCCAGTCCACCACGAAGGTCACCGCCGGGCCGAGCGAGACCGCCGAGTCGATGGTGCCGCGGCCCTCCGCGTCGACCCGTACCGTCCGCATGAACTCCAGCGGCCCGTGCACGTCGAAGACCACCGCGGAACCGGGCTTGGCGCCCGCGTCGTGCGCGACCAGCTTGGGCAGCGCGCGCAGCATGAGGTCGCGGGAGAACACGGCCGCGGCGGAGGCGAGGTTGCCCGGCTTGTCGAGCGCCCGGCGCAGGTCCTGCTCGTGCACCCACACGTCGAACACCCGCTCCCACAGCTGCTCTTCGAGGGTGATCTCGCCGCCGCCGATGGCCCGCACCTCGTGGTCGGGCTGCCGGGACTCGTTCCGCAGCTGCCGGGAGCGGCGGATGATGGTGTACTCCAGCTCCGAGGTCATCTCGGGCGCGGTGTGGTGGCGGCGGATGTCCACCGGCACCTCGGTGTAGCGGGCCCACTCGTTCTTGATGTGCCGCAGGTCGCTGGGCAGGCTGTGGATCGGTCGCGGGTCGCCGAGCAGCTCGCACTCGAAGCCGATGACGTGCGAGACGACGTCGCGCACGGACCAGTAGGGGCAGTCCGTGGGCCGGCTCCACTCCCCCTCGGTCAGTGGCGAGACCATGTCGTTGATGGATTCTACGGAGTGGGTCCAGGCGTCGATGTACGGCTGGAGCTTGCTGTGGACGGTCACGGGACGGGACCCCTCGACATTCGGTGCGCGGTCGTGGTGGTTGGCGCCTAAGTTACGCTGCGCGCGGGCGCCCACGCAGTGCTTTCGAGTGACGATGGTAGGCCCGACTTGACGACCCAACGTATGGGCGGTGACCCGGTGCGCGCAACGCTTGTGCAGATCGACGTGGACACGGAGGAAACGGTCGCGGACCGCCGGGAAAGGGCGGCCCGACTGGTCCGTGCCCAGGCCGGGGCGGACCTTGTGGTGCTGCCCGAGCTGTGGCCGGTCGGCGCGTTCGCGGCGGACGCCTTCGCCGCGGAGGCGGAACAGGCGGCCGGCGGACCGACCGCCGCCGTGATGGGCGCGGCGGCGCGCGACGCGGGGGTGTGGCTGCACGCGGGCTCCGTCGTCGAGCGGGACTTTTCCCAGGAGGGCGGCCCGCTCTACAACACCTCGCTGCTCTTCGCGCCCGACGGCACGCTGCACACGACGTACCGCAAGATCCACCGCTTCGGCTTCGACCGGGGCGAGGCCGTGCTGATGACGGCCGGTGACCGGATCGCCACCGCCCGGCTGCCGCAGGCCGTCCTCGGCCTCGCCACCTGCTACGACCTGCGCTTCCCCGAGCTGTTCCGGCTGCTGCTGGACGCGGGCGCGCAGGTGCTGGTGGTCCCGGCCGGCTGGCCGGCCCGCCGGCTCGCGCACTGGCGGGTGCTGGTCCGGGCGCGGGCGATCGAGTCCCAGGCGTACGTCCTGGCCTGCGGTACGGCGGGCACCCACGCGGGCGTCGAGCAGGCCGGCCACAGCATGGTGGTGGACCCCTGGGGCGAGGTGCTGGCCGAGGCGGGGCCGGGCGAGCAGCTGCTGACCGTCGAGCTGGACCCCGCCCGGGTGGCGGCCACCCGGGCGGAGTTCCCGGTCCTGCGGGACCGTGTGCTGGGAATGCCGACGCCTTAGGCGTACGTACGGCGGCCGCGCCCGCTACTCCTCTTCGTGCTCCCGTTCCACCAGGCGGTCCACGCACACCGCGATCGCGATCAGCATGCCCGCGTCGGCGTCCTCACGTTGCACGTCGACCGCGTACGCGTCCCGGAGGGTGAACCACTTGCGGGAGATGCGGGCGAGCCGGTCGCCCTCGTACTCGATGTCGTATTCCTTGTCGATGATGTCCCCGCGCACCTCCAGTTCCTCCCCGGAGGCCAGCTCGGCCCGGTAGACGTCGCGGAACAGCGTCAGCCGCTTCTTCCTGACCGTGACCAGCGTGTCGCCGCCGCGCTCGATCAGCATCGTGTCCCGCAGGCTGACCAGCTTCTTGTGGATGACCGCGACCACGGCCCCGCCCGGGTCCTGGAGCTCCAGGGTGTCCCGCAGCCGCATGACCTTGCCGTTTACGTAGAACGCGCGCTCGCCGCGCTCGTCCTCGATCCAGTAGTCGTCGCCGATGGCGAACATCTTCTCCCGCACCACGTATTTCATGGGGAACGCCTACCCCCGGTGATGCGGTTGGATGGGGGCATGACCGCACGTGCACGAGTCCGCGCCCCCGAACTGATCGGCAAGGGCGGCTGGCTGAACACCGGAGACCGCCGGCCCACCCTCGCCGACCTGCGAGGATCCATCGTCATCCTGGACTTCTGGACCTTCTGCTGTGTGAACTGTCTGCATGTACTGGACGAGCTGCGCGAGCTGGAGGAGCGCCACCGCGACACCGTGGTGATCGTCGGCGTGCACTCTCCGAAGTTCGTGCACGAAGCCGAGCACCAGGCGGTCGCGGACGCCGTGGAGCGCTACGGGGTGCACCACCCGGTGCTCGACGACCCCGAGATGGGCACCTGGAAGCAGTACGCGGTGCGGGCCTGGCCGACGCTGGTCGTGATCGACCCCGAGGGGTACGTGGTCGCGCAGCACGCGGGAGAGGGCCACGCGCACGCGCTGGAGAAGCTCGTCACCCGTCTGGAGGAGGAGCACGCCGCCAAGGGCACCCTGCGGCACGGTGACGGCCCCTATGTGCCGCCCGAGCCCGTCGCGACCGACCTCCGCTTCCCCGGCAAGGTGCTGGCCGTCCCGGGCACCGGCCACTACCTGGTCAGCGACTCCACCCGGCACGCGCTGGTGGAGCTGGCCGCCGACGGCGAGAGCGTGGTCCGGCGGATCGGCACCGGTGAGCGCGGCCTGCTGGACGGCGACGCCGCGACCGCGCGGTTCAGCGAGCCGCAGGGCCTGGCCATGCTGCCGGACGGCTCGGTGATCGTGGCCGACACCGTCAACCACGCGCTGCGCCGACTCGACCTGGAGACCGGCCGGGTCACCACGGTGGCCGGCACCGGGAAGCAGTGGTGGCAGGGCTCGCCGAACTCCGGCCCGGCCCGCGAGGTCGCCCTGTCCTCGCCGTGGGACATCGCCTGGTTCGAGGACCGGGTGTGGATCGCGATGGCGGGCGTCCACCAGCTGTGGACGTACGACCCCGCGACCGAACGGGTGGAGGTGGCCGCCGGCACCACCAACGAGGGCCTGGTCGACGGGCACGCGGGCGACGCCTGGTTCGCCCAGCCGTCGGGACTCTCGGCGGCCGGCGGGCGGCTGTGGATCGCCGACTCCGAGACCTCGGCCCTGCGCTGGGCCGAGCAGGCCCCCGACGGCACCGGTTACGTCGTCCGCACCGCCGTCGGCACCGGTCTGTTCGACTTCGGCCACCGCGACGGCCCGGCCGGGCAGGCCCTGCTCCAGCATCCGCTGGGCGTCACCGCGCTGCCGGACGGCTCGGTCGCGGTCAGCGACACGTACAACAACGCGCTGCGGCGCTACGACCCCGCCTCCGGCGAGGTCTCCACGCTGGCCACGGGGCTGCGTGAGCCCTCCGACGCGGCCGTGGTCGAGGGCGACGTCGTGGTCGTGGAGTCGGCCGCCCACCGGCTGACCCGGATGCGGCTGCCCGAGGCGGCGGTACGGGTCGACGCGGTCGCCCACCGTACGCGGCGGGCCGCCACCGACGTGGCCGCCGGGCCGTTTAGGCTGGACGTGGTCTTCTCGGCGCCGCCCGGTCAGAAGCTGGACGAGCGCTACGGGCCCTCGACGCGGCTGCTGGTCAGCGCCACTCCGCCGGAACTCCTGGTGGAGGGCGGCGGCAAGGGGACGGACCTGTACCGCGACCTGGTGCTCGACCCCGCGGTGGCCGAGGGCGTGCTGCACGTCTCGGCGATGGCGGCGTCCTGCGACGAGGACACCTCCGACAACCCGAACCCGTATCCCGCGTGTCACGTCCACCAGCAGGACTGGGGCGTCCCCGTCCGGCTCACCCCGGACGGGGACGCGCGGCTCGCGCTGGTGCTGGCCGGGATGGACACGGCGGTGGCCGCGGGGTGAGGGAGACCGGCCCGGCGGTGGCCGCCGGGCCGGCCCTTCCGCGCGTGCCGGGTACTCCGGCGCGCGGCGCCTCTCGCGGCGCGCGGCGCGCCGCGGCGGCCGGAACGGGCCCTCGGCCCCGGCTCAGTGCCGGTTCAGTACCGGCCGCCGGGGTAGCGGTCGTCGGTGTAGTAGCGCTCCTCGACCACGGGCGGCACGTCGCCGTTCGCGGTCGGGGGCAGCCGGCGCCGCTTGAAGATGCTGACGTAGGCGGCCAGGCCGATCATGCCGACGGCCATCATGATCAGGCCCACCAGGTCGACGTTGACGCCTTTCGCGTGCCAGTCGGTGGCGAACGTGACGATCGCTCCGACCGCAATCAGGATGATGCAGCCTCCGATACCCACAATGCCCGCCTCCGTTGATCGACTTGACTCGATGTGCATGTGGTGTCAATCAGGCGCCTGCCCGCGCTTTTGACGCTCAATCAGCGCGGGCGGGGCATGGATGCGGCGGGGTGGGCGCCGGGCGTGTGCCGGGGGCGGGCGTGTGCCTGCGGCGGGCGCGGGTCGGCGCCGGGCGTGTGCCGACGGCGGGCGCGGGTCGGCAGTGGGCGCGGGTCGGGGCGGGGGCCGCGGGGCGGCGGACGGCTTGTCCCGCGGCGGCCACCGCCGGACCGCTGTGGCTAGTGGTGCTTCTTCGAGCTCTTCGACTTGGAGTGCGAGGTCCCGTGGCCGTGGTGCCCGGTGCCGGAGGAGGTGGAGTGGCACCCGGCCAGGACGAGTACCGCGGCGGCGGTGCCCGCGGCGATGGCGACGGCGGTGCGGTGACGGCGGCTCAGCACGATGGATTCCCCCGGTTGCGACGGTTGGTTGCGGTTGGCGTGACCATGTTGGCGGAGCCGGTTCACGATTTGATGACGGAAAGATCCCGTCCCTTCGACAGTCGGCGGGCGTCAGCCGGCGGTGCCGGTACGGGCGGCGGGCGCGGGCGGGCGCGCGGGCGGGCGCGCGGGCACCCGCGGTCCGACGGAGGTCCCGGTCGCCGGTCCGGTCGGCGTCCCGGCCGGGGTCCGGGATTTTCGGCTGTCACCGGGGGACGGGTCCGCGCGTGAAGTAAGTGAAAGGCGGGGGAGACGCGGGGGCCGAACGGGACCGGACCGGAGGGGACGGGATCGGGCCGCGGTGCTCAGCCCTCGCCCTCGAGGAAGGAACGCAGCGCGGAGGCCAGCATGTGGGGGTCGTCGGCGCCGCACAGTTCACGGGCGGAATGCATGGAAAGGACGGGGACGCCGATGTCGACGGTGGTGATGCCGTGCCGGGCCGCGGTGATGGGCCCGATCGTGGTGCCGCAGGGCATCGCGTTGTTGGAGACGAAGTGCTGGAAGGGGACACCGACCCGCTCGCAGGCGCCGGTGAAGATCGCGCGGCCGGCGCCGTCGGTGGCGTACCGCTGGTTGACGTTGGTCTTGAGGATGGGGCCGCCGTTGGCCCGCGGGTGGTGGGTGGGGTCATGACGCTCGGGGTAGTTGGGGTGCACCGCGTGGCCGACGTCGGAGGAGACGCAGACGGTGCCGGCCAGGGCCCGGACGCTCTCCTCGTAGCCGCCGCCGCGTGCGTGCACCGAGCGTTCGAGGACGCGGCCGAGCAGGGGGCCCTTGGCGCCGGTGTCGGACTCGCTGCCGTTCTCCTCGTGGTCGAAGGCGACCATGACGGGGATGTGCGACAGGTCGCGGTCGTACTCGGTGGCCGCGGTCAGCGCGGCAAGACACGCGTGCACCGAGAGCAGGTTGTCCAGCCGGGGGGAGGCGAGCAGTTCCCGGTCGCGACCGAGGAAGGCGGGCGGCTGCACGTCGTGGGTCATCAGGTCCCAGCCGGCCACGTCCTCGGCGGCGACGCCCGCCTCGGCGGCCATGAAGTCGATCAGGTCGCCGTCCGTCGCGTCGCCGAGGCCCCACAGCGGCTGGAGGTGGCGCTGCTTGTCCAGGGTGAGGCCGTTGTCGGTGACCCCGCGGTCGAGGTGGATGGCGAGTTGGGCCACCCGCAGCAGCGGGCGGTCGACGTTCACCAGCCGGGTGCTGCCGTCGCGCAGCGACAGCCGGCCGGCCAGCCCCAGGTCGCGGTCGAGCCAGCTGTTGACCAGCGGGCCGCCGTAGACCTCCACGGCCACCTGACGCCACCCGGCCGCGCCCATGTCGGGGCGCGGTTTGACCCGCAGGTTCGGGGAGTCGGTGTGGGCGCCGACCACCCGGTACGGGGTCTGCGGCCGGGCGCTCTCCGGCACGAACCAGGCGAGGATCGCGCCGCCGCGCAGCACATACCGGCCGCCGGTCCGCCCGTCCCACGCCGCGGTCTCGCTGACCTGTTGGAACCCGGCCTTCTCCAGCCGGTCGGCCGCGACGGCCACCGCATGGTAGGGAGTGGGGCTGGCCTGCACGAACGAGGCCAGGTCCGCGGTGTGGTCGCGGTCGAACGTACGAGAGTGGTGACTCATACGGCCAGCATAGAAAAGACGGTGTTCCGCCACCTGGATGGTGGCGGAACACCACCGGATCGGTCACCCGGAGTATCAGCGGATGGCGGGTGTGCCGCCAGGGGCGGTCGGGCTCAGAACGCCTCTTCCGGCAGGTCCATCACATCGAGGGCCACGTTCTCCGCGATGGCCCGCTGCACGCCGACGCCCGGCAGGATGTCGGTGGCGAAGAACTTCGCCGCGGCGATCTTGCCGGTGTAGAAGGCCCGGTCCTTGGGGGAGGCGTCCGGCAGCTTGTCGGCGGCCACGCCGGCGCCCCTGAGCAGCAGGTAGGCGATGACCACGTCACCGGAGGCCAGCAGCAGCCGGGTGGTGTTCAGGCCGACCTTGTAGATGGAGCGGACGTCCTGCTCGGTGGCGGCCAGGTCGGTGAGCATGGCGCCGACGATGCCCTCCAAGTCGACCGCGGCCTTGGCGAGCTGGTCGCGGGCGGCGGCCAGCTCCTCGCCGCCGGTCGCCTCGGCGAGGAACTTCTTGATCTCCTCGCTGAGCGCGGTCAGCGCCTGGCCCTGGTCGCGGACGATCTTCCGGAAAAAGAAGTCCTGGCCCTGGATCGCGGTGGTGCCCTCGTACAGGGTGTCGATCTTGGCGTCGCGGATGTACTGCTCGACCGGGTACTCCTGGAGGTATCCGGAGCCGCCGAAGGTCTGCAGGGACTGGGCGAGCTGCTCGTAGGACTTCTCCGAGCCGTAGCCCTTGACGATCGGGAGCAGCAGGTCGTTCAGGCTGTGCAGGTGGGCGGCGTCCTGGCCGGCGGCCTCGGCGACCTGGATCGCGTCCTGGACGGAGGCGGTGTGCAGCACCAGGGCGCGCATGCCCTCGGCGTACGCCTTCTGTGTGAGCAGTGAGCGGCGGACGTCGGGGTGGTGGGTGATGGTGACCTTGGGCGCGGTCTTGTCGGTGAACCGGGCCAGGTCCGGGCCCTGGACGCGGTCTTTGGCGTACTCCAGCGCGTTGAGGTAGCCGGTGGACAGGGTGGCGATGGCCTTGGTGCCGACCATCATCCGGGCGAACTCGATGATCCGGAACATCTGCCGGATGCCGTCGTGCCGGTCGCCGATCAGCCAGCCCTTGGCGGGGTGCTTGTCGCCGAAGGTCAGCTCGCAGGTGTTGGAGGCCTTCAGGCCCATCTTGTGCTCGACGTTGGTGGCGTAGACGCCGTTGCGCTCGCCGAGTTCGCCGGTGGCGGTGTCGAACTCGTACTTGGGCACCATGAACAGCGACAGGCCCTTGGTGCCGGGGCCGGCGCCCTCGGGGCGGGCCAGCACGTAGTGGATGATGTTCTCGGCCAGGTCGTGCTCGCCCGAGGTGATGAAGCGCTTGACGCCCTCGATGTGCCAGCTGCCGTCCTCCTGCCGGACGGCCCTGGTGCGGCCGGCGCCGACGTCGGAGCCGGCGTCGGGCTCGGTGAGCACCATGGTGGAGCCCCACTGCTTCTCCACCGCGAGGGCGGCGATCCGCTGCTGCTCCTCGGTGCCCTCGTCGTAGAGGATGCCGGCGAAGGCGGGGCCGGAGGAGTACATCCAGATCGCGGGGTTGGAGCCGAGCACCAGTTCCGCGTAGGACCAGATCAGGGAGCGCGGCGCGGTGGTGCCGCCGATCTCCTCGGGCAGGCCGAGCCGCCAGTACTCGGCGTCCATGAAAGCACGGTAGCTCTTCTTGAAGGAGGCAGGGACCGGGGCGGCGCCGGTCTCGGGGTCGAAGACCGGCGGGTTGCGGTCGGCGTCGGCGAAGGACGCGGCCAGCTCGTTCTCGGCCAGCCGCGCGAGTTCGCCCAGGATGTCCTTCGCGGTGTCCACGTCCATCTCCGCGAACGGACCCGTGCCGTACAGCTGGTCGCGGCCGAGGACCTCGAAGAGGTTGAACTCGATGTCGCGGAGGTTCGACTTGTAGTGCCCCATGACGACGGCTCCGTATCGCTGCTGCTGTGTCAAGAAGAAGGAGGTGTGCTGGTACGAAATCATGCTACCCGTCGGTAATAAGAAGCAACCCCCGCCGTCCCGATGTGACCGTTACCTCGTTCCGGCCGCCGCCTTCGTTAGGCTGGGCGTGTGTACGGCTACGAGCAGAGTGTGAACGCTGGACCCGGCGGCCCCATGGGTGCCGCACCGATGGGCGGCGGCTATCCCGAGCCGTCGCCCGGTTACCAGGAGCAGGCTCCCGGCTACCCGGAGCCCTCGCCGCCGTCGCTGTCGGACGCGGTGCGGGCCTTCACCACCGGTTCGCTGGCGGCCGAGGACTTCCAGGCCATCTTCACCACGTCCAAGGTCTACTGCCCGCGGGGCGAGAACCCCGGCTTCCTGGCTCTGCACGACACCCGGCAGCCGGTCATCCCGATGTTCAGCACGCTCAAGGAGCTGCGGCGGTACGCGGGCAAGGAGTCCAAGTACTTCGTCATCACCGGTGCCGAGGTGCTGGACCTGCTGCCGACCGGCTACGGCTTCGTGCTCGACATCGACGGCCGCCACCGGATGGTGTTCGACGCGAAGGCCGTCGAGCAGATGATCGATTTCACGATGCGCCGGATGTACGGCTGACCGACGGCCGACGGCTGCCCCGGGAGGCGGCCGATCCGGTCCGGGGTCCGTGGGGGCGCCCGGCGGTGCGTCTCGGTGACGGAATAGTCACGCCTTGCGAGAGGTTAAGCCTTCAACTACATTGGAGCAGTAGCCAAGGAGGCCGTCATGCCCGCCGTGACCGTTGAGAACCCGCTGACCCTGCCGCGGGTGACCGCCGCGCCCGAGGCGCAGCCGCGCCCGGCGCTGTCCGTCACCACCGCGCCCAGCGGTTTCGAGGGGGAGGGCTTCCCGGTCCGCCGCGCCTTCGCCGGGATCGACTACCGGCACCTCGACCCGTTCATCATGATGGACCAGATGGGCGAGGTGGAGTACGCGCCGGGCGAGCCCAAGGGCACCCCCTGGCACCCGCACCGCGGCTTCGAGACCGTCACCTACATCATGGACGGCACCTTCATCCACCAGGACTCGCACGGCGGCGGCGGGGTCATCACCAACGGCGACACCCAGTGGATGACGGCCGGCTCCGGGCTGCTGCACATCGAGACCCCGCCGGAGTCCCTGGTCACCAGCGGCGGCCTGTTCCACGGCCTCCAGCTGTGGGTCAACCTCCCCAAGGCCGACAAGATGATGCCGCCCAAGTACCAGGACATCCGGGCCGGCGGCCTCAGGCTGCTCACCTCCGGCGACGGCGGTGCGCTGATCCGGCTGATCGCCGGCGAGCTGGGGGGTCACCAGGGTCCCGGGGCCACCCACACCCCGATCACCATGGTCCACCTGACGCTGAGTCCCGGCGCCTCCGTCACCATCCCCTGGCGCCCCGACTTCAACGCGCTGGCCTACGGCCTGGCCGGCCGCGGCTTCGCCGGCCCCGGCGTCCGCCCGTTCCGGATGGGCCAGGCGGTCACCTTCGGCAAGGGCGACTCCCTCACCCTGCGGGCCGACGAGACCCAGGAGTCCCGCTCCCCCAACCTCGACGTGGTGCTGCTCGGCGGCCGGCCCATCCGCGAGCCGATGATGCAGTACGGCCCCTTCGTGATGAACACCCACGCCGAACTCGCCCAGGCCTTCGACGACTTCCAGGCCGGCCGGCTCGGCACCATCCCCGCCGACACCGTCCTCGGCCGCTGACCCGCGGCGCGCGCCGGGCTCAGTCCTCGTAGAGCTCGAACCAGATGGACTTGCCGTCGCCGCGCGGGTCGACGCCCCAGGAGTCGGCGAGCTCCTCCATCAGCAGCAGGCCGCGGCCGCTGGAGGCCATCTCGCCCGGGGAGCGGCGGTGCGGCATATCGTCGGAGCGGTCGCCGACCTCGACGTGCAGCCGGCGGGTGCCGGGCACGCCGGTGACCTCGGCGGTGAGCACCGCGTCCCCCTCGGTGTGCACCAGGACGTTGGTGACCATCTCGGAGACCAGCAGCACGGCCGATTCGAGCTGGTCCGCGGAGACCCAGTCGTGCAGCAGGGCGCGGACGTCCTCCCGGGCGCTGCCGATCCGCCCGGGGTCGGACTGCGGGACGGTGAGCACGGTGCGCCGGATCGGCACGGCGCAGGTGGGGCCGTCCGGGTCGCGGCGCAGCAGGACCAGGGCGATGTCGTCCTCGCGGCGATCGGCGAGCGGACCGGTCGTGTGGTACGAGGCCGGGCCGTGCACCGCCCGCAGCAGGGAGTCGGCGAGGGCTTCGAGATCGTCGGCCGGGCCCGCCTCGAAGACGGCGCACAGCCGGTGCCAGCCGGTCTCCAGGTCGTGGCCGCCGGTCTCGATCAGGCCGTCGGTGCACAGCAGCACCACCTCGCCGGGTTCCAGGGTGAGCCGGGTGGTGGGGTAGTCGGAGTCCGGTTCGACGCCCAGCGGCAGGCCGCCGTCGGTGCGGCGGACGATGGTGGTGCCGTCGCCCAGCCGGACGGCCGGCTCCGGGTGCCCGGCGCGGACCACGTCCAGGGCGCCGGTGGCCGGGTCGACCTCCAGGTAGAGGCAGGTCGCGAACCGTACCTCGTCCCGCAGCACCCCCTCCGACAGCCCGGCCAGGAAGCGGGAGGTCCGCGAGAGCACCGCGTCCGGCCGGTGGCCCTCGGCCGCGTAGGCCCGCAGCGCGATCCGCAGCTGGCCCATCAGCCCGGCCGCCTCCACGTCGTGGCCCTGCACGTCGCCGATGACGATCGCGGTGCGGCCGGACGGCAGGCCGATCACGTCGTACCAGTCGCCGCCGACCTGGAGGCCGCCGCCGGTCGGCACATAGCGGGCGGCGACGGCCATGCCCTCGATACCGGGCTCGCGGGCGGGCATCATCTGGCGCTGGAGCCCGTCGGACAGCGCCCGCTCCGACTCGTGCACGTGCGCCCGGGTCAGGGCCTGGACCAGCATCCGGGCCACCGTGGTGAGCACCGAGCGTTCGTCGGCGGTGAACTCGACCGAGTCCCGGAAGGCGGCCATCCACACGCCGATCGTCTTGCCGGCCACCGTCAGCGGCAGGAACGCCCAGGAGGAGCGGCCGAAGACCTTCACCACCGGCCAGGTCTCGGCATAGTTCTCCTGGTACTCCTCGGGCGAGGTCAGGTAGACCGCCCGCCCGGTGCGGATCACCCGGGCCGCCGGGTAGCCGCCCTCGACCGGGAACTCCAGCGGGAAGGTGGGCGGCAGCTTCTGGCCCTGGTGCCCGACCAGGACCAGCCGGTCGCCGTCCCGGCTGAAGACGGCCAGGCCCTCCGGTGAGAATCCGGGCATCGACAAGGTGGCCGCCACCCGCAGCACCTCGGCGGTCGAGTCGGCCTCGGCCAGCGCCCGGCCCGCGTCCAGCAGGAACGCCTCCCGGGAGCGGCGCCAGTCCCGGGCGGCGGCGGAGCCGGGCAGGCCGCGCACCTCGTGCACGGTGCCGTTGAGGATGCGGCCCTGCGGGCGGACCCGGATCAGCACCGTCCGCAGGACCACCCCGTCGCCGTCCACCACCCGCAGCCGGGACTCGGCGACCGCGCCCTCGGAGCGGGCCATCGCCAGGTCGGCGGCGAAGGCCACGTAGTCGGTGGCGTGGAAGCACGCCCGGACGGCCGCGTAGGAGTGCGTGGCGGCCACTCCGGGCAGTCCCAGCAGCCGGGCCGTCCGGGCGTCGGCGGACAGGGTGCCCGTCGACCAGTCCCACTGCCACAGGCCGCAGCCCACGGCGGCAAGGACGTCCTCGGTGCGCATTACCCCAGTTTATGAGCCTTGCAATGATATGGGGCAATGTATACCGATGGGGGAGCGGCCCCGGGCGCCGGTAGGCTGTGCTCGGCCGCTGGCCCGGCCACCCCAACCGAACACCACGGCAGGACGAGAAGCTGATGCACCGGTACCGGTCCCACACCTGCGGCGAGCTACGCGCCACCGACGTCGACCTCGACGTCCGCCTGTCCGGCTGGCTGCACAATCGCCGCGACCTGGGCGGCATCCTCTTTGTCGACCTCCGCGACCACTACGGCTTCACCCAGCTGGTGGTCCGGCCCGGCTCGGCGGTGTACGACCAGCTCAGCGGGCAGTCCAAGGAGTCCGTGGTCCGGGTCGACGGGCGGGTCGTGGCCCGCTCGGCGGAGAACGTCAACCCGGAGCTGCCGACCGGCGGGGTCGAGGTCGAGGTGACCTCGTTGGAGGTGCTGGGCGCCGCCGCCCCGCTGCCCTTCCCGGTCTTCCCCGAGGACAACGCCAACGAGGAGATGCGGCTCACCAACCGCTTCCTGGACCTGCGCCGCCAGCGCATGCACCGCAACATCATGCTGCGCACCCAGGTCATCTCCTTCCTGCGCCGCGAGATGACCGCGCTCGGCTTCAACGAGATGGCCACCCCGATCCTGTCGGCCACCTCCCCCGAGGGCGCCCGCGACTTCCTGGTCCCCTCCCGCGTGCACGCCGGCCGGTTCTACGCGCTGCCGCAGGCCCCGCAGCAGTTCAAGCAGCTGCTGATGATCTCCGGCTTCGACCGCTACTTCCAGATCGCGCCGTGCTTCCGCGACGAGGACTCCCGCGCCGACCGCTCGCCCGGCGAGTTCTACCAGCTCGACGTCGAGATGAGCTTCGTCGAGCAGGAGGACGTGTTCGGCGTCATCGAGAAGGTGATGACCGACCTGTTCACCGAGTTGGGCGGCGGTCGCCCGGTCACCTCGCCGTTCCCGCGGATCCCGTTCCGCGAGTCGATGCTCAAGTACGGCAACGACAAGCCGGACCTGCGCACCACGCTGGAACTCGTCGACGTCTCCGGGGTGTTCGCCGGCTCGGACTTCAAGGCGTTCGCCGGCAAGCACGTGCGGGCGCTGGCGGTGCCGGACACCGGCGACCAGCCGCGCAAGTTCTTCGACTCGCTCGGCGAGTACGCCGTCTCGCTCGGCGCGAAGGGCCTGGCCTGGGTCCGGGTCGGCGACGACCACGCGCTCACCGGCCCGATCGCCAAGTTCCTCACCCCGGACAACGTCACCGCGCTGCTCGCCGCGGTCGGCGCCAAGCCGGGCACCGCGATCTTCTTCGGCGCGGGCGAGTTCGACGAGGTCAGCCGGATCATGGGCCCGGTCCGGGTCGAAGCGGCCCGCCGCACCGGGCAGTTCGAGGAGAACGTGTTCCGCTTCTGCTGGATCGTGGACTTCCCGATGTTCGAGCGCAACGAGGACACCGGCGCGATCGAGTTCTCGCACAACCCGTTCTCCATGCCGCAGGGCGGACTCGAGGCGCTGGAGAGCAAGGACCCGCTGGACATCCTGGCCTGGCAGTACGACATCGTCTGCAACGGCGTCGAGTTGTCCTCCGGCGCCATCCGCAACCACGAACCGGCCGTGATGTACAAGGCGTTCGAGATCGCCGGGTACTCCCGGGAGACCGTACAGGCCGAGTTCGGCGGCATGCTGCGGGCGTTCCAGTACGGCGCGCCGCCGCACGGCGGGATCGCCCCCGGCGTGGACCGGATGGTGATGCTGCTCGCCGACGAGCCCAACATCCGCGAGACGATCGCCTTCCCGCTGAACCAGAACGCCCAGGACCTGCTGATGGGCGCGCCCTCGGAGGTGCCGGAGGCCCGGCTGCGCGAGCTGCACCTTTCGGTGCGCAAGCCCAACCCCAAGAGCTGACCGCGCCGCACCGCGCGTACCGGACACCGGCGGAGCCGCCTTTCGGCTCCGCCGGTGTTCCGCGTTGCCGGGGGGCGGCGGGTTCCCGAGGGCGGCGGCCGGAACCGGCCGGGATCAGCCGGCCCCCCGCCGGCACCGGACCGCCGGTGGCTACCGGTCCGCGTCCGGGTCGCCGCCGAAGCGGGCGATGTAGGAGGCCAGGTCCTCGTCGGTGATCTTGGCGAACAGCACCGGGGGGACGGTGAAGGGCGTGCCGGCGGGGAGGCCGGCGAGGGTGCGGGCCTCGTCCGGGGTGACCCAGGACGCCGTGTCGTCGGGCAGCGCGAAGGCGCCGCGCATGGCGGCGGCCGAGGCCGGGATGACGGGCTCGGAGACGACCGCGTACAGGTGGATGAGGTTCATCGCGGTGCGCAGCGTCAGGGCGGCGCCCTCGGGGTCGGTCTTGATCTCCAGCCAGGGGGCCTTCTCCTCCAGGTAGGAGTTGCCCGCGCTCCACAGCGCCCGCAGCGCCTGGGCGGCCTTGCGGAACCGGAGGGCCTCCAGGTGGCCCTCGTACTCCGCGAGCAGCCCGGCGATCTGCTCGCCGAGCTTCACCTCGACCGCGCCGGGGGCGGCCCCGGCAGGCACCTCGTCGCCGAACCGCTTGCGGGAGAAGGACAGCACGCGGTTGACGAAGTTGCCGAGCGTGTCCGCGAGGTCCTTGTTCACCGAGGACGCGAACAGCTCCCAGGTGAAGGAGGTGTCGTCGGACTCGGGCGCGTTGGCGACCAGGAAGTAGCGCCAGTAGTCGGCCGGCAGCAGCTCCAGCGCCGCGTCGGTGAAGACGCCCCGCCGCTGGGAGGTGGAGAACTTGCCGCCGTAGTAGTTCAGCCAGTTGAAGGCCTTGACGTAGTCGACCATCTTCCACGGCTGCCGGGTGCCGAGCTGGGTCGCCGGGAACATCACCGTGTGGAAGGGGACGTTGTCCTTGGCCATGAACTCCGTGTACCGGACGCCGTTCTCACCGCCGTCCGCGTCGTACCACCACGACCGCCAGTCCCGCTCCCGGCCCTGCGGCGCCGCGTCAGACCACTCCTTGGTGGAACCGATGTACTCGATCGGGGCGTCGAACCAGACGTAGAAGACCTTCCCCGCGGCGGCCAGCTCCGGCCAGGTGTCCGCGGGGACGGGGACGCCCCATTCGAGGTCCCGGGTGATCGCCCGGTCCTGAAGGCCCTCGGTGAGCCACTTGCGGGCGATCGAGGACGCCAGGGTCGGCCAGTCGGCGCTGTTGGCGTCGATCCACGCCTCGACCTCGCCGGCCAGCTTCGACTGGAGGAGGAAGAGGTGCTTGGTGTCCCGCACCTCCAGCGCGCTGCTCCCGCTGATCGCCGAGCGGGCGTCGATCAGGTCGGTGGGGTCCAGTACCCGGGTGCAGTTCTCGCACTGGTCGCCGCGCGCCTTGTCGTAGCCGCAGTGCGGGCAGGTGCCGACGATGTAGCGGTCGGGCAGGAAGCGCTCGTCGGCCAGCGAGTACACCTGGCGGATGGCCCGCTCCTCGATGAACCCGTTCTCGTACAGCCGGCGGGCGAAGTCCTGGGTGATGTCCGCGTTCTGCGGGGAGGAGCTGCGGCCGAAGTGGTCGAAGGACAGCGCGAATCCCTCGTAGACGGCCCGCTGCGCGTCGTGGGCCTGGGCGCAGAACACGTCGACGGGCAGCCCGGCTTCCTTGGCGGCCAGTTCGGCCGGGGTGCCGTGCTCGTCGGTGGCGCAGATGTAGAGCACGTCATGGCCGCGCTGCCGCAGATACCGGGAGTAGACGTCGGCCGGGAGCATGGACCCCACCAAGTTGCCCAGGTGCTTGATCCCGTTGATATAGGGCAGGGCAGAGGTGATGAGGTGACGAGCCATTGCAGGCTGCTCCCAATTCGTTGCGCGGAGTGAGTAATCCAGCTACGGACTGTCAATATCGTATCCGACCGTACGGGTGTATACGCCGCCCCTTTTCGACCTGCGGTTACGCCGTGAGCGCCCGGCGGCCGACCGCCGACAGCAGCCCAGATGTTCACCGACGGTGACTGCACGTGCACATGCACGTGCAGATGCACGTGCGCGGATTACGAGTTATCATCTCCGGTACCAGACAAGGCACTTATGGGAGTGACTGATGCGCCGGACGCACAATGGAATGGCCGCAGAAGACCTTACGGGAGTCGTCTGGCAGAAGAGCCGGCACAGCAATGCCAATGGCACCTGCGTCGAGTTCGCGGCGCTGCCCGACGGTGAGGTCGCGGTGCGCAATTCGCGCTTCCCGGACGGGCCGGCGCTCATATACAGCCGGGCGGAGATCGAGTCGATGATCATCGGCGTCAAGGCCGGTGAATTCGACCACCTCATGCCGTGAAAGGCTTGTGAAAGGCCCCCCGAAGGGCCCTAAGGGATTAAAACCACCGCTGCGCACCCCCGTGCGTCTTCGTGTGTCCGTCGGCCGGCGCGCCCTCCGCCGTTCCTGCGCGTCCAGGGCCTGACGTGTGGATTTCCGTGGCGTCGCGGGGTGGAGCGGCGGGCCTTAGCGGCGCGGTCCGCCCGGCGCCAGGAAAAGCGCCCAGACGACCTTTCCCGCGCCGCTCAGCGGGTGCCAGCCCCAGTTCTCGCTGAACGAGTCCACCAGGTGCAGGCCACGGCCGGTCTCCGCGACGAAGTCCGGGTCCTTGGCGATCGGCGCCGCCGAACTCGGGTCGCGCACCGCGCACACCACCCGGGAGGTCCAGCGGACCAGGCTGAGTCGGACCGGAGCCCCGGTCGCACCGACCGGGACCGCGTACCGCAGCGCGTTGGTGACCAGCTCAGAGGCTACCAGTTCCATGGAGTCCCGCAGGGCGGACAGATCCCACCGCTGGAGGGTCGAGCGCGTGAAACGACGGGCCTCGCGGACCGATTCGAGGTGGGCGCCCAGCTCACAGGTGGCGCCGTTGGCCGCGGCGAGTCGCTCAGGTGCGAGCACACCCTGCCATAACGGCTCCAGCACGGCCACGGCCTCTGTCCTCATGCTAGCCCCCGAGGTATCTCCACGGTCCCCATGCTCATGGATCAGTACCCGGAGATGCAAGAGCGTCTGCACGTGCATCTGCAAGGAATGATGCACGTGACGATGGAGAGTGACTGAATGGGTACTGCGTGCTGCGCATTAGTGGCAGACTGCTGATGAACCAAGGGCGGAGCGTGACTTATGAGCGCAGGGCAGCCGGGAGGCGGGTCCATCGTGCGACGCATGCTGCTCGGGGCGCAGCTGAGGCGGCTGCGCGAGTCCCGTGGCATCACCAGGGAGGACGCGGGCTACTCGATCCGCGCGTCCGAGTCGAAGATCAGCCGGATGGAGCTGGGCAGAGTCAGCTTCAAGGAGCGCGACGTCGCCGACCTGCTGACGCTATACGGGGTCACGGAGGGCGGCGAGCGGCTCGCCATGCTCGGTCTGGTCCGCGAGGCCAACGCGGCCGGCTGGTGGCACGGCTACGGCGAGGTGATGCCCACCTGGTTCCAGACCTACGTCGGCCTGGAGGAGTCCGCGGCGCTCATCCGCACGTTCGAGGTCCAGTTCGTGCACGGCCTGCTGCAGACCGAGGACTACATAAGGTCGGTGATTCGGCTCGGTCACCCCGAGGCCGCGGGCCCGTGGGTGGAAAGACGAGTCGGCCTACGCCTGGAACGGCAGAAGCTCCTCGTATCGGAGCGGGCACCCCACTTCGTCGCGGTGATGGACGAGGGCGCGCTGCGCCGCCCGTTCGGCGGCCGCGAGGTGATGCGCGACCAGATCCGGCACATCCTGGAGGCGGCCGAGGCGCCCAACGTCAGCGTGCGCATCCTGCCGTTCGCCACCGGCGGACACGCGGCGGGCGGCGGTCCGTTCACGCTGCTCAGCTTCCCGGAGTCGGACCTGCCCGATCTGGTCTACCTGGAGCAGCTGACCGGGGCGCTGTACATCGACAAGCACGACGAGGTGGTGGAGTACACCAAGGCGATGAACGCGCTGGACAAGGTGGCGCTGTCGCCGGCCGAGTCGCTGGAGTGGCTGGCCACCTGCCGCGGCGAGCTGTGAACTTCCCCGTCCCCCGTCCGTACCGGGGAGGTTCCGGAAGGCCGGCAGCCGTTCGCGGGTGATCCGTGGACGTGCGGTGACAATTCCGGGTGCCGGACCGGGACGCCGGGACCCGAAGCAGTGTACCGACCCCGTGCGGGACCCCGTGGGCGAAGGGGAAAACGGCGGAAAGGCCGTCACGGTCGTCACGCTTCTCACCTTCTCCGCCACTCGAATTCCGGCCGGCCGCCATGGTATAACCGGCCGCCCTGATGTGACGGGAGTCATACATTCCGGCCGGAAGTGCGAGGCAAAGGCCGGGGTTTCGCCGTCTGCGCGCGAGCCCGGACCGAAGGCCGGGAAACCGGCGCTCGCCGGCGCGGGACCGAGCGCGGCCGTAAGCGACGGGTGACCGCGGGAGTCCCGGCACCCGCGGTGCCGGAGGCCGGCGGCGCCGGGGCGCCTGTCCCGAGCCCGACACGCATACCGGCACCTGCGACGCGTCCGAGCTCAGCGGGAACCGTCCCGCGGCCGCTGCCCGTCACCGCGCCGCGACTCCCGCCGCGCCGTCACCGCGGCCACCGCCCGTCACCGCGCCGCCGCCGGACCCGGGGGCCGTCGCTACTCCGCCAGCCGCGCCCACGCGGTGACCTTGTCGATCCGCCCGCGGACCAGGTACTCGCCCGGGACCGCGTTGCGGGCACCGAACTCCGCGCCCCGGCCCTCGCCCATGTAGCGGGCACCGATCCTGGTGGCCCACTTCTCCAGCTCGACCAGGTCCTCGCTCAGCTCCGCGATGCACTCCAGCAGCACGAAGGAGTAGGGCGCCTCCTGGTCGTCCACGCACAGCGCGAAGTGCGGGTCGCGGCGCAGCGCGCGGCCCTTGACGGAGTCGCGCCCGGTGTTCACGACGACCTGGACGTCGTCCGGGTCGGCGTCGTCCAGGACGAACCAGACGGGCGTCACGTGCGGGCGCCCGTCCTTGCGCTGGACGGCGAGCTTTCCGGTGCGGGTGCCGACGGACGCGAAAGTACGCCACTGGGCGGCGGTCATGTGCTCCATGACCGCCAGGCTAGGCGTCAGCCGGCCTTCGCCGCCGGACCCGCGCCGCGTACCTCCGACCCGTCCGGCAAAGTGGCGGTCGCGGCGGCCACCGCGGCCACCGCGGCGTCGAACACCTCCTGGTTGTGGGCGGCCGGTGCCCGAAACCCGGAGATCTTCCGCACGTACCGGAGCGCGGCGGCCCGGACGTCCTCGTCGTGGGCCTCGGGCGTCATCGGCGCCCTGAGCGTCCTGATGCTTCGGCACATACCCCCCCGCGTCGTCGCTCCGGGCGCCCGGCGGGCGGGTTTTCGTGGGCCTATCCCCGCCCCGCCCCACCCGTTTCCGCCCGCCTCCCGGGCTCCGCACGTTCCCCCGCGCCGGCCCCTTGGCGCGCGGGCCCGGTGGTGCTTCAATACTCCGCATTGGTTAGGAAGCTTTCCTAACCAGGTGGTTGAGTTTCCCCTGAACGGAGACGCACATGCAGCCTTCCCCCCACACGCCCCCGGCCGGCCCGGCCGCCTCCCCCGCTGGAGCCGGCCCGCGCCGGCGCCCCCGCGCCACCCGGCGGATCGCCCTCGTCACCGCCGCCGGAGTGCTGGCGGCGGGCGGCGCGTCGCTCGCGCTGGCCGCCCCGGGCAGCGCGGCGACCGTCACCGCCGGCACGCACGCCGCCGCCGCGAAGCCGAACGCCACCGGCACCGGACTGGCCGACCCGCACAAGAAGGAGATCGCGATGGAGCTGGTCAGCTCCGCCGAGAACTCCTCGCTGGACTGGAAGGCCCAGTACAAGTACATCGAGGACATCGGCGACGGCCGCGGCTACACCGCGGGCATCATCGGCTTCTGTTCCGGCACCGGTGACATGCTCGAACTCGTCCAGCACTACAAGGACCTCAAGCCGGGCAACGTCCTCGCCAAGTACATCCCGGCGCTCCAGCAGGTCAACGGCACCGACTCGCACTCGGGCCTGGGCAGCGCCTTCGTCAGCGACTGGAAGACCGCCGCCAAGGACACCGTCTTCCAGACCGCGCAGAACGACGAGCGCGACAGCGTGTACTTCAACCCGTCGGTCAGCCAGGCCAAGTCGGACGGCCTGGGCACCCTCGGCCAGTTCATCTACTACGACGCCATCGTGATGCACGGCCCCGGCAACGACCCGGTGAGCTTCGGCGGCATCCGCAAGACCGCCGTCAAGAAGGCCAAACCGCCGGCCCAGGGCGGCAACGAGACCACGTACCTCAACGCCTTCCTCGACGCCCGCAAGGCGGCGATGAAGACCGAGGACGCGCACGACGACACCAGCCGGGTGGACACCGAGCAGCGGGTCTTCCTCAAGGCGGGCAACCTCAACCTCGACCCGCCGCTGAAGTGGAAGACCTACGGGGACTCGTACCAGATCCTGACCCTGCCGTAACCGGGGCGGCCGTGCGGACGGGGCCCCAACCACGGCTTTACGCGGACGACGTCCGGTCTCCACGCTTCGGTGACCGGTGGAGATCGGATGTCTCGCGGTCCGTAGGACCCACCGAACGGACAAGGGCCTCCGCCAATGCTGCGCTACCGGCTGACCCATCCGACGATTCTGGCCGCGCTGGCGTCGGCGGGCCACTGCTCCCGGGTATCGATCAGCGATGGCCACTACCCGCACACCACCGGCGCCCATTCGGCCGCCGAGCGGGTCTATCTGAACCTCGAACCCGGCCGGCTGCTCGTCACCGAGGTTCTGGACGGGCTGGCCGACGCCACCAGGTGGAGGCGGCGGCTGTGATGCGCCCGCCGGCAAGACTCCCCGAGCCCGCCGTCTTCGCGGCGTTCCGCGCCGCCATCCCCGCCCTCACTCTCGACGGGCTGGACCGCTTCGCCTTCTACGCTTCGCCTTCTACGCTTCGCCTTCTACGCTTCGCCTTCTACGCTTCGCCTTCTACGCTTCGCCTTCTACGAGGCCGCCCGCGGCCCCGCCACCGCGCTCGTCATCGCCACCGGCGACCGGCGCACCTACGCCAACCTGCTGCTGACCGTGGGCGTGCGCGAGGACTGAGCCGGGCCCGGGAGGCCGACGGCCACCGCGCCGACCGGCTGTCGGCGCGAGGGAAGAGGGCCGCCGGCCGGCGGGTGCCGGCGCCCGGGGGGTGAACTCCCGCGTGCTCACTACGGGGCGCCGGCGGCGTACGGACGGGTCAGGAGGGGTGGATCTCCCTGATCAGCCGTCCGGTCCACGGGCACCAGTACAGACCCGGCAGGAAGGCGCCGCCGGCCTCGTCCAGGTGGCCCTCGACGTAAGGGGCCGTCGCGTCGCACACCTCGATGGCGAGGTCGGCGAAGGTGACCGTCGCGGGGTCGTAGTGGAAGCTCCACTGCGGGTTGTAGAAGGCGGGCCGCTTGACGATCCGGCCGATGACGATCTTGTGCAGGCCCTCGTCGACGATCTCGCGGGCTTCGGTGATCTCGGCGTGGCCGGTGAGCTGGACGGTGAACTCCGAGCCCGTGACGTCACGCATGACGAAGTAGGCGGGGGCGGCGGTGGCCGCGGCGGGGCCCGGGGTGGCCGCGCCCGCTGACTCGGTGGCGGTACAGGCGAGCAGGGCGACCGCCGCGAGGGCGCCGAGCTTGCTGAGGATGCGTCGCATCGCGTGGGCTCCGGGGGATCGGATGTGGGCGGAGGGTGACCGCCACGACGGGCGTCACCACGGAGAGTAGTGGAACGCGTACGGAGAGCGGAAGGTGGTCCGGTCAGGTCGCAACGTTCGGGTGAAACAGGGGTTGCGGGACTCGACGGCGGGTAACACACCGTCACCGGTAATCGGGCGGCGCGGTGGCGGCACCGGGCGGGATCCACCGGGTGCCCGCACGGTGGCCGCTGTCCCCGCTGTCGCACCGCCCACCTCCGCACCGCCGGTCGGCGTGCCCGTGTCACCACCGGACCGCCGCCGTCCACTGTCCGCCGCCTGCCCGCCTGCCCGCCTGCCCGCCTGCCCGCCTGCCCGCCGGAGCGGTCAGAGGGGGACGACGGCCAGCGGCGTGCCCGTGGGAGTGGCGGAGCCGCCGTGGGGTTCGACGGTGACTCCGACGGCTTCGGCGCCCGCCGGGCCGCCGGTGAGCAGCAGCGCGGCGGACGGATCGGCGGGGTCCAGCAGGCCCGCCGGGACCATCGTCGCGTCCCGGCTGTACCAGAGCTCGTAGACCCGGGAGCCGGGCAGCTTCGGCAGACCGTGGAAGAGGACCGCCGTCCGGCCGAGCCGGACCGAAAACACCACCGTCGCGGTGCCGCCGCCGGTCAGCGCCCGGGTGTGGAAGGCGGCGTCCGGCGCGGCGGCCACCGCGCCCACCGCCCGCGACCCGGCTTCGGCCGCGGCGGTCCGGCCGCGCTGCGCGGCCGCGTCGTGCCGGGCGTCCACGGCCACGCCGGCGGCGACCGCGGCGACCGCCAGACAGGCCGCGGCGGCCAGGTACGGCAGCCGCGGCCGCCACCGCCGGTCCCCGGCCGCGGCCGGGCGCCGCCGGGTCCGCGGCGGCAGCTGCCGGACGTCCGGCAGCGCCGCCAGCACCCGGACGCGCAGTCCGGCCGGCGGCACCTCGGCGACCGCGAGCGCCAGGCGGGCCGCGGTCTCCCGCAGTTCCCGCACTTCCCGGGCGCACGCCTCGCAGCGGGCGACATGGCGCTCGAAGTCCGCCGCCTCGCCCGCGGGCAGCGCGCCGACCGCGTAGGCGCCGGTGAGCGTGTGCAGGTCGGCGACGGTCATGAGGCCACTCCCAGGCAGTCGCGCAGCCGGATCAGGCCGTCCCGCAGCCTGGTCTTGACGGTGCCCAGGGCCACGCCGAGCACCTCGGCGGTCTCCTGGTAGGTGTAGCCGCGGTAGTAGGCCAGCGTCACCGACTCGTGCTGCAACCCGGTGAGGCGCTCCAGGCAGCGGCGTACCTGCTCGCGCTCCAGCCGCCGTTCGACCTGCTCGGTCACCTCGTCGAAGGCCGGGCTGTGGTCGCGCAGGCCCGCTTTGTGCTCCCGGTCGGCGGACGCCTGGGCTGACCGCACCCGGTCGACCGCCCTGCGGTGGGCCATCGTCATGATCCAGGCCATGGCGCTGCCCTGCGCGGCGTCGAACCTGGCCGCGTGCCGCCACACCTCGATCAGTACCTCCTGTGCGACCTCCTCCGACTGCGCGGGGTCGCGTACCACCCGGCGCACCAGGCC
Organism: Streptomyces sp. ITFR-21; assembly: GCF_031844685.1. Lineage (NCBI taxonomy): Bacteria > Bacillati > Actinomycetota > Actinomycetes > Kitasatosporales > Streptomycetaceae > Actinacidiphila > Actinacidiphila sp. ITFR-21. Next base: position 3,510,345 of record NZ_CP134605.1, read on the forward strand.
GAGTACGGACCCGGCGACCGCGGTGTAGAGGCTCTCGAAGGCGTCCTGGTCGCCCAGGGAGACCCGTTCGAGCAGCGACTCCAGCGCCCCGGGGCGGGGTGCCGGGGCCGGGCTCCTGTGCGCTGTCACGCGCATCGACACCTCCGGGCGGTCACGCGGTCGACGGACTCCGACGCCGACCTGCGTATCGGCGTCGAGGGGCGTTCGGAGCCGCGCGACGTCCGGATGGGTGGCGACCGGCAACCGGTCGGATTGTCCCCCGGCCGGCCCCGGCCCCGGCCTCGGCCCCGGCCCCGGCCTCGGCCCCGGCCCCGGCCGTGGCCGCGGGCGCCGCCGCCCCCGCCCCGCCGTGTGCCCGTTCCCGCCCGCGCCCCGGTCTGCCGTGTGCCCCGCCCGCCGCCCTCGCAGGAGGCTCGCCCCCGGACCGCCGCGGGGTGAACGTCCCGGCCCGGACGCCGGGACGGGGGCCGGGTCTTGACGGCACAGCTTCATCGGCCATACTGCCCCGCGTGGAGCAGCGCATAGGTTCGACCAGCCCGCCGGTGCCACCCGCAGGGATCGATCCTGCGTTCATCCCCGGCCTCACGCCCCCGGTTCCGGCCGAGGGGCCCAGCACGGACGCCGCCGCGCCGGCGGACGTTCCGCCCGAGGACACCGCGGCCACCCCGGTGGCGGCGCCCGCCGCGCCGGCCGCGGCCCCGGCCCGCCCCGCGGACTCCCCGGTGCGGGACACGGACGACCGGGACGCCGCCGACGACGGGGCCGACGGCGACGAAGGGGACGAAGGGGACGAAGGGGACGCCGCCGAGCCGGCGGACGACGGCCTGCCCGTCTTCGAGGCCACCGACCGGCGCGGCGCGATCGTCGCCGACCGCGAGGGCGTCACCTTCCGCCTGGACGACCAGGAAGCGGAGTTCGGCTGGGACGAGATCGGCGCGGTCGAGATCGACACGCCCCGGTTCGGCCGCCGCTTCTCCGTCACCGTCTACACCTCCGCCCGCCGCTGGTTCCAGTCCGACGTGGAGGCGCCCTCGCGGAGCGTCCTCAAGCAGTGGACGGCCGAACTCGACGCGGTGCTCGACGCGCGTTTCGAGGACGGCGACGAGACGGAGGCCGAGGAGGCCGCGGAGGCCGTAGAGGGCGCGGCGCAGACCGGTTCCGACGACACCGCGTCAGCCGGAGCCGAAGCCGCCGCCGAAGAGGACGCGGCGACCGACGACGGCGCCGGGTCCGGGACCGCGGGCGGGAAGGACACCGCCGCCGGAGCCGGGACGAAGGGCTGAGGCGACACCGCTCCCGGCCCTCGTACCGCACCCGCCCGCACCACCCACCCGACCCCTCCGCACCCGATCCGGGGGCAGGCGCGACACGCGCCTGCCCCCGGATCGTGTCCGGGCTCCGCCGACAGGGTGAACGCCCGTCGCCCGCCGGGTGGCGGCGCGGCTCACGCGTCAAGAAACCGCTAGGGATGCGGCAGTCGCCGGGACCCGCGTGCATACGCTTGCCTACGCCCGCTCGCGCCGTTGTGTCGTGACGCCGGCGCGGGACCGCCCACCCCCTCCCGGCAGCCGCCCCGGCCGCCGTACGACAGGAGCCCGATCTTGGCCACCACCGCCCCGACCGGCGGCCTTCGGGCCTGGCTGCTGGAGGGACTGTCCGACATCGCCAAGAACCAGCCGCGGCAGGGCGGGGAGGAGCCCGGCGGGCCCGAGCGGCGCCGGGCCGCCGAGCCCACCGGGCACCAGGGGCAGCGCTGGTGGCGGGTGATGTGCCTGACCGGTGTGGACTACTTCTCCACCCTCGGCTACCAGCCGGGCATCGCCGCGCTCGCCGCCGGGCTGCTCTCGCCGATCGCCACCGTCGTCCTCCTGATCGTGACGCTGGCCGGCGCGCTGCCGGTCTACCGGCGGGTCGCGGAGGACAGCCCGCACGGCGAGGGCTCGATCGCGATGCTGGAGCGGCTGCTGTCCCTCTGGAAGGGCAAGCTGTTCGTGCTGGCGCTGCTGGGCTTCGCGGCGACCGACTTCCTGATCACCATCACCTTGTCGGCGGCCGACGCCTCCACCCACCTGGCGGAGAACCCGCACTTCGCGGGTGCCCTGCACAGCCACCAGCTGCTGATCACGCTGCTGCTGGTGGCGCTGCTCGGCGCGGTGTTCCTCAAGGGCTTCCTGGAGGCCGTCGGGGTCGCGGTGGTGCTGGTGGCCCTCTATCTGGCGCTGAACGTCGTGGTGGTCGGCGACGGGCTGTGGCACGTACTGACCGCCCCGGAGCTGGTGACGGACTGGCGGCAGGGGCTGACCGCCGAGCGCGGCAACGTCTTCGTGATGATCGGGGTGTCCCTGCTGATCTTCCCGAAGCTGGCGCTGGGCATGTCCGGCTTCGAGACCGGGGTCGCGGTCATGCCGCACGTCAAGGGCGACCCGGACGACACCGAGGAGAGCCCGGCCGGCCGGATCCGGGGCACCAAGAAGCTGCTGACCACGGCCGCGCTGATCATGAGCGTGTTCCTGATCACGACCAGTTTCATCACCACCGTGCTGATCCCGACGTCGGAGTTCCAGGTCGGCGGCCAGGCCAACGGGCGGGCGCTGGCGTTCCTGGCGCACCGGGAACTGGGCTCCGCCTTCGGCACGGTCTACGACTTCTCCACCATCGCGATCCTCTGGTTCGCCGGCGCCTCCGCGATGGCCGGCCTGCTCAACCTGATGCCGCGGTACCTGCCGCGGTACGGGATGGCGCCGCACTGGGCGCGCGCGGTACGGCCGATGGTGCTGGTGTTCACGCTGGTCGCGTTCCTGGTGACGTGGATCTTCGACGCGAGCGTCGACAGGCAGGGCGGCGCGTACGCCACCGGTGTGCTGGTGCTGATGAGCTCGGCGGCCGTCGCGGTCACCATCGCGGCCCGCCGGCTGCGCCAGCGCAAGTCGACGGTCGGCTTCGGGATCATCGCGGTGGTGTTCGCGTACACCACGGTGGTCAACGTCGTGGAGCGCCCGGACGGGGTCAAGATCGGCGCCTGCTTCATCGGCGGCATCGTGCTGGTGTCGCTGCTGTCCCGGCTGGCCCGCTCGTACGAGCTGCGGGTGACCGGCGTGGAGCTGGACGACATGGCGGCCCGGTTCGTGCGGGACATCGCCAGCCGCCGGATCCGCTTCATCGCCAACGAACCGGACCGGCGGGACGTGGCCGAGTACCGCGACAAGGCGCACCAGATCAGGGCCGACAACGACATCCCGCCCGAGGACGACCTGATCTTCGTCGAGGTGACCGTCCTGGACGCCTCCGAGTTCGAGTCGGCGGTCCACGTCCGCGGCCAGGTGCTGCACGACCGCTACCGGGTCCTGGCGCTGGAGAGCACCTCGGTGCCCAACGCGCTGGCCGCGTTCCTGCTGCACGTGCGGGACACCACCGGCGGCAGGCCGAACATCTACTTCGAGTGGACCGAGGGCAGTCCGTTCGCCAACTTCTTCCGCTTCTTCCTCTTCGGCCACGGCGAGGTCGCCCCGGTCACCCGCGAGGTGCTGCGCGAGGCCGAACCGGACCCGGCCCGCCGCCCCCGGGTGCACGTGGGATAGCGACCGCCGCCCGCGGCCGGGGAGCCGCCTCACCGCGACTGCCAGCGCTTGGCGTTGCGGCTGCCGGGCGGGTTGGTGTGCGGCAGCTCGTCCATTAGCGCGACCTCGGGGCGGCACGTTGACGCGCCGTTGTCAGGACCCGGACCGCGCGGCGCGCTCCCCGCGCGGCGCGTCAGGGGACGCCGCCGCGGTGTCAAGCGGCCGTCAGGGGCCCCCGCGGGCGGCTCCGCGGCGGGCATCGTCGACCGCGGCGCCACGGGCCCCCGTCCCGCGGCGGGTACCACCGGCCGCGGCCACCGGCGCCCGCCGGCCCGCACACCCCCACAGGAGAACGCCCATGCCACCGAGTCGGCCGGCGCCGGACCAGGAGTCCCTCGGCCCGGCCCGGCCGGACACCGCCGCGTGACCGCTCCGGCCGCGTGACCGCTCCGGCCGCGCGGCCGTCCGCGCAGCTCGGCGACGTAGCATCGGCTCCATGGAGCAGCGAATTCTGGGCAGGACGGGCCGCGCGGTGTCCGTGGTCGGGCTGGGGACGTGGCAGTTGGGCGCCGGCTGGGGCGCGGTACGGGAGGAGGACGCCCTCGCGGTGCTGGACGCCGCCGTGGCGGACGGTGTGACCTTCTTCGACACCGCCGACGTGTACGGCGACGGGCGCAGCGAGCAGCTGATCGGCCGGTACCTGCGGGAGCGGCCGGACGCGGGCGTGCTCGTCGCCACCAAGATGGGCCGCCGGGCCGAACAGCTCCCGGAGAACTACGTGTTGGACAACTTCCGCGCCTGGAACGACCGTTCGCGGGCCAACCTCGGCGTGGACACCCTCGACCTGGTGCAACTGCACTGCCCGCCCACCGCCGTCTACTCCTCCGACGAGGTCTTCGACGCGCTGGACACCCTGGTCGCCGAGAAGCGGATCGCCCACTACGCGGTGAGCGTGGAGACGGCCGCGGAGGCGCTGACGGCGATCGCCCGGCCGGGCGTGGCGAGCGTGCAGATCATCCTCAACCCGTTCCGGCTCAAGCCGCTGGACGAGGTGCTGCCGGCGGCCGTCGCGGCCGGTGTGGGCGTCATCGCCCGGGTCCCGCTGGCGTCCGGGCTGCTGACCGGCAAGTACACCCGGGACACGGTGTTCGCCGCCGACGACCACCGCAGCTACAACCGGCGCGGCGAGGCGTTCGACCAGGGCGAGACGTTCTCCGGCGTCGACTACGCAACGGGCCTGGAAGCCGCCGCGGAGTTCGCCGGGCTGGCGCCCGAGGGCACCACGCCCGCGCAGACCGCGCTGCGCTGGATCATCCAGCAGCCCGGCGTCACCTCCGTCATCCCCGGCGCCCGCTCGGTGGCGCAGGCCCGCGCGAACGCGGCGGCGGCCGGCCTCGGCCCGCTGGACCCCGGCACGCTGGACGCGGTGCGGGACCTGTACGACCGGCGGATCAGGGCGCAGGTGCACGGGCGCTGGTGAGGCCGGCCGGCCCGCGTCCGGGAAGGCCGGCCGGCCGGGACGGCCGAGCCTGCGGGGCGGCGGGGGCCGGGCCGACGGGGGGTCGGCCTGCGGGGCGGCAGGGGCCGGGGTTGGGTCGGCGGGTCGGTCGGACGGCGGGGGCCGGGTCGGCTGGGCGACCGGGGCCGGGGGCCGGGCCGGCAGAAGGTTCGGGCCTGCGGGTCGGTCGGCGGGCGGCTGTCGGTGAGCCCCTGGTGCGCCGGCCGGCGGGGTGAGGCTCTACCGTCTTCGGCGTGACGACCTTCACCGACGAACATGCCGAGTTCCCGGGCTCCGGCGGCCCGCATGCCACCACCGAAGCCGACCCGCACCAGGTGGGCCGGGTCCGTACCGAGTACGCCCCGGCCCACGACGGCGACCCCGACCCGGGCGAGATCGTCTGGACCTGGGTGCCGTTCGAGGAGAACGACGGCCGGGGCAAGGACCGCCCGGTCCTGGTGGTGGCCCGCGAGAGCGGGGGCACCCTGCTCGCGGTCCAGCTCTCCAGCAAGCGCCACGACGAGGACCGCGACTGGGTCGCCATCGGCGCCGGCCCCTGGGACCGCGCGGGCCGCGACTCGTGGGTGGCCGTCGACCGGGTGATACGCGTGCACGAGCAGGGCATGCGCCGTGAGGCGTGCGCGCTGGACCGGGGGCGGTTCAACCTGGTGGTCAACCGGCTGAAGGAGCTCTACGGCTGGTCGTGAGACCGGCTGCCCGGCGGGCCCGCCGGCCGTTCACCGCCGGTGCCCGGTGCCCGGTGCCTGCCGGGCGGCCGGGCGGCTGTCGGCGCCCGCCGGGACCGCCCGCGTACCGGCGCGGGACCAGGCGCCACCGGCCCCGCTGCCCTGGACGTACGAACGCGCACGGTCCGTCCGCCGGCCGCGCCCGGCGCTGCGCCGCGCCCGGCGCCTCACCCGTGCCGGCGGCTCAGCGCAGCCGGCGCGGGCTCGCGGCCCGCGTCGGCCAAGAGATGAGCGTTTCGGTCAACTCGGCCAGCGCGCGGGCGAGTTCGTCCGGGGGGCCGGGTAGGGCCGACAGCAGTGCCGCCTGGTCCTCGGCCACCCGGTGCGCGCAGCGCTGGTGGAGGATGCGGCCGCGTGCGGCCAGGTACAGCAGCACCCGGCGGCGGTCGTCCGGGTCGGGCCGCCGGTAGACGAGGTTGTCGGCGACCATCCGGTCGACCAGCTTCGTCAGACTGGGCGCGGGCAGCAGCGCGTACTCGGCGATCTCCGTCATGGGGTGGCCGCCGCCGTCGCCGACGGCGGACAGCACGCGCCACTGCTCCACCGCGCAGCCCTCCTCCGCCAGCAGCGCGGCGAGCCGCTGCACCAGGCGGCGTTCGGTGTGGCTGACGAGGTGGGCGAGGTCGTAGGGCGGCTCCGGGGGCCGCTGGTCCGACGGCTCGGGCGACATGTTTGCCGGGATCCTTCCGTAGGTCTACTGTTCGGCCACATTAGGGGTCTTGGCGAGGGAGCCGGGGCCGGGTTTACGATCCCCCGCCCACAACTCCCTCCCGGAGGTGGCCTGTTGATCCCGGGAGCAGCTGACCCGGACAGACCGGTAGGACCGGCTCGGCCGGTGGCGCCCGCGGCGGCGCCGCGGCTGGGCGCCGAGGACACGCTGACCGTGGCGCTGGTGGTGCCGCTGCACGGCCCCGGCGGCATCCTCGGGCCGTCGTGCGAGCTGTCCGCCCGGCTGGCCGCCGAGGAACTCAACGCGGCCGGGGGCGTGCTGGGCCGCGAGGTGCGGCTGGTGGCGGTGGACGGCGGCGGCGCGCCGGAGCAGGTCGCCGCCGAAGTGGCCGCGCTGGTACGGCTGGGGGCGGTGGACGCGGTCGTCGGCTGGCACATCTCCGCGGTCCGCAAGGCGCTCGCGCCACGGATCGCGCACCTGGTGCCGTACGTCTACACCGCGCAGTACGAGGGCGGTGAGCGGACCCCGGGGGTGTTCCTGACCGGCGAGACCGATCTGCGCCAACTGCTGCCCGCGATGCGGCTGCTGGCCGCGTCGACCGGGGTACGGCGCTGGTGCACGGTCGGCAACGACTACGTGTGGCCGCGCGCCACCGCCCGGGTCGCCCGCGCCTACGCCCGCGAGTGCGGCGGGGCGATGGTGGGCGAGGCGTTCCTGCCGCTGGGCACGCGGGACTTCGGCCCGGTGCTGCGCCGGATCGAACGGGCGGCCGTGGACGCGGTGCTGATGCTGCTGGTGGGCGGTGACGCGGTCCGCTTCAACCGGGCGTTCGCCGGGTACGGGCTGCACGAGCGGTGCGTGCGGCTGAGCACGCACATGGACGAGAACATGCTGCTGGCCACCGGCGCCGAGGCGACCGGCGGACTGTGGGCGGCCTCCGGCTACTTCGAGACGCTGGCGACCGCCGAGTCGCTGGACTTCAACCGGCGCTACGCCCGCCGCTTCGGGGTGTCGGCGCCGGTGGTCGGCAGCCTCGGCGAGTCCTGCTTCGAGGGAATGATGCTGCTGGCCGCGCTGGCGGCGCGGGCCGGCTCGCTGGACGTCGGGGCGATGCGGGCGGTACGGGAGCCGGTGGCGTACGAAGGGCCGCGGGGCGTGCTGCGGCTGCGCGGCAACCATCTGGACCAGCGGGTCTACCTCGCGCGGGCGGACGCCTTCGATTTCGATGTCGTCGCCCAACTCTGAACTCCTCTCCGGGGGTTGGCGCGCGGGGACTGTGGACGGCCCGCCTGTGCACGGGCGTTGACATTACCTTCCCACAGAAATACTTTCTAGGGGAAACAATGGGGAGGCAGGGGTGCCCGGTCGGCCGGCCGGTACGGCCGGCCGGCGTGATCGGTGCCGGCGCGGCGCGACCGCCCGGCCCGGCGGGCCGCCCATGCGCCGGGAATTCCGCCGTACCCGCTTTTCCGCGGTATTCACGAATTCCCCTCCGTTTGAATTCTACGCGCGTCGCGCAATTCTGCCGCGAGGTCCCGCAATTTAAAGGACCGGAAACTGCCGGGAAACAATCCGGCGGGACTCTTCCAACGCCACCCGGAGTGTCCGGGGGCGAAATCCTGTGGGCGGAAGAGAGAACACCCGTGACGGAGATCATCGACGCGCAAACGCCCCCCGGCGCCGACGACGGCGCCACCACCCGCCGCTACAACGGCTGGACGCAGAACACCACGCTGGAGGACTACTCGCTGCGCTACGCGCCCAAGTCCTTCCGCCGCTGGTCGCCGTACGTCGTCGCCACCACCGCGCTGGGCGGCATCGCCTACCTCGCCGACTTCGCCATCGGTGGCTCCATAGCGATCTCCAACGGATTCCAGAGCGCGCTGGTCGCCATTCTCGCCGCGGCGGTGACCATCTTCCTCACCGGAATTCCGATCTCGTACTACTCGGCCAAGTACTCGATCGACATGGATCTGCTCACCCGGGGCGCGGGATTCGGCTACTTGGGGTCCACCCTCACCTCGATCATCTACGCGAGCTTCACCTTCATCTTCTTCTCGCTCGAGGGCTCGATCATGGCCCAGGCGCTCGATCTGGGCATGCACATCCCGCTCGCGGTCGGGTACCTGATCTGTTCGCTGATCATCCTGCCGCTGGTGTTCTTCGGGATGACCGCGCTGTCGAAGATGCAGGTGTGGACGCAGCCGGTGTGGCTGGTCCTGATGGTGGCCCCGTTCGTCTCCATCGCGATCCAGAAGCCGGAGAGCTTCTCCCGGTTCACCCACTTCGCCGGCAACTCGCCCACCGGCTCCTCGCTCAGCCTGCTCGGTGTCGGAGCCGGCGCGGGCGTCGCGCTCTCGCTCATCGCGCAGATCGGCGAACAGGTCGACTACCTGCGGTTCATGCCGGACAAGACCACGGAGAACGCCAAGAAGTGGTGGGCCGCGGTGCTCAGCGCCGGACCCGGCTGGGTGATCCTCGGCGCGGCCAAGCAACTCGGCGGCGCGTTCCTGGCGTTCTACGTCGCCGACAACGTGGGCCTGGTCAAGGCCGACGAGCCCATCCAGCAGTTCGTCTCGGGCATTCACACCTTCGCGGCGCCGGTCGCGCTGGGGCTGGCCACGTTCTTCGTGATCCTCTCCCAGATCAAGATCAACACGACCAACGCCTACTCGGGTTCGCTGTCCTGGTCCAACTTCTTCTCCCGCCTCACCCACCGGCACCCCGGCCGCGTCGTCTACATCTTCCTCAACGTGGGCATCGCGCTGGCCCTCATGGAGTTCGGCGTCTTCGGCTTCCTCAACACGGTGCTGGCCTTCTACTCCAACGTGGCCATCGCCTGGATCGGCGCGGTGGTCGCCGACCTCGTCATCAACAAGCCGCTGAAGCTGAGCCCTTCGTACATCGAGTTCAAGCGGGCCCACCTCTACAACTTCAACCCGGTCGGCTTCGGCTCCATGCTGATCGCCTCCGCCGTCTCCATCTCCGCGTACTTCCACGCCTTCGGCGCGTACGGGAAGGCGTTCTCGCCGTTCATCGCGCTGGCGGTGGCGATGGTGCTCTCGCCGCTCTTCGCGGTCGTGACCAAGGGCAAGTACTACATCGCCCGGACCGACGACCAGGAGGAGCCGCTCTTCCTCGACAGCGGGCTGCTGTCCGCCGTCACCATGACCTGCGCCGTCTGCTCCGAGGAGTTCGAGCGCCCCGACATGGCCGGCTGCCCCTTCCACTCCGGCCCGATCTGCTCGCTGTGCTGCAGCCTGGAGAAGAACTGTCACGATGTCTGCAAGACCCCGCCGGGCGCCGGCACCCCCGTCGACCTCGGCATCCCCGCCGTCCCGCACGCCTGACCCCCGCATCCGCACCCGGACCCGGCACCTCGGGAGAGGCGCCGGGTCCGGGCACGCGGCGGTCGTGACGCGGCAGGGGACCGCACCGGTGCCGGGCTTCGGCGCCTTCCCCCGGCCCCCGGCGCCCTCCCCCGGTCAGCCCTTGGGCCAGGTGCCGGTGAGGCGGCGGACGCCGGCGGCGCCCGCCCGGTTGAGGGTGCCCCTGACGACGGCGAAGACGGCCCCGTGCAGGGCCGCGGCGGCCAGCACCTCGCCCCAGCCGCGGTCCGCGTCGAGCATGTCGGGAGCGTCGTCGTCGTGCGTGGCCAGCTTCCAGATCTGCGAGAAGACCGCGCCGGCCAGCATGCCGCCGGCGACGCCGACCAGGAGGCCGACGGGTTTGTAGGCGATCGCGACGGCCTTCATCCGCGTTCGCTCCGGTGCCTCAGCCAGAGGACCGCGCCCGTACTGAGCGCCGCGGTGGCCCCGGCGGCCAGCGGGAGGTAGGTACCGCGCCACCGGTCGTCCGAGAGGCGGTTGAACTTCGCGCCGACCCGCGCGCCGACCCGCGCGCCGGCCGCGTGCGCGCTGTCGGCGAGGTGGGAGCCGCTCTGCCGGGCCGCCTCGTCGGCCGCGCCCACGTGCCCCGCGACCTCATCCGCGGCCTTGTCCCTGGCCGCGGCCACGCGCGCCACGGCCTCGTCCTTGGCGGCGGCCGCCTTGTCCCTGGCCGCGGCGACGCGCCCTGCCGCCTCGTCCTTCGCGGCCGTCACCCGTCCGGCTGCCTCGTCCCTGGCCCCGGTCGCGCGGCCCGCGGCCTCGTCCTTGGCCGCGCCGACCTTGCCCGTGACCTTGTCCCTGGTGGCGGCGGCCTTGGCCTCCGCGCGGTGGGCGGTGGCGCGGACCCGGGTGGCGGTCCGCTGGGCCTTGGCCTTGGCCCGAGCGGGAACGTCGGCCTTGGCGGCCAGTTCCTCGACGGTCTCGCCGAGCCGCTCGCGGGTCTCCGCGATCTCCTGTTCGAGTTCGGCCAGGGCCGGATCGGTGTGCCGGCCGGGTGTTCCCGGAGTCCGGCGGTCGCCCTGCGTCATCGCCTCGCCCTTTCCCTGATCGTTTCCACGTCCTGCCGCATGCTGCCGACCGCCTCGCCGGGCACCGGCGGTACGGCCTGCTTGACCTCGTGTTTTCCGAGCAGCGCGAGGACACCGGCCAGGGCCAGCAGCCCGCCCGCGACGATCAGTGAGGCGAGCCACACCGACAGCGGGATGGCGGCGATCACCGTCACGATGAGGGCGGCCAGCCCGAAGAAGGCGAACAGCGCCGCGGCGCCGAAGAGTCCGCCGCCCACACCGGCCCGCTTGCCCTTCTGGGTGAGTTCCGCCTGGGCGAGTCTGAGTTCCTGCCGCACCAGCTGGGACAGCTGCTCGGTGCCCTGCTTCACCAGCGTGCCCACCGATCGGTCGGCCCCGTCGACGTGTGTCACGGCCGTCACCTCCGTCCTTCGTCCCCAGTAGCCGGGTAGCCGGGTATCTGGCGGGCGCCGGCGGCGACCCCGCTCCTGCCCCTCGGCTTTCCACCACGGGCGGGCGGAAACAGGTCCGGACGGATCAGGCGCCGGGAGCGGTGGCGGCGGCCGCCTCCCGACGGTGGTGGCCGCGTACGCCCGGCCGGCCGCCAGGCCGAAGACCGAGCCGGACAGGACGCTGACGCCCGCGCCGTCGTCTCCGCCGCTGCGGGAGGTGGTGGAGAGGGTGAGGAAGAAGACGCCGAGGCCCGGCGTCCAGGAGAACAGGCTGCCGATCGCCACGTCGTCGGCCCGGCCGCCGCGCCCGAGGACGCCCAGCAGTGGACGGAGAGGAAGTGCTGGCCTCGGCGGTCGCCGTGCGGCCGTATCTCCGGGAGCTGGCCGGGGCCGACGCGCAGCCGATCGAGCGGGAGCTGGCGGAGCTGCTGGCGCGCGGGGCGGCGGGGGAGCCGGTCAGGGTGCCGGTGCTGACGCTGCTGACGCTGCTGACGGGGCACGCGGCGACCCGGGAGTGGATACGGCGGGCGCTCGCGGTGCCGCGCGAGTAAGTACCGGGCGTTCCAGCCGCAGGGCGGCGACGCGACCGTACCGGGGCTGCGGTACGTGTGCCCGCGGTGCGGGCGGGAGGGGTACCGGTTCAGTGTGCTGGACCCGGTGCCGGTCTGCGCCGTGGACGGGATCCGCCACGAGCGCGCGTCCTGATGCTCACCAGGTTCGGTGAGCGGGCCGGCGAGGGCCTGGCCGCCGAGATGCTGGTCCGGCTGCTCACCCCCGCGGGGATCTTCTGGGTGGGCGGGCTCGCCGCCCGGCCGAGCCGCCGCGGGTTCGGCGGGGTGCGCCAGGTTGGGCGGCAGTTCGCCGGACTGCCCGCCGTACCGCAGATCACGGTCGTTGTCGCGGTGGTCGTCGCAATCCTGACCTCGGCGTTCGTGGCCGAGAAGCTGTCGCTGCCGCCGCTGCGCATCCTGGAGGGCTACTGGCCCGAGGGGCTCGCCGAAGGCGCGCCTGAAGGCTGCTGAGGCAGCAGCGGCTTGCAGGTGTCGTACGCCTTCGCCGTCTTGGGGTCGGAGGTGTCGATGCCGCGGAAGCCGCCGAAGCCGCCGCCGGGGCGGTTGGTGGCGCCCGGGGAGGGCGCGGCGGCGGTGGGCAGTACCACGCCGTGGTCCTTCAGGCAGCTGGTGAACGCCTGGAACGCGCTGCTGTCGGCGCCGCCCCCGCCGGCCCCGCCCCGGTCGCCGAACTGCGGGCGCAGCGACGCGCAGGCGGTGAGCGCCTTCTGGGTGGCCGCGTCGGGCGAGGCGCCGCCGAGGCCGGGGAAGTAGCCGCCGCCCGCGCCGCCCCGGTCGCCGCCGTAACCGCCGCTGGGCCGCCCGGACGGCCGGCCCGAGGGCCGCGCGCCGCCCGACGGCCGGTTGAACGTGGGCAGGTTGACGCCGTGCTGTGCCAGGCACTGCCGGTACTTGTCCATCGCCGCCGCGTCGTTCGCGCCGCCCGGCGCCGTACTCCCGCCGGGGGCCGCCGCCGACACCGACCCGGACGGCCTGGCGTCCGCGTCCGAGGAGCCGGAGGAGCCGGAGGACGACGAGCACGCGGTGAGCAGCAGTGCCCCCGCCGCGGCGAGCGCGGTCACGGACACGCCGGCCCGCAGCGCGGTCCGGGCCCCGGCACTCTTGCTGGTGGTGGTCCAGGTCATGTCCGTACGTCCCCTCGGAAAAGCTCGGGCGAGCCCCGGCGGGCCCGAGCGGGGCCGCCGGTTCGCAATCGCGCCGCCTGCGCGCACGCGCGGGACAGCGGGTGCACGCAGGCGACGGCCAGACTGAACCGCACGCAGGTGGGGACTGTCGGGGACCGAGCTGTGAGTTCCCGGGGAACATCGCGCCCCGCCCGCCCCCGGGGCCCCGGATTCCGGTCCGCTAGGCGCTGAATACACCGGTTCGCCCGCCGCTCGGATGTCCCGGACGGGGTCGCGACTCCCAGCGAACTCCCAGCATTCTCCCAGGAGTTCAAAGGCGGCGGCGGCCAGGATGCGCGGCATGAAGGTGCTCCCACGGCGGCGCAGGGCCGTCCTGATCAACTCCGTGCTCGGCGTGGTGGTCCTCGCGGGCGCCGGCGGCGCCTACGCTGCGGTGCACGACGACGGCGGCGGGAGCTCCGCGGCGGTCGGCGCCCGCGTGGCGACTGTCACCAGGACCACGGTCCTGGCCACTGTCTCCGGCTCCGGCTCGCTGGCCTCCCCCAGTGACGCCGGCGTGGACTTCACCACCGGCGGCACGCTGACCCAGGTGAACGTCAAGCCGGGCGACAAGGTGAAGAAGGGCCAGGTGCTGGCCAGGGTCGACCCGACGGACGCGAACGCGACGCTCCAGCAGGACGAGGCGTCACTGACCGCGGCCGAGGCGAACCTGACCAAGGTGGAGGAGGGCGAACTGCCCGCGTCCAGCGGCAACTCCGGGTCGTCCGGCGCCGGAGGCGGGACCGGCGCCGTCGCGCCGACCCCGACGCCCACCCCCACCCCCACCGTGGATCCCGCTCAACTCGCCCAGGCACAAGCCCAGCTGACGCAGGCCCAGAACGCGGTGGACGCCGCCCGGCGGGCGGTGGACGGCTGCGTACTCAAGGCCCCGGTGGCCGGCACGGTCGCCTCGGTGGCCGCCGAGGCGGGCGACACCGTCACCGGCACCAACGGCAACGGCTCCGGCGCGAGCGGCGGTTCGGGCTCCTCGTCAAGCGGCGCCGCCTCCACCACGTCGTCCGGCACCGCCCCGACCGGCTTCGTCGTGCTGACCAACCCGGCCGGCATGCAGGTCAAGGCGGATTTCTCCGAGTCCGACGCGCTCAAGATCAAGGCCGGCCAGGCCGCCACCGTCACGCTGAACGCCGAGCCCGGCACCGTGCTCAACGCCAAGGTGCTGTCGATCAGTTCGCTGCCGGTCTCCAGCGGCTCCAGCTCCGGCGGCTCCGGCAGCGGCAGCGGCAGCGCCGTGCAGTACGCGGCCACGCTCGGCATCACCAGCGACACCTCCGACCTGCGGACCGGTCTGAGCGCCAGCATCCAGGTCACCACCGCGCAGGCGGCCGACGCGCTCAGCGTGCCGACCGCCGCGGTCTCCGGGACCGGCGCCGCCCGTACGGTCCTGGTGGTCGGCAAGGACGGCTCCACCACCCGGACCAGCGTCACCGTGGGCGTCGAGGGCGACAGCGCCGACCAGATCACCGCCGGCCTCACCGAGGGCCAGCAGGTGCAGATCCCGCAGGTCGCCTCGGCCGGCAACGGCGGCTTCCCGAGCGGCGCGTTCCCCGGCGGCATCGGCACCGGCGGCATCGGCACCGGCGGCAGCCGGTTCGGCGGCACGAGCGGCGGCTTCCGCACCGGCGGCCTGGGCGGCGGGGGTGGCCGCGGATGAGGGTGAAGCAGGGCTTCACCGAGCGGCTGGCCCGGACCCGCGGCGGCCTGCACCGCCGGGTGGCCGACGCCGCGCCGAAGAAACCGGCGGGAGCCCGGGAGGCCGGGCGGGCCCGGGGCACGGGGGAAGCGGGCGACATCGGCGCGGTCGGCGCGACCGGGGAAGCCGGCGAAGCGCGGGAGCCGTGGCAGGCCGCGGCACCCGGCGGCACCCGGGAGCCGGCGGACACCGGCCCCTGGGGACCGGCCCCCGTCATCGAGGTCCGCTCGCTGCTGAAGACGTACGGTCACGGCGACGCGACCGTACGCGCCCTCGGCGGCGCACCCGACCCGCGCACCGGCGAGTCCCCGGGCGTCGACCTGGTGGTCGAACAGGGCGACATGGTGGCCGTGATGGGCAGCTCCGGCTCCGGCAAGTCCACCCTGATGAACATTCTCGGCTGCCTCGACGTGCCGACCTCCGGCCGCTACCTGCTGGACGGCATCGACGTCGGCGGCCTGGACGAGCACCAGCTGTCGCTGGTACGCAACCGCAAGATCGGCTTCGTCTTCCAGTCGTTCAACCTGGTGCCGCGCACCCCCGCCCTCGCCCAGGTCGAACTCCCGCTGGCCTACGCCGGGGTGCGGACCGCCGAGCGGCGCCGCCGGGCGCTGGCCGCGCTGTCCCTGGTGGGCCTGGCGGACCGGGTCGACCACCGGCCCAACGAGCTGTCCGGCGGCCAGCAGCAGCGCGTGGCGGTGGCCAGGGCACTGGTCACCGCCCCGGCGATGCTGCTGGCCGACGAGCCGACCGGCAACCTGGACAGCCACAGTACCGAGGACGTCCTCGGCATCATCGACCGGCTGAACGCCTCCGGCCGGACCGTCGTCCTGATCACCCACGAGGACGAGGTGGCCCGGCACGCCAAGCGCGTCATCCGGCTGGTGGACGGGCGGATCGTGGCCGACGTACGGCAGGGGCCGGCCGCGGGGCCGCCGCCCGCGCTGCGCGACGCGGCCGGGTTCGCCGCCCACCACCCCAAGGCGCTCGCGGGAGGCGCGCGGTGAACCCCTTCGAGACCCTGCGGTTCGCGGTCGGCGGCCTCGCCGCCAACAAGGTCCGCTCCGGGCTGACCATGCTCGGCGTGCTGATCGGCGTCGCGGCCGTGATCATCCTGCTGGCGGTCGGCAACGGCTCCTCGCAGTCCGTCAAGGAGTCCATCGAGAAGCTCGGCACCAACTCGCTGACCGTCTCCTCCGGCGGCGGCTTCGGCGGCGGTTCGGGCACGACCGGCACCAAGCCGCTGACCGTGGACGACGCCCGCGCGCTGGCCGACCCCGCCGCCGCCCCCGACATCGACTCGGTCGCCCCCGAGGTGACCACCTCGCAGACCGCGCTGTACGAGGGCACCTCGCACACCGTCGGCCAGATCGTGGGCACCTATCCGGCCTACTTCAAGGCGTCCAACAGCAAGGTGGCCGCGGGCAAGGGCGACTACTTCAGCGCCGACGACGTGCTCAACTCCCGCAAGGTCGCGGTGATCGGCTCGACCACCGCCACCGACCTGTTCGGCACGGTGAGTCCGGTCGGCAGGAAGATCGTCATCGGCGGCACCCCGTTCACCGTGGTCGGCGTGCTGGAGACCAAGGGCGGCACCGGCTTCCAGGACCCGGACGACACGGTGATCGCGCCGCTGCCGACCGTGCAGAACGCGTTCACCGGCTTCGGCCCGGTCAGCCAGATCCTGGTCGAGGCGAAGTCCGCGGACGCCACCACGCCCGCGCAGAACGAGATCACCACGATCCTGATGGGCACCCACGGCATCAGGGACGCGAACGCGCTGGACTTCCGGGTCAGCAGCCAGGCGTCGCTGCTGAGCACCCAGTCGGACACCAACAAGACCTTCACCGTGCTGCTGGGCGCGGTCGCCGCGATCTCGCTGCTGGTCGGCGGGATCGGCATCACCAACATCATGCTGGTGACGGTGACCGAGCGGACCCGGGAGATCGGCATCCGCAAGGCGATCGGGGCGCCCAAGGGCGTCATCCTGGGCCAGTTCCTGGCCGAGTCCACGCTGCTGTCGCTGATCGGCGGCGGTCTGGGGGTGCTGGCCGGGCTGGCCGGCTCGCGCTTCACCATCGTCGGCATCAAACCGGTGATCATCCCGGAGTCGGTGGTGGGCGCCTTCGCCATCGCCGTCGCCATCGGGCTGTTCTTCGGCAGCTATCCGGCCAACCGCGCGGCGAGCCTGCGGCCCATCGAGGCGCTGCGGCATGAGTGACGCGGACAGTGAGCGGACGAGGACACACAAGGGAGTGGCGGCCATGGCGCGACGCCGAGGCGGGCTGGTCAGGACGACCGACGGGAACGGCACCGACGGGAACGGCACCGGCGGCTACGGCTCGGGCGGCTCCGGCGCCGCGGGCGGTGAGGACGCCGCGGACGGCGCCGCCACGGAGCTGCTGCCGATGGTGCCCCAACCCGCGGCCGGCCCCGGCGGGCTGGAGATCCTGGAGCGGGGCGAGATCCTGGAGGGACCGGCCGGCCCGCCCGCCGAGCGGCCCGAGGACATCCTGGCGCAGCCGCCCGACGCCCGGGACATCTCAGCCGAGCTGGCCGCGCCGCCGCGCCGCAGACTGCCCTGGCTGACGCTGCTGCTGTCGGCGTGCGTCGTGGCGGCCGGCGCGTTCTCCGGCGGGGCGCTGGTGGAGAAAAACCACCTGCAGAGCACGCCCGGCGGCGGGCGCTCCGACCCGTTCGCGGCGGCGGGCGGACGCACCGGGACGGGCACCGGGGCGACCGGCGGCCGTACGTTCGGCGGCGCGGGCGGCTTCGGCGGTTACGGAGGCGGTACGGGCACCGGTACCGGCGCGGGTACGGGTACCGGTACGGGCCCGGCTTCCGGCGGCGCCTCCGCGGGGGCGGCCGACGGCGGTGTGACCTTCGGCACCGTCAAGCTGGTCGACGGCAGCACGATCTACGTCAGCGACGCCCAGGGCGCCATCGTCAAGGTCACCACCGGCGGCTCCACCAAGGTCAGCGAGACCAAGGACGGCAAGGTCTCCGACCTGAAGGCCGGCCAGACGGTCACCGTCCGCGGCAGCCAGGGGCCCAACGGCGACATCGCGGCCACCACCGTCACCCAGGGCGCCGCCCCGGCGGGCGGTTTCGGCGGTTTCGGCGGTTTCGGCGCGCAGGGCGGCGGCGGTACGGGCGCGGCCGGCGGTACGGGTACGGCCGGGGCCGCGGGCGCGGCCGGTGGGACCGGCGGCGGCGACTGACACCCCGGACGCACAGATACAGGGCGTACGGTGCAGCGGCCGGCATCCGCCGCGGCACCGTACCGCCGTTTCCCCCCGAGGCCGGCCGACCGCCCGGCCCGTACCGCCCGGCCGCCCGGCCGGTCGACCCGCTCCAGGAGGTCGCCCCATGGACACGCCGGAGGCCAGCCTGCTGGTCGTCGACGACGAGCCCAACATCCGTGAACTGCTCTCCGCCTCGCTGCGGTTCGTCGGGTTCAAGGTCGTCTCCGCCGCCTCCGGGGCGGACGCGCTGGCCGCAGTGGCCCGGGAGCGGCCCGACCTGGTCGTGCTCGACGTCATGCTGCCGGACATGTCCGGTTTCGCGGTGGTGCGGCGGCTGCGCGAGGAACCCCATCACGGCACCACCGCGGACCGGCTGCCGGTGCTGTTCCTCACCGCCAAGGACGGGCTGGAGGACAAGATCAACGGCCTGACCGCGGGCGGCGACGACTACGTCACCAAGCCGTTCAGTCTGGAGGAGCTGATCGCCCGGATCCGGGCGATCCTGCGCCGCACCGGCGGCCCGACCGACGACGGCCGGCTCGTCGCGGGCGACCTCGTCCTCGACCCGGTGGGCCACCAGGTCACCCGGGCCGGGCAGCCGGTCTCCCTGTCGCCGACCGAGTTCAAGCTGCTGGCGTACCTGATGGCGAACGCCGACCGGGTCGTCTCCAAGCTGCAGATCCTCGACCACGTGTGGGCGTACGACTTCGGCGGCGACCTGAGCATCGTGGAGTCGTACATCTCCTACGTGCGGCGGAAGGTGGACACGGCGGCGCCGAAGCTGATCCACACGGTGCGGGGGGTCGGCTACGTGCTCCGCCGCCCGGTGGCCGCGGTCTGACGTGGGACCGGTCCGGTCGGTGAAGCGGTTCCCCTCCGGGGAGGGGTCCCGGGCGCCGGGGCCGTCCGGGTCCCCCGGGCCGCGCGGGCTCCTCCGCTCGGGCGGGCCGTCCGGGGCGCGCCGGCTGTCGCGGCGGCTCCGGCGGACGGACCGGCTGCGGCTGTCGGCGATGTCGCTGCGCTCGCGGCTGGTCCTGCTCTCGCTCGTCCTGGTGCTGCTCGGCCTGGCGGTGAGCGACACCGTCGTCCTGGGCTCGGTACGCGGCCAGCTGGTGCAGCGGGTGGACCAGCAGCTCCAGCGGTACGGGCAACCCCTCGCCCAGCGGCTCGGCACCGACGGGATCCCGGCGCCGCGCTACGTACAGCCGGGGGCCGGCCGCGGCGGAGCCCGGCCGTGGCTGCCGAGCCAGTTCGTGGTGGCCTTCGCGGCGGCCGACGGCAGCGTGTCGGAGCAGTTCCGGCTGCCGGTGGCGGCCGGCGACCCCCGCCCGCTGTGGCCGTCGATGGACGCGGCCTCCCTCAAGGCCCGCCTGGACAAGCCGTTCGACGTCTCCGCCGACCACGGCGGCGGCAGCTGGCGGGTGCTGATCGTGCCGGCCGGCCCGCGGGCGGCCACGGTGCCGGTCACCCGGGACGGCACGGTGGTCCCGGCGCTGCCCGCCGGGGTGGTGGTGGCCGCCTCGCTGGACGACGTGTCCTCCACCACCGACCGGCTCAGCACCGGCTTCCTGCTGATCGGCGCGGTGGTCGCGGCACTGCTCGGGGTGGCGGCCTGGTTCGCGATCCGGGCCGGGCTGCGCCCG
The DNA here is from genome assembly GCF_031844685.1 of Streptomyces sp. ITFR-21. Lineage (NCBI taxonomy): Bacteria > Bacillati > Actinomycetota > Actinomycetes > Kitasatosporales > Streptomycetaceae > Actinacidiphila > Actinacidiphila sp. ITFR-21. Next base: position 3,529,998 of record NZ_CP134605.1, read on the forward strand.
CTGCGGCGGATCGAGGCGACCGCAGCCGAGATCGCGGCCGGCCGGCCGCTGTCCCACCGGATGCCGCAGGCGTCACCGCGGACCGAGGCCGGCCGGCTCTCCTCGGCGCTCAACGGGATGCTGGCCCAGATCGAGTCGGCGTTCGCCGCGCGCGCCGCCTCCGAGGAGCAGATGCGGCGCTTCGTCGCCGACGCCAGCCACGAGCTGCGCACCCCGCTGGCCGGCATCCGCGGCTTCGCCGAGCTCTACCGGATGGGCGCGCTGCCCGGCGAGGCCGACGTCAAGCGCACCATGGCCCGGATCGAGAGCGAGGCGGTACGGCTCGGCGGCCTGGTCGAGGACCTGCTGACCCTGGTCCGGATGGACGAGCAGCGCCCGGTCCAGCTGGCCCCGATGGACCTGCGCACCCTCGCGGTCGACGCGCTGCACGACACCACCGCGCTGGACCCCTCCCGCGCGGTGTCGCTGACCGGCCCCGGCGGCCCCGGCACCGCGCCGGGCCCGGCCCCGGTCCTCGGCGACGAGGCCCGTCTGCGCCAGGTCGTCGCCAACCTCGTCGGCAACGCGGTCGCCCACACCCCGCCCGGCACCCCGATCCGTATCGGCGTCGGCACGCTGGGCGGACACGGCGTCCTGGAGGTCTCCGACGCGGGCCCCGGCCTCACCCCCGGACAGGCCGCCCGCGTCTTCGAGCGCTTCTACCGCGTCGACGCCTCCCGCAGCCGCCACCGCGGCGGCGGCGCCGGCCTCGGCCTCTCCATCGCCGCGGCCCTGATGACCGCCCACCGCGGCCACGTCGACCTCACCACCGCCCCCGGCCAGGGCGCCACCTTCCGCATCCGCCTGCCCTCCGCGCGATAACCGCTGCCCTGTCGGAGGCGCCTCCCCCGTCCGCGCCCGCTCGCACGTCGTCGGGACCGCCCGGACCGCCCCGGCCGCGGTGCCGGCGCTCAGCGGGGCCGGCGTTCCAGGGGGACGACGACGGTCGTGTGGAACCGGTCCACCGCCTCGTCCACGCTCCGGATGAAGCCGGACTCGGCGTTGCCCCGAGTGCTGCCCATGCTCTTGAAGAGGGACAGGCGGAAGCCGGTGATGGCCGCCGGGGGTTTCGGCAGCAGGTCGGCGGGCTCGGGGCGCAGGCGTTCCAGGGTGCCGCGGGGACCGTTGCCGGGGCGGTCCACCAGGGTTTGGACGTGCACGTCGGCGGGCGCGTCGGCGAGCTGGCGGACCAGCCGCTTGGCCCAGGTGAGCGGCTGGCCTTGGTCGGGCGCGGGAATCTCAAGAGAGGTGCGCAGCTTGCCCGTTCGCAGGTCGGCGCCGAGAGCGAGCACTCCGGGGGAGTCCTGGATCTTCAACTCGGCGTGCAGTAGGCCCTCCCTGCACAGGCGTTCGGCGAGCGCGGCGCGGCGCGAGTGCGGGTCGGTGCCGCGTCTGGCCCGCTGGACGGGCAGCACCTTCTGTCCGAGTTCGCCGCCGAGCCGCAGGCAGACCTGGCGGATCAGCCGCTCCCAGCTCTCCACCACCTCCACGGCCCGCGCGTCGCCCTCGTCCAGGGTCTCGGTGTCGATGCCGTTGCGGACCGGGACCCATGCCGGGCCCATGTTCTGGAAGCCGTGGCAGCCGGAGTTGTCGTGCTGGAGGTAGAGCAGCAGCTCCTGGAGCAGCCAGGCGTGCGCGGCGTTGCCGACGCCCTCGTGTCGGATCAGCATCTGCGCCTGGTGGGCGACTTCGGCCCACGACAGGTGCCACAGCGCGACCTTGTGCTTGCGGCGCCCGTCGATCCGTACCGCGACCAGCGGACTGCCTTCCAGGGCCACGTCGTTGGAGAGGGTGATCACTGCCTCGTAGCCCCGGCGGGCCGCGATGTCGACGTAGTCCTGCACCTGCGCGGGCCGCAGTGGGTTGCCGTTGGTCTTCGTCTCGACCAGTGCGGTCCACAGCTTGCCCGCGCGCTCCACCCGGATCAGCCCGTCGGGTCGGCGCGGCCCGTCGCCGTGCGGCAACGACACCTCGGTGAACGTCTCCATCCGTCCGGCCGGCGCACCGAACCCGGCGGTCAGACGCCGCCCGAACTCGGGCACCTGGGCCATCACGGCGAGCAGTACGGAGGTGGCCCGCATCTCTCGTTCGCGGTCGCTCTTGAGCGTGCTGACCGGGAAGAGCCTGGCCGGGCGCCAGGAATCGTTCTCGGCGAGGGACTTGCGGGTGACCGCGGGGAGGGTGACCTTCTTGCGCGCGGTACGGGGGCGTTTGACGGCGGGCGGCGTGGGGGCTTCGCCGGCGGGCCGCGCGGGGAAAGACTTGGCCGGCGGTGGCGCCGCTTCGACGGCCGCCGCCTCCGTCGGCACGCCGACCGGTTCCGCCAGGGCGCCGGCCTCGTCGTTCTCCCCGTCGTCGTCCACGTCGATGCCGAAGTCCGTGGCCAAGCCGGCCAGCCCGGACTCGTAGCCCTGCCCCACCGCACGGAACTTCCAGCCGCCGTCGCGCCGGTAGAGCTCGCCGAAGATGACCGCGCGGACCGCCTCGGCGTCGTCGACGGAGAAGCCCAGCAGCACTTCGCCCGTCCGGTCGGCGAGGGTGAGCCGCAGATCGTCCAGGTCCCCGAAGCCGGCCCCGCCGTAGCGGCTGGCGGCGAGCACGATCCGGCGGACCCGTTCGGGCGCCGCCGTCAGGTCGAGGCTGATCCGGTCCTCGCTGCCGTTGGCGGTCGGCGTCTTGCCCAGCAACTGCACGCTGCCGTCCGCTGCCGCCAGGTGGTTGTAGAAGTAGAAATCGTCGTCGCTGCCGACCTTGCCGTCAGCGTCGAGCAGGAGCACCGACACGTCCGCGTCCCCGTCGCCGCTGGCGCTGCTCCAGCCGAGGCCGGCCACCACCGACCCGGCGTCCTCGCTCAGCGCGGCCAGCGCGACGTTCATCCCCTTGGTCATTTCCCGCATACGTTCCGCCCCGCCCCGCTTGTCCTGTGACTCAGCCCACACCCCCCGTGTGTGGAGACCGCACCTTACCTGCCGGAGGGGCCGTGCCACGGTGGCTTCGGGGCGATTGCCGGTTCGTGGGGCCGCCGGGTCAGGGGAAGAAGCGGGCGGCGGTGGGGTGGTCCTGGGCGGCGTCGACGGGGATGTCGGCGCCGTTGACGCCGGTGGCGCGGGGGGAGAGGAGGAAGCAGGCGGTGTCGGCTACCTCTTGGAGGGTGATCAGGCGGCCGCGGGGGAAGTCGTCCCGGGCGAAGGCGGCGTACACGTCGGGGTGGCGGGTGCGGAAGCGGTCCCAGCCGCCGCCGTCGAAGAGGACGGAGCCGGGGCTGAGGGTGTTGACGCGGATGGACCGGGGGCCCAACTCCTGGGCGAGGGCGGCGGCGAGGTGGATCTCGGCGGCTTTCGCGGCGGCGTAGGAGGAGTGCGGGCCGGGCTTGCGGCCGGTGATCGAGGAGATGATCAGCGCCGCCCCGCCGCCGCGCTGTCCGAAGTGCGGCACCGCGCAGCGGATCGCGTGGGAGGCGTGGCCCACGTTGAGGGCGTAGGTGTCCGCCCACTGCTGTGGGGTCGACTCCAGCAGACCGCGCCCGAAGGAGCCGCCGGCGTTGGCCACCAGCAGGTCGAGGCCGCCGAGGCGTTCGGCGGCCTCGTCGACCGCCCGGCCGAGCTGGTCGTAGTCGGTCACGTCCGCCCGGACACCGGGCACGCCGCACTCGGCGAGCCGCCGCTCGTCGCGCCCGCAGACCACGACCGCGGCGCCCTCCGCGAGCAGGCCGCGGGCGACGGCCAGACCGATGCCGTGGCTGCCGCCGGTGACGAACGCGGTCTTCCCCGCCAGTCCAAGGTCCATGGCCTCACCGTGCCATCCGGGCACCGGCGTCCACAACGCGGCCCGCGGCCCGCGGCCCGCCCCGCGACGCTCGCGGCGTATCCACGGCATCGCCCGCGGCGCGCTCGCGGCCCGCCGGCCCGGCGAGCCCGCCGGACCCCCGCGGCACCGCAACGGAGGCCCGCTGGCGGCCAGTTCACCCGTTCTACGAACGCCTCTTCGAATAAACGGCCCGATCCGGGGTACGCGCTGCGCATGCGTTGTGGAGTGCTCGACATCGGTTCGCAGGCGGCACAGCTCCGGATCGCCGACCTGGTGCCCGGCCTGCCGCCGCAGCCGGTGACCACGGTGAAGCGGCCGGTGCGGCTCGCGGCGGACACGGACCGGGACGGGGTCATCGGGCCGGCCGCCGTCGGGCGGCTGGTGGACGCGGTGACGGTGACGCTGGCCGCCGCGTGCGCCCACGGGGTGGAGACGCTGCACCCGTTCGCCACCTCGGCGGTGCGGGACGCGGCCAACCGGGACGACGTGCTGCGCGCGGTACGGGCCGCCTGCGGGATCCAACTCGCCACCATGACGGGGGAGGAGGAGGCACGGCTGACGTTCCTCGCCGCGCGCTCCTGGTACGGCTGGTCGGCGGGAGCCATGCTGCTGGCCGACATCGGCGGCGGCTCGCTGGAGATCGCCTACGGCCGGGGCGGCGAGCCCTCCTTCGCGGTCTCCCTGCCGCTGGGCGCCGGACGGCTGACCCGGCAGCAGCTGCCGGCGGACCAACCGCCCTACGGCAGGCGGGACATCAGGGCGCTGCGGGCGCACGTCCGCGCCGCCCTGGCGGGCCCGGCCGCGGAGGTCGCCGCCCGGCCCGCGCCGGCACTGCGGGTGGCCACGTCCAGGACCTTCGCCCAGCTCGCCCGGCTGGCGGGCGCCCCCGCGGCGAAAGCCGGCCCGCACGCCGTACGCACCCTGGACCGCGCCGCCGTCACCGACTGGATCCCGCGGCTGGCCCGGCTGACCGCGCCGCAGCGCGCCCTGCTGCCGGGCGTCTCCCGGGCCCGCGCGCAGCAGATCCTGGCCGGCGCGGTCGTCGCGGAGACCGTCATGGACCTTCTGCGCGTCGACCGCTTCGCCGTCTGCCCGTGGGGGCTGCGCGAAGGCATCCTCCTCGAACACCTCGCCGCCCTCTCGGCCCCCGCCACGGCGCCCCAGTGCCCGCGCCCGGCCCTCGCCCCGGCCACCGCGATCCTGCGCCGCCCCCGCCGGGCGGTACGCAGCTGAACGGGGAGCCGGACCGCCGGCCCGGCGCGCGGGTGGCGGGATGCCCGGCTGCCCGGCCCGCCCGCCGGGCTTCCTCGCGCGCTCGCTTCCCCGCGCGCTCGCTTCCCCGCCCGCCGGGCTTCCCCGCGGGCCCGCGGTCGGCCCGTACCCGCGCGCGCCCGGCCGGCTGGCCGGGCAGCCGCATCAGGAGGGATTCGGCGTCCCCCGTACCCGCGCGCCCGGCCGGCTGGTCCGCGACGGGACCGGGGACAGGTGGGGCGCGCCCGCGCGTTCGGCCGCCCGGCCGCCGGAGCGGTCGCGCCGCTGGTCGGGGGCATCGCGGAGCGGGGAAGGCGGCGGTGGACGCCGTTGACGTACCGGCCGGCCCCGTGATGCCATGAGGTGCGAATCCGACGCGTTCGCGCCCCGGCCGCCAAGGGAGGCCGGTCAAGGCCCGGCGCCGGTCCGCGACCGCGGGACCGCCGGCCGCACGCCAGGCGGACGCCGGCCGGTCCGGGCCGGTCCGCCGTCCGTGTGCCCGGCCGGTCCGGGCCGGTCCGCCACCATCCCGACGAGGCTCTGCTGTGATCCGATTCGACCAGGTCGGCGTGGTGTACGACGGCGCCGCCGAGCCCGTGCTGCGCGGAGTGGACCTGTGCATCGAGGAGGGTGAGCTCTGCCTGGTCGTCGGGCGGACCGGGGCCGGGAAGTCGTCGCTGCTCGGAACGGTCAACGGGCTCGTGCCGCACTTCACCGGCGGCACCCTCTCCGGCCGGGTCACCGTGGCCGGCCGGGACACCGCGCACCATCCGCCCCGCGAACTCGCCGATGTGGTCGGAGTGGTGGGGCAGGACCCGGCAGCAGGCTTCGTCACCGACACCGTCGAGGAGGAACTCGCCTACGCCATGGAGCAGTTGGCGATCCCCGCCGAGGTGATGCGCAAGCGCGTCGAGGAGACCCTGGACCTGCTGGGCCTGGCCGACCTGCGGCACCGGGCGCTGCGCGAGCTGTCCGGCGGGCAGCAGCAGCGCGTCGCCATCGGGTCCGTGCTCACCGCGCACCCCCGGGTGCTGGTGCTGGACGAGCCCACCTCCGCGCTGGACCCGACGGCGGCGGAGGAGGTGCTCGCGGCCGTGACCCGGCTGGTGCACGACCTCGGTGTCACCGTGGTGCTGGCCGAACACCGGCTGGAGCGCGTCGTGCAGTACGCCGACCGGGTCGTCCACCTCGCGGGCGACGGCACGGTCACCGACGGCCCGCCCGCCACCGTGTTCCGTACGGCGTCGGTGGCGCCTCCGGTGGTCCGGCTCGGCCGGCTGGCGGGCTGGGACCCGCTGCCGCTGTCCGTCCGCGATGCCCGGCGGGCCGCCGTCCCGCTGCGCGCGGGGCTCGCGGACCTCCCGGTGCCCCCGCCGCGTGCCGCCCTCCCGGGCGGCGGGCCGGTCCTCACCGCCCGGGGCGTCGTCGTCCGGTACGGAGGCGTGGTGGCCGTCCGCGAGGTCGACATTGAGCTGCGGGCCGGGCAGGTGACCGCCCTGATGGGCCGCAACGGCTCCGGCAAGTCCTCCCTGCTGTGGGCGCTGCACGGCGTGGGCCCCCGGCAGGGCGGAACGGTCGAGGTCACCCCGTACGGCGGCCCCCCCGCGCCCGGAGCGGGAGCCGCGCCGGTGTCCGGCGCCGCCCCTGCCGCGCCCGCGTCCGGAGCTGTGCCCCCGTCCGCCGCAGCCGCAGCCGCGCCCGGCGCCGGCCCCGAGGCCGCGTCCGCCGCGCAACCCGCCGCCCGGCGCCGGTTCGGCCGCCGTGCGGCCCCCGCGCCCGCGCGCCGCCGGGTCTGCCTGGTCCCCCAGACCCCCACCGACCTGCTGTACCTCGACACGGTCGGCGCGGAACTCGCCCAGTCCGACCGGGAGTCGGCGGTCCCGCCGGGGTCGGCACGCCGGATCCTGGACCGCCTCGCCCCGGGCGTCCCCGACCGTGTCCACCCGCGCGACCTGTCCGAAGGCCAGAAACTGGCGCTCGTCCTGGCCGTCCAGCTCACCACGGCGCCCTCCGTCATCCTGCTCGACGAGCCCACCCGCGGCCTGGACTACCGGGCTAAGCTGGCGCTCACCCGGATCATCGACGCCCTGGCCGCCGAGGGCCGCGGTGTCGTCATCTCCACCCACGACGTGGAGTTCGCCGCGTCCGCCGCCGACCGCGTCGTGGTCCTGGCCGAGGGCGAGGTCGTCGCCGACGGCCCCACCGCCGACGTCATCGTCGCCTCCCCCGCCTTCGCCCCGCAGACCGCCAAGATCCTCGCACCGCTGCCGTACCTGACGGTCGAGCAGGTCGCGGCGGCGCTGACCGGCCGCGCCGCGGACCGGTGACCTGCGCCCGGCCCGGCGGCGGCCGAGCGGAGGGCCGCCGGGCCGAATATTGCCTCCCGGTAGCGGACCTGCCGGCGGCGTACGGCAGACTCTGTGCGGGGGCGTCCGCCGCCGCGTGTCCCACGGGGAGCGGGGCCCGGTGCGACGAACGGGCCGGGCGGCCGAACCGGGCCGCGAACGGGCGGTGAACAGGGCACGAGCAGGCGGTGGTCAGGCCATGGGCAGGACATCCGCAGGACGCGAGGGGGAGACTCACGTGATCATCTTCGGCACCCGGGGCTATCTCTACCAGCTGGCCGTTCTGACGCTGGTCTGCGCGGGCTGCGGCAATCCGGCCGCGCACACGCTCAGGAAGCGCGTCACCAAGTTCACCCTGTTCTTCGTCCCGCTGTTCCCGGTCAGCGTCACCTATTCCACGCAGTGCACCTTCTGCGCGGCCCAGCACAGGCTGCCGAAGGAGCAGGCCGAGCAGCTGCACGCCCAGGCGCAGGCGATGGCCGGGGCGCAGCAGGGCTCCGGCGGCCGGTCCGTGCCGCAGCCGCAGGGGCGCAACCCCTACCAGGGCTGAGCCCGCCCCGCCGACCGGACCCGCTCCAGGGGGCCTTCGCACCACCGCTTCCCCGGTTGCGCACAGTCCTCAAACGGCTCCGTTCCGTTGTCCGGAACGACGTGACGGAACTTGCCAGAGTTCGTCCAACTGTGCTGATAATCGACGTACTTGACGGGATCGTCACCGTGAGACCCCGTGGTCAGGGCCTTCGGGCCCGCCCGTCGTAGCCCGCCCGTCACGTCCTTTCCCCAGCGAGTGAGCGATGCCGCAGAATCTGGAGCAGCGACCCAAGGTGGTCCCTCCGCCGAGCCCCGGCGAACCCACGTGGGCCCGGATCTACTGGAACACCGTCCGTTCCTTCGCCCGGCGGCGGTTCGGACTCAAGCCGCGCAATCCGTACGACCGGGACGGCGGCGGCCAGCGGCGCGGTCCGCTGGTGGCCGCGGTCGCCGTCGTGGTGGCCGTCGCGGTCGTCGTCACCGCGGTCGTGGTCGCCCGCGGCGGCGGGGACGAGCGTCCGGCGGCGCCGGCCGGGAGCGCGGCCGACCCCTCGGCCAGTGCCCCGCACAGTACCCCGGCCGTGTCCGTACCGCCGCTGTCGCCGCAGGTCGGGGCGGCGGTGGCGGCGTTCGTGGCCGGCCGGGTCGGTCCCGGGCACACGGTCGCCTGCGACTCCGCCCTGTGCGACGAGCTGATCGGCGCCGGTTTCCCCGCGGCCTCGACGCTGCGGCTGTGGGCCGGCGCCCCCCGGCTCCAGGGCGCCGACGTGGTGGTCCTTACCCCGTTCGTACGCGCCCTGCTGGGGTCCGCCGCGGACACCGGCACCGCCCGGCAGCCGCTCGCCGCGTTCGGCGACGGCGCCGGGACCGTGACGGTCGCCGAGGTCGCCGACGGCGGCCGGGCGGCGTACGAGCGGGCCGAGGCGGCCGACCGGGCCCACCGGGCGACCGTCGGGAAGGCGCTGCTGGCCGACCGGCGGATCACCTTCCGCCCCGCCGCCCGCGCCCTGCTGGCGGCCGGCCGGGTGGACGCGCGGGTGAGCACGGTGCTCACGATGCTGAGCCGGGGCCACCGGCTCACCGTGGAGTCCTTCGGCGCCCCCGCCCCGGGCGCGGGCGCGGACATCCCGCGTACCGGCCTGGACGTCTCCGCCGTCGACGGCGCCCCGGCCACCGCGACCGGCCACCCGGCCGCCGTCCTGCGCGCGCTGGTCCTCGCCCAGCGCGCCCCGTACCGCCCGCTGACCGCCGCCTTCCGCGCGCACACCGCGACCGCCCCCGCCGAGCTGGCCGTGCAGTACGCCCAGCCGGACCGGACCGGCTGACCGCACTCCCGGGGGCGGCCGAGCCCCGACGGGGGTCGGACCGCACGGATCCGGCCATCCGCGGCACGGGTCGTACGGGGCCGGGCGGTACGGGACCGCGGTGTACGCGGTACGGGACCGCGGTGTCCACGGCCCCGCCCGGAAGGGCGGGGCCGCCGCGGCGGCTACGGGACGCGGACCGCGAGCATGGCCACGTCGTCGCCCGCCGACTCGCCGGCCACGTCGGTGGCGATCTGCCGGAGCAGCTCCGGCAGCGGCAGCCGGGCGCCCGCGCTGAGCATCGCGGCGGCGCGGTGGGTGGAGGAGTCGTAGCTGCGGCCGCGGTGCTCGATCAGGCCGTCGGTGTAGAGCAGCAGCGTCGAACCGGGTGCCAGCGGCAGCCGGCGGTCGTGCCGGGGCAGTACGGGCAGCGCCGGGTGGAGCAGGACGTCGTGCTCCTCCAGTACCTCCACCGTGCCGTCCGCGCGGGCCAGCAGCGGCGCCGGATGCCCGGCGTTGGTCCAGGTCAGCCACCACCCGTCGGGGCCGGGCGTCAGATGCGCGTGCACCGCCGTACCGCCGGCCGGCAGGCCGAGGGTGCGGCAGCTCTCCTCCAGCGCGGTGATCGCGTGGGCCGGCCCCTGGCCGGGGTGGTCGCAGGTGGCCTGCCGCAGCATGCTGCGCACCTGGCCCATCACGGTGGCCGCGTCCATGTCGTGGCCGGTGATGTCGCCGACGGTGAGCGCCATCGGCACCGCGCCGGTACCGGGGTCGTACGCCGGCCGGCCGGGCACCGCCGGCAGCGGATACGCGTCGTACCAGTCGCCGCCGACCATCTCGCCCTCGGCCGCCGGGATGTACGCGGCGGCCATGTCCAGCCCCGGCACGGTGGGCAGCTCGGTGAGCATCGCCTGCTGGAGCTGGTGGGCGACGGTGATCCGGTCCTCGACGAACACCACCCGTTCCACCGCCTGCGCGGTGTACCCGGCGATGGCGCTCAGCAGCGCCCGCTCGCCGACCTCCAGGTCGTGGTGGCTGCCCCAGGCCAGGGCGAGCGCGCCCAGCACCTGCCGGGTGCCGTACAGCGGTACGCACACCAGGGACGCGAAGCCGAGCGCGCGCCAGACCCCGACCGCCGGCTCGCCGTACTGGGCCCGCATCTGCGCCTCGCCGTGCACGGTGATCAGCCGGTTCTCGCGGACCGCGCGGGCGGTGGGCCAGCTGTCGCCGGACGTGTACTGGCCGTGCTCCCGCTCCAGCTCGGAGGCGTTGTCCGGATCGACCAGCCGCCGCAGCCGGCCCTGCCCCTCCAGCAGCGACACCCCGGTCCAGATCGGCCGGAGGTCTCCGGTGATCAGCTCGCCGACCCGGCGCCGCAGGTCGACCAGCCCCTGCGCGTCGGCGAGCACCTCGGCGGCCCTCAGCTGCAGTTCGGAGCGCTCCAGCGCCCGGCGGGCCCGGCCGGACGCCTCCAGTGCCTGCGCCTGGGCGACCTCGGCGGCCGAGCGGGCCTCTATGGCGTGCCGGGAGGAGATCCGCAGCCGCAGCTCGGCGGAGCAGGCGGCGGCCAGGTCGGTGAGGTTGGCGACCTCCTGCGCGGTCCACTCGCGGGGCACGGTGTCGATCGCGCAGAGCGAGCCGAGGACGTTGCCGCGGGTGTCGGTCAGCGGCGTGCCGGCGTACGCGACGATGCCCATGTCGCCGATCGCCATACTGCTCCAGGTCCGCTCGTCCTCGCGGACGTCGGACAGCACCAGGGGCGCGCCCGAGGCCACCACGTACTGGCACAGCGAGTGGGACAGCGGGGTCTGCCGGGTGGACGCCCACGGCTCGGTGAGGCCGATCTGGCCGGGGTACACCTGGCGGTCGGCCTCCACCAGCGAGACCAGGGCGACGGGGACGCCGATCAGCCGGGAGACCAGCCGGGCGAAGCGCTCCATTCCCGCGTCGGGGGCGGCGGTCAGACCCGCGTCACCGAGCGCGCCGAGGCGTCGGGGGTCGCCGAGCCCCACCCCGGCGGGCGGGGTCCGCGTTCTGCCGTCCTGCGTCATGGACGTCTCCTCGAAACAGGTGGCCGCAACCGCGGGCCGCTCGTCCGAAGGCTCTCAGCACGGTGTCGAAACCCTTGTGGCCACCGTAACCCAATCCGCGGCCGGGGCCCGCGCCGGCGGTGGATCCGCCGGCCGCCCCGGCGGGCGCCCGACGGGGCCGGTCCGCGACGGCCGGATCCTCCGTACGGAGGAGTGATATGCCGAAAGCGCGTCTGAACGGATGACTTCCGGATGCGGCACCCTGCCTTCTGGTGATCGGCTGCCAACGCTAGGTGATCGAAGGGTGGCTGATTGTGTACCGGCCGCCGACACACGCCTCGTCCTCAAGGAGTCTTCGTGAAGCTCATGAACAAGGGTGCCGCTGTGGCCGCGCTGGCCGGCGGCATCATCCTCCTCTCGGGCGGCGCCGCCGTCGCCGACACCGGCCCGGTCGGCGGTGCCGTCGGGTCGCCCGGTGTGCTGTCCGGCAACGTGATCCAGGTGCCGGTGCACATCCCGCTCAACCTCTGCGGCAACTCGATCGACCTGCTGGCCCTGCTCAACCCCTCCTTCGGCAACAGCTGCGCCAACGCCGACGTCACGCCGGCGGCGCCGCGCAGCCACGGTGCCGGCGCGGGGATCGGCTGGGACGACCGGAGCCGCGAGCAGGGTGCGGAGCACCGGATCCAGCCGCGGGGCTGACCCCGCCCCCGGCGCACACGGCCGGCCCGGTCCCAGACCCCTGCGCAGGGGTCCGGGACCGGGCCGGTGCGGATCGCCGCCGGTCGCCGCGGGTCGCTGCCGGTCGCCGCGGATCAGCTCGGGTCACCGGGGATCCGTACGGACCGGCTCCGCCCGTCCTGACCGGTCCTGATCAGCCGGCCAGCAGCTTCGCCGCCAGCGTGGCCGCGTTGTACGAGCCCCAGCCGGTGGTGAAGTCCCAGCCGGCGGCGGCGGAGTACGCGCCGTTGCTGCCACTGGTGATGTCGTGGAAGCCGGTGCCGGCCGCCGCGTAGAGTGCCGGGTTGGCGGAGCCGAGGCGGGGCTTGCCCGCCGCGGCGGCCTGCTGGTTGTACAGGGTGGCGAACGCGGCCCACTCGGGAGCCGCCGCGCTGGTGCCGCCGACCTGGCCCCAGCTGCCCTGCGAGTAGATCGACACACCCGGCGTCGGGGCGGCCAGCGCCGCCACGTCCGGGACCTGGCGCTTGCCGCCGCCCTGGCTCTTCTGCACCGGCGTCTGCCAGCTCGGGATCGCGAAGACGCTGGACTTGCCGCCGCCGCCGCCGTTCCAGGCGGTCTCGCTGCTCCAGGCGTTGGACGAGGTGACGGTCAGCTTGGTGCCGCCGACGCCGGTGACGTACGGGTCGCTCGCCGGGTAGTCGACCGAGGTGCGGCCGTTGCCGGCGTCGTCGGAGCCGCTGTCGCCCGAGGCGGCGAAGAAGCCGAGGCCCTGGGCGGCGCCCTGCTTGAAGACCGCGTCGACCGCGTTGATGTTGGAGGTGGTGCGCTGCGACTCGGCGGCGCCCCAGCTGATGGACGTCACGGGGATGCCGCTGTCCACGATGGCCTGGTAGGTGTCGACCTCGCCCGCGTCGGAGTTCGGGCCCTCGAAGACCGTGACGGCCGCCGCCGGGGCGATCGCGTTGAGCACCTCGATGTCCAGCTCCACCTCGACCTGGCCGTCGCCCAGCGAGCCCGAGCCGCCGTCCACCTTGTGCACGGTCGCGGCCGGCGAGCTGAGGCCGTAGTGGCTGTCGAAGGTGGTGATGTTGGACTGCTGGAAGCCGTCGAACTCCAGCAGCGCGATCTTCTGGCCGCTGCCCGTGTAGCTGCCCGAGACGTTGTAGCCGCCCTTGATCTGCGCCGGGGTGTAGCCGCCGCCGGGGCCGTTGTGCGGGGTGACGGTGGCCGGGGCCTGGTGGTGCAGCACGTTGCGGTTGTTGAGGCCGGAGACGTCGCTGATCACGGAGGCCACCGACGCGGGCAGCGTGGGCGCGGCGTCGTTGGCGTAGAAGCTGCGTCCGGAGGCGCTGTCCTTCCAGGTGGACAGCGTGGTGCCGAACGCCTTCTCCAGCTGGGCGGCTGTCCCGCTGGCGTCGACCAGCAGGTTGCCGGAGTGCACGGCGCCGACGGTCAGGCCCTGGGCCCGCAGGTAGTCGGTGACCTGCTTGACCTCGGCGTCGCTGCGGCCGTAGGCGGCGGCGAACCGGGCCTTGGTCAGGTAGTGCCCGTACGTGGCCGAGCGGGGGTCGGTGACCTGGGCGACGAAGGCGTCGAGCGCCTTGTCGTTCCTGGCCTTCAGGCTCACCGCGACGGATATGCGGTGTCCGGCCGCGACATCGCCGGTGCGGACGGCGTGGCCGGCGAGGCCCGGCAGTACGTCGCCGGCCAGTGCCACGCGGGCCGTGTGCGGCTGCGCGGAGGCGGCGTACGCGGCGGGGACGGCCGCGGCCAGCAGCGCCGGGGTGGCGGCGACGGCCAGCAGTTTCAGACGGAGCGTCACGAAGGTCCTCCATGAGGGAATCCGGTTCCCGGAACGGGACGGTCTCCACGCTAAGGAGCGGCCCGCGCGCGTATAAGCGTGGTAACCCTTGCGTCGTGTGTTAACGATGCGTTGCTTGTGACGGCGGGGCGTCGCGTGTGACCCCGGTATGTCCCCCGGTGAGCGCGTGTCACCGCGGGGTTGCGCCAACGGCTCCCGTACGTACGGCGGTCGGCCGGGCGGCCCGGCGCCCGGCCGGCCGGTCCGCCGGGGCGGGGACTTCAGGCGGTGCGGACCGGGCCCGCGCCGGTCTGCGGGCCGGGCGCGGGGGCGGGCCGCCCGGCCGCCGGCGCCGCCATCGCGTGGATCAGCGCCGTGCGGGAGCGCACACCGTACTTGCGGAACACCCGGGATAGCGCGCCCTCGACGGTCTTGACGCTGATGAACAGCTCGGTGGCCACCTCGCGGTTGGTCGCGCCGCTGCGTACCAGCTCCACGATCCGGGCCTCGGACGGGGTCAGCCGGACACCCGCGGCGCCGCGGACCACCGCGTCGACCCGGGCGAGTTCGTCCCTGGCCCGTTCGGCCAGCGGGGCCGCGCCGGCCCGCTCGGCGATCTCCAGCGCCTCGGCCAGCACGGTGCGCGCCACCGTACGGTGCCGGGCCCGCCGCTCCACCGCGCCGAGGGCGGTCAGGGTGCGGACCAGCTCGACCGGCAGGCCCAGCGGGCGCAGCCGGGCGGCCGACGACAGCAGCAGCGCCGTCCCCTCCTTCACCCGCCCGCAGGCGGCCTCCCGCAGCCCGCCCGCCCGTTCCAGCGACGCCAGTACGCTGCCGGGCGCGTTGCCGGTGGCCCAGCGGTACGCCTCCTGGAGGACGGTGGCCGCCGCGTCGGTCTCGCCGAGCGTCACCAGCGACTCGGCGAGGTCGGCGTACCAGCTCAGCAGCGGCGGGTCCGCCGCGCGCATCGCGGTGCCGATCTCCAGCACCCGGCGCAGCGACTCGACCGCCTCCGCCGCGCCGGGCCGGTCGCCGGCGAAGAGCGCGGCCTGGCCGAGGACGGCGAGCGCGCGCAGCAGGAACAGCCGGTCCCCGTCCGCCTCGGAGGCCCGTACCGCCAGCACGGCCAGCCGCCGGGCCCGTACCGGCGTACCGCCGTATGTCTCGGCCAGCGCCGCCGCGTAGAGCGCGGGCGCCGACTCGGTGCCCGCCTCCGCCACCACGCGGGTGCAGCGGGCGGCGGTGCGCAGCGCCGGGCCGCACTCGCCGGCCCGGACCTGCACCCGGGTCAGCGCCACCAGCGACGCCACCGCGTCCTCGACCTCGGCGGCCTGCTCCGCGGCGTCCAGCAGGCCGACCACCTGTTCGCGGGCCCGGCCGACCCGGTCGGCGTCCAGGTCCAGGATCGCCCGCATCCGGCGCAGCACCCGGCGCTGCGGGCCCGCCTCCGCCAGCGCCAGCGCCAGCTCCAACGCCGCTTCCGCCTCGGCGGGTTCACCGCCCAGCGACCGTATCCTGGCCAGCGTGGACAGTGCCGCGATGCGGGTGGCGGTGTCCCCGGCGCGGGCCGCGCAGCGGGCGGAGTGACGCGCGTAGTCCGCTCCTTCGGCCAGCGCCCCGCACAACAGCCCGCGCAGAGCCGCCCAGTGGAGGAGGGCCGCCTCCAACCCCGGGTCCCCGGCGGCGTCCCGCAGCCCGTCCTCGATCAACTGCTGCCGGTCCCAGAGCGCTTGACCGGCGTTGCGCAGCAGCACCAGCCGGGCGCGGACCCGGTCGTGGGCCGAGGCCGAGCCGCCGAGCACCGCGCGGGCGGCCCGCTCGGACTCCTCGCGGCGCCCGGCGTCGCAGGCGAAGTCGGCCGCCGCCAGCAGGCGCCGGTCGCGGTCGGCCGGCCGGCCCGCCGGGGTCCTGCGGGCGGCGAGTTCGGCCAGTTCGGCGGCGGCCTCGGCGTCGCCGTCCGCCCGCGCCGAGCCGGCGGCGGCCGTCAGGGCGGCGGCGGTGGCCTCGTCCTCGTGCGGCCGGGCCAGCGCCAGGTGCCGGGCCCGCTCCACCGGCTCGCCGACCGCCGCGGCCAGCAGCGCGTGCGCCGCGCGGCGCGCCTGCCCGGAGGCGTCGGCGTAGAGCGCGGCCCGCAGCAGCGGATGGGTGAAGCGGACGGCGCCCGAGGGGTCGGCGGCGACCACCCCGAGCCGTTCCGCCTCGGTCAGCGCGGCGGTCGCCCCGGTCAGCCCGGCCGCCCGCAGCAAGGTCAGGCTCGGCCGCCCCGCGGCGGCGGCCACCAGCAGCACATGCGCGGCGGCGGCGGGCAGCGTGCGGACCTGGCCGAGCAGCAGCGCCCGCAGGTCGGCGGGGACCGGCAGGAAGCCGCTGGACTCCGCGGTCAGCCCGTCCCGTGGCGCGCCGCGGCCCAGCGCCAGGGCGTACAGCGGGTTCCCGGCGGCGGTCTGCTGGACGGCCCGCAGCACCGGCGGCGGCAGCGCGGCCCCGGACGACAGCAGCAGGAGGGCAACGTCGTCGTCGGCCAGCGGCGGCACGGTGATCGCGGCGGTGCCGGGCGGGCAGCAGCGGGAGCGCTCGGATTGTTCGCCGTCGGCGACCCGTTCGGCGGCCAGGATCCGGATGTCCGCGTCCTCCACCCGGTGGGCGACGAAGGCGAGCACGTCGGCGCTCGGCTCGTCCAGCCACTCCAGGCCGTCCACGACCAGCACCACCGGGCGCTGTTCGGCCAGCCGCCGCAGCGCCGCCAGCACGGCGACCCGCACCGCCAGCCCGTCGTACCGCCCGACCGGCCCGGGGCCGTGCAGCAGGGCGGCCCGCAGCGCCGCCCGCGGGCCCGGCGGCAGCGCGGCGACCACCTCCGGCGGCACCCGCGCGAACAGGTCGATCACCCCGAGGTACGGCAGCCGGGCGTCCTCGAGGGCGGGCGAGCAGCGCAGCACGGTGGCGCCCTCGTCGGCGACCGCGGCGCCCAGAGCGGCCAGCAGCGTCGACTTGCCGATCCCGGCCGGGCCGCAGAGCAGGACGCCGCGGCCGTCGAGGAGTTCGGCGTGGGCGGCCTCCAGCAGGTCCCCGCGCCCGGTGAGGGCCGCGTACGCCGGCCGGCCGCCGCCGCTGTGCGGCAGGGGGGCCGGGGCGTGGTGGACGGCGCGGTCTGGCACGGTGCGGCTCACCCGTTTCGGTTCTCGACTTCCGGCCTTTTATGTTCATGACAATCATCAAAGGCCCGTGTGTCAATGGCGCGCTTCCGGAAATCCCCGCACGGCGGCGCCGGCCGCGTTCCCGGCCGGTCCCCGCGGGCATCGGCGGGGATCCGCCGGGGCGGACCGGAAGCGGGCGCCGGAACCGCGGGCGGGCGCCGCCGCCGGCGCCCGCCCGCGGCCACCAGGGGAGAGCGCCGCAGGTGGGCGTGGTCGCGGCCGGTCGGGGCCGACCGCCCGCTCTCCCGGGGCCGGTGAATTGCCGTGTGCGGCGGGTGAGTTCCGGTTTCCGTCGGCGGGGATTCCAACGGCCGTATTCCGGCCGGGTTTTACGGAGTTTTGGGGCCCGGCCGCGTTTCCGGCCCGGATTTCCCGGTGGCCCCGTACCGAGAAGCCCGGCGGCAAGCGCGCTGCTCCCCGCCGCACCCCTCGCCCGACTGCCCGCCGCCCGCCGGGCCGCGGGGCGCGGTGCCTACCGGTGGTGCGGCCGGGAGGGCTCGAAGGACTTCAGGTACGACACGGTCGGCGAGCCGACACCGGTCGCGACGTCGAAGCCGCGGACGGCGTCGAGCGTGGTGTCCTGGCCGAAGGCGATCAGCCGGGTGGAACAGCTTGCCGTCGACGACGCCGAAGTCGGTGACGTTGCTCAGCGGGACGCCGGTGTGCCGGACAGCAGGGCCAGCCCGGCCCCCGCGACCACGCCTGTCCTGGCCCGCGGGCCGCGGGTGACGGGTATGCCGGTGATGTCGGTGATGACGACTGCAAGGTGAAGGTCGGTGGGGCAGGGGGGAGTTCGGCCGCGCACCG
Source organism: Streptomyces sp. ITFR-21 (assembly GCF_031844685.1). NCBI lineage: Bacteria > Bacillati > Actinomycetota > Actinomycetes > Kitasatosporales > Streptomycetaceae > Actinacidiphila > Actinacidiphila sp. ITFR-21. The sequence goes on from NZ_CP134605.1 coordinate 3,547,791, forward strand.
ATCGGTGGCGGCGGGCGCTGCGCTGCAGTGTGCCCGGCACCCGTGGGCGGCGGAATAGCGACCAGGGCCTCAGCACCGGGCCTTTACCGAAAGCAGAGGAACCAACCGCCCTTACATCCGCTCAGATCCGGGCGAAGCGGTGACTCGCCCCGGCGGCGGACCGGCCGGCGCCGCCGCGCCCGCCGCCGCGGTACCCGCCGGGCACCGCGTCCGGCCACCGCGTCCGGCCACCGGCCGGTACCGCAACTGGCCCGTAGGACAGCGGAAATGCCGCCGAAACCAGGTCAACGGAAGGTTGAGGCCCCGTTCGCCCGGCGCCCTCTCCTCGTTCCGGAGGCAGATGTGTCACAGGTTCCGACCGTGTCCGAGCCATCCGAGCCATCCGAGCCACCCGAGCCACCCGAGTCGTCCCCGCCCGTGCCCGTCCCCGGCGAAGCGCTTCCGCCGGGCCGCCTCGGGCTGCTCGGCCTGCAGCACGTCCTGGTCATGTACACCGGCTGCGTCACCGTTCCGCTGGTCTTCGGCGCCGCCGCGAAGCTCGACACCCACACGATCGGCCTGCTGATCAACGCCGACCTGCTGGTGGCCGGACTGATCACCCTGGTCCAGTCCCTCGGCGTCGGCCGGGTGCTCGGCGTGCGGCTGCCGGTGGTGGCGGGCGCGACCTTCACCGCGGTGTCCCCGATGATCCTGATCGCGGGCCAGTACGGCATGCAGGCCGTCTACGGCTCGATGATCGCCGCCGGCGTCTTCGGACTGCTGGCGGCGGTGCCGTTCGCCCGCGCGATCCGGCTCTTCCCGCCCCTGGTCACCGGCTCGGTGATCACCATCATCGGGCTGTCGCTGATCGGAGTCGCGGCCGGCCTGATCGCCGGGAACGACGCCACCGCGAAGGACTACGCCGCTCCGTCGCATCTGGCGCTGGCCGGCGGCATCGTGCTGCTGATCGTCGTGGTCGGCCGCTTCACCCGCGGTTTCCTGTCCCAGATCGGGGTGCTGCTGGGGCTGGTCGGCGGCACGCTCGTCGCCGTCCCGATGGGTCTGACCGACTTCTCCTCGGTCGGGGACGCCGACTGGTTCGGTGTCACGGCGCCGTTCCACTTCGGCTCGCCGCACTTCCCGGTCGCCGCGGTGGTGTCGATGTGCGTGGTGATGCTGGTGACGTTCACCGAATCCACCGCCGACATGCTGGCGGTCGGCGACATGACCGGCCGGCCGGTCGCCCCGCGGGAGCTGGCCCGCGGCCTGGCCGCCGACGGGCTGTCCGGCGTCCTCGGCGGCGTCATGAACGGCTTCCTGGACACCGTCTTCGCGCAGAACGTCGGCCTGGTCGGCATGACGAAGGTCCGCAGCCGCTACGTGGCCGCCGTCGCGGGCGGCATGCTGGTGCTGCTCGGCCTGATACCCAAGATGGGCGAGGTCGTGGCGTCACTGCCCGGCCCGGTGGTCGGCGCGGCCGGGCTGGTCATGTTCGCCACGGTGACCGCGGTCGGTATCAACACCCTGCGCAGGGTGGAGTTCGACGGCACCGGCAACATGACGATCGTGGCGGTCTCCATCGGCGTCGGCATGCTCCCGGTCGTCGCGCCGAGCGTCTACCACGCCTTCCCCACCTGGGTGCAGACGGTCGCGGGCAGCGCCATCACCAGCGCGACGCTGACCGCCTTCCTGCTCAACCTGCTCTTCCACCACCTCCCCGGCCGCGCCGCCAAGACCCCGGCCCCCGAACCGGCCCTGTCTTCGTCCGCGCCCTGACCGCCGGCCGCCGCGCCCGGCCCCCGGCCCCGCCTTCCCGACCCGCCCGGCCCACGGGCCGCCGGCCCCCGCTCCCGGGGCTCCGCCGATCCGGCGACGCCGGGCAGTCGTAGACGGCCGAGACGTGGGCGGCGCTGCGGTCGGAACCGAGGATGCCGGGGGCCATCCGGTTCATCACGTAGGAGACCGTCATGCGGCGGTCGAGGTCCATGATGATCATCGGCCGCCCTAGCCGCCCTAGCCGCCCTAGCCGCCCTAGCTGCCCCAGCTGCCCCAGCCGCCCCAGCCGCCCCGGGAGCAGATCCGCCCGTCCGGTATCGAGGGCAGCGTCTCCTGGCGGGGCAGGGCGTAGCGATGCCCCAGCGCAGCGGCAGGCCGTCGGCGAGGTCGACGCCGTCCACCTGCGGGTCGAAGACGAGGTCGATCGTCTTCCCGCCGAGCAGCCGGACGCCGTCGACCTCGCCGCCCCTGGCCAGCACGGACAGCACACGGGCCACCGGGCGGGCGTTGCCGTGGCCGTCGGCCGCGCCGAGGTCGGCGGCCCGCCAGGCCGGGGTGTCGGCGGTCTCGGCGGTGAGCGCGGGACCGGTCAGCGTCCGGTACGCCGGGCTGTCGTGGTCCAGGCTCTCCAGGCCGAACGCCCCGGGCCGCGGCAGTCCCGGTGCCGGGGCGCGCGCCGCCGGTGGCGGGGGGCGCGGCTCGGCCCTTAATTGGAAACGAGTTTCACTACTGACAGACTCCTGTCCGCACTGACGCCCTGCCAGGTCGACCCGCCCGCCGCCGGGGCCGGCCTCGCGGCCGGGCGCCGGGCGGGGTGTTCCGCCGCGCGGGGCGGTCAGGTGTTGTTGGCGAGGTTGCGCAGGCCGGCGAGCGGGCCGTTGAAGTAGTCCTGGTCGCCGGGGAAGGTGCCGGAGTTGGCGTACTGCCAGAAGGTGTGGAAGGGCCAGCCGGCCGGAAGGGTCCCGGGGGAGGAGGCGTAGCGGGCGACGAAGAGCGGGTCGGTCGCGGCGAAGGCGGTGGTGTTGCCGGTGCAGGTGCTCCACCAGTCGTGGCTGGTGTAGATGGTCGCCCAGCGGGTGGTCCTGGCGTGCACCTCGTTGACGAAGGCCGCGATCCAGTTGACCATAGCCGTCTTGCCCAGCCCGTAGCAGGAGGCGCCGTACGGGTTGTACTCGATGTCGACCATCGGCGGCAGCGTCCTGCCGTCCTTGGACCAGCCGCCGCCGTGCGCGACGAACCAGTCGGCCTGGGCCTTCGCGCCGGAGGAGTTCGGGGTGGCGAAGTGGTACGCGCCGCGGATGAAGCCGGCGCTGTACGCCTTGGTGTAGTGCGAGTTGAAGCTCGGGTCCCGGTACGTGGTGCCCTCGGTGGCCTTGATGTACGCGAACCGGGCGCCCTTCTTGTAGGCGCCGGCCCAGTCCACCTTCGGCTGCCAGTTGCTGACGTCGAAGCCGGGGGTGCGCGGGAGCTTGGCGGTGGACGAGGCGCCGGCGCCGTCCGCCACCCTGCCTTCGTGGGCCGCGACCGTCGACCCCATCCAGTCGCGCTCGGGGTGGACCGGTCGGTGGGCGACGCCGGTGGCGCCCGCGGCCGGTTCGGGGGCGGCGGCCAGCAGGGCGAGCAGTGTGAGCAGTGCGCCGCCGGCGCCCAGCAGCGACCGGCGCCGGCGGGAGGGCGCCGGCGGCGCGGCGGGGGTTGGACGTGGTGCGACCGGTGTGATCGGGGGCCGGTGTGGTGCATGGGGGGTGCCTCCAGGAGTGGGACTGTTCCTTGGTATGGGCATGACAGTCCGGTACCGTATATGCGGACAGACCGGTATGAAATGGACCCGGTATGCCTATTGGATCAGACCGGTCGTCATCCGGCGGGCAGTCAGGTCCGAATGACGTACGGCGGCTTCCGCGGCCGGCGGGACGCCCGGCGCCGGTCCGCGGGTCCGCGCGGGGGGCCGGCCCGGTCCGCGAACGGGACGGTGTGGGCGTGCGGGGGTCCGCGCGCGCGGGCGGGGTGCCGGCCGGGTGGCCGGGTGGTACGGGGCCGCGGGTCACGGTCCGCGCGGGCGCGGGGCCGGTGCGGCCGGTGGCTACGGACGGGGTACGGCCACGTCCCCGGGCGCCGGCTCGGGTGCGGGCGCGGCGCGGCCGATCTCCAGCGCCGGGAGGAAGACCTCCGCCAGCGGGCCGATCGCGAGCGCGTAGATCACCGTGCCGACGCCCACGGTGGCGCCGAGCAGGAACCCGAGGGCCAGTACGGACAGTTCGATGACCCACCGGACGCCGCGGATGGAGTGGCCGCGGGCCGCCCAGCCGGTCATCAGGCCGTCGCGCGGACCGGGGCCGGCGCCCGCGCCGATGTAGGCCCCGGTGGCGACGCCGTTGAGCACGACGCCGCTGATCAGCAGCACCCAGCGCGCCCACAGCCCGTCCGGCGCCGCCCACAGCTCCAGCGTCACCTGCATGGCGGTGCCGACCAGCAGGACGTTGCACACCGTGCCCAGGCCCGGCTTGGTGCGCAGCGGGATCCACAGCAGCAGCACCAGCGCGCCGACGATGTTCGTCCACACGCCGATGCCCAGGCCGACGCTCCGCGACAGCCCCTGGCTGAGCGCGTCCCACGGCTCGACGCCCAGCCCGGACAGCACCACCATCGCGTCGCTCACCCCGTACAGGCCGAGGCCCAGCAGCAGCTGGGTCAGCCGCCGGGCCGGCCGGTCGGGGAGCATCGGGCGCTGGACGACGGAGTCCAGCATCCGGGCGGTGCGCCGGGCGCGGCTCAACGCCGCCGCCCGGCCCGTTCGGCGGCGGCGGCGCCGAACGCGGTGAACAGCCGCTTGGAGAGCGGGTCGGAGGCGGCGTACCACTCCGGGTGCCACTGCACGGCGAGGGCGAACGCCGGGGCGTCCGGAGCCGACACCGCCTCGATGACGCCGTCCGGCGCCACGGCCTCGGCCCGCAGACCCGGTGCCAGCCGGCCGATCGCCTGCTGGTGCAGGGAGTTGACCCGCAGCGCGGACTGGCCGGTGAGCTCGCGCAGCAGCCCGCCCTCGGCCACCGCGACGTCGTGCCGGGGCAGGTACTGCTCGTCCCTGCCGAGCGTCAGGTCCTCGCGGTGGCCGGCGCCCAGCGGCAGCGCGCCGATGTCCCGCAGCGTGCCGCCGTACGCCACGTTCAGCTCCTGCAGGCCCCGGCAGATGCCGAGGACGGGCAGCCCGGCGGCGATCGCCAGGGGCAGCGCGGACAGGGCCAGCTCGTCCCGCTCGGGGGCCCGCAGACCCAGCCCCGCCAGGTCGCCGTAGCGCTCGGGGGCGACGTCGGACTCGTGGCCGCCGAGCACCAGCCCGTCGAACCGGTCCAGCACCGACGGCAGCCACGCGGCCGGCCCCGGCAGCAGGACGACCGCGCAGCCCGCCACGTCCTCCAGCGCGGAGACGTACACCTGCCGCACCGCCGGGTGCGGCACCCCGCCCACGTCCTCGGTGACGCAGGCCAGCGCGACCAGCGGCGTCCGCGCGCCCGGGTCGGCCGGGGCGCCCGGGTCCCGGCGCGGGCCCGGGTCCGTACGGGCGCCGGCGCCGGTGCCGCTCCCCGCCTCGTCGCCGCTACCGATGCCGGCGCCGCTGCCGGTGCTCACAGGGCCTTCAGCGCCTGGTCGAGGTCGGCGAGCAGGTCGTCGATGTGCTCGACGCCGACCGCCAGCCGGACCGAGCCGCGGGTGACCCCGGCGGCCAGCTGCTGCGCCTCGGGCAGCTGGGCGTGCGTGGTGGAGGCCGGGTGGGTCGCCATGGACCGCACGTCGCCGATGTTGGTGACGTGGGAGAACAGCCGCAGCGCCTCGATGAACCGGCTGCCGGCCTCCTGGCCGCCCTTGATCTCGAACTGCACCAGCGGCCCGTTGTTGCCGCCCAGGTAGCGCCGCACCCGGGCGCCCTCCTCGCCCTCGGCCAGGCTCGGGTGCACCACCCGCTCCACCAGCGGGTGCTCCTGGAGGAAACCGGCCACCCGGGTGGAGTTCTCGCCGTGCACCCGCATCCGCAGCGGCAGCGTCTCCAGCCCCTGGAGCAGCAGGAACGCGTTGAACGGGCTCAGGCACGGCCCGAGGTCGCGCAGCAGTGTCTCCCGGGCCTTCAGCAGATAGCCGCTGCGGCCCAGCGCGCTGTCCAGATCCCGCCCGGTGCGGGTCCACACCACGCCGCCGTGCGCCGGGTCGGGGGTGGTCATCAGCGGGTGCCGGTCGGCGTGCCGCTCCCAGTCGAAGGTGCCCGCGTCCAGGATCAGCCCGCCGAGGCTGGAGCCGTGGCCGCCGATGTACTTGGTGGCCGAGTACACCAGGACGTGCGCCCCGAACTCGATCGGCCGCAGCACGTACGGCAGCATCGTGTTGTCCAGGACGAGCGGCACACCGTGCTCCTCGGCGAGCCCGGCGACCTCCTCGACCGGGAACAGCCGCAGCCGTGGGTTGGGCAGCGTCTCGCCGAACCAGCAGCGGGTGCGCGCGTCGGTGGCGGCGGCGAAGTTCGCCGGGTCGTCGGGGCTGACGAACCGGGTCTCGATGCCGAACCGGGCGAAGGTGTTCGCCAGCAGGTTCCAGGTGCCGCCGTACAGCTCGTTCGAGCTGACCAGGTTGTCCCCGGCCTGGCAGAGGTTGAGCAGCGCCAGGCTGACCGCCGCCTGGCCGGAGGCGACCGCGAGCCCGGCGGCGGCGCCGTCGACCGCGGCCATCCGCTCTTCGAGCACGTCGTTGGTGGGGTTGTTCAGCCGGGTGTAGGCGTGCCCGTCCTGGAGCAGGTCGAAGATGCCCGCCGCGGCCGCGGTGCTGGGCAGTTCGTAGGCGGCGGTCTGGAAGATGGGCGTCGTCACCGGCGGGGTGAGCCCCAGCCGGACGTGCGAACCGCCGTGCACGGCGGCCGACTCGGCCCGGCTGAAATCCTTCGGCACGGGGGTCCTCCGGTCAGGCTGCGGCATCGCGTTCCTTCCGGTTCACCGCGACGGCCTCGGCCTGCGCGGGGCGGGTCATCGAGCGGACGATGGCCGACATGGCGCTCGGCTGGCCTTCGGGGCCGGTGGTGAACAGCCCGCCCAACTGGCGGTCGACAGCCGCGTAACCGGGGTCGTGCAGCCGTACCCGGCGGGCCTTGTGCAGGTTGTAGAACGGCGTACGGGGGTCGAGGTGGTGTTCCAGGTGGTAGTTGTCGTTGTGGATGCCGGTGAGGAACTTCTCCCAGGTGCGGCTCTTGCGGTTGCGCGTCATGTACAGATCGATGTTCGAGTCGCGCACCAGCGGGGTGTGCTCGGACAGCTCGATGTACCAGCCGAGGATCTGGAAGCTGGTCAGATACGGCACCACCCAGAAGAGCAGCAGTCCGAGCAGCCAGCCGCCGTTCCAGGCCAGGCCGACCACGGCGGCCCAGAACAGCCAGAACCCGGCCCGGTCCAGGGCGCGTTTGCGCCGCTGCACCGGGGAGGGGGAGGCCGCCTGCGCCCGGCCGCCCTCTCCCTTGAGCACGCGGTAGCGGTTGCGCACCAGGTACCGCAGGTACGCCCAGGTCTGCGAGCCCAGCAGCGGCAGGATCACCACCCGCCGTACGTAGGCGGACGTCGCGCTGCTGCGGTACGCGCCCTGCTCGATGAAGAAGCGCAGGTCGGGGTCGAGGTCGGGGCTGCCCAGCCGGGGGTGGTGGGTGTAGACGTGCGAGACCTTGTACGCGTAGTGCTGCTGGAAGATGGGGTACGCGGTCATGACCGTCCCGGCCAGCATCTGCAACCGCCGGTCGGCCACGCCCACTCCGTGCGCGCAGTCGTGCAGCAGGGTGGACAGGCCGCGCTGCCGGGCGCCGATGACGAGCGCCGCCAGCGGATACAGCCAGTAGGTGCCGGCGACACAGACGGCCACCGACAGCGCCATCCAGAACACGTCCTCGGCCCAGGCCAGGAACACATGCCAGTTGTCGGCCTTGTTGAGGTCCTTCAGCTGCCGCTGGACTTCTGGCGTGAACCGGTACATCCGGTAGCGGGTACCGGCGTACGCCCACTCGGTGCTGGTACTCAAGCGACCACTCCTAGTGCGAGCGCCGTGCTCGGAAGGACCTCGGAAAGACCTGGTCCGGGAGAAGCTGCCGGGTGGCAGTGCCGAGTCTCGCCAGGGGGGTGATCGTTGGGCAACACCGTTTTCGGACATCCCGTTTTCGGACATCCGTCTTTCGGACATCCTGCTTTCGGACACGCCGCCGCGGGCCGGCCACCGGCGGCCGGCCCGCGGCGGGACGACGCGCTCAGGGATGCAGCAGGACCTTGGTCCAGCCCGCGTCGCGCTTGTCGAAGTGGCGGTAGCCGTCGGCCGCCTCGTGCAGGCCGAGTTCTTGGGAGACCAGGAAGGACGGCCGGGCCTTCCCCTCGATCACCAGGTCGCGCAGCCGGCGGTTGTAGCGCAGCACCGGGCACTGGCCGGTACCCATCCGCTGGCCCTTGGCGAAGTAGGTGCCGAAGTCGAAGGCGATCCGGCCCTGCCGGGCGTTCTCGTCGGCCGCCTCGGGGTCCTCGGGCAGGTAGACGCCGACCACACCGATCCCGCCGGTGCTGCGGACCGAGCTGACGAGGTTGTCCAGCACCAGCTCGGGGTGCTCCTGGCCGGAGCTGTCGTGGGCCTGGTAGCCGACCGCCTCCACACCGCAGTCCGCGCCGCGCCCGTCGGTGGCGTCGAGGATCTGCTCGACCGGGTCGGCCTGCGAGAAGTCGACCGGGGTGGCCCCGATCGTCTCGGCCAGCGCCAGCCGGCCGGGCTCCTTGTCGACGACGAAGACCTGCGAGGCGCCGCGGATCAGCGCGCTGTGCGCGGCCATCAGCCCGACCGGGCCGGCGCCGAACACCGCGACCCGGTCGCCGGCCCGCTGACCGGCGAGCACGGTGCCGTGCCAGCCGGTGGGGAAGATGTCGGAGAGCATCGCGAAGTCCTGTTCGTCGCCGTCCCCGGGCGGCAGCTCCAGCAGGTTGAAGTCCGCGTACGGGACCCGCAGCAGCTCCGCCTGGCCGCCGTCGTACGGGCCCATGCCGGCGTAGCCGTACGCGGCTCCGTCGACGCCCTCGGCGGGGTTGGTCCGCATACAGAAGGCGGTCCACCCGTCCAGGCAGTTGCGGCACGAGCCGCAGGCGATGTTGAACGGCACCGAGACCCGGTCCCCGACCTTGATCCGGGTGACGCCGGGCCCGACCTCCTCGACGATCCCCATGTTCTCGTGCCCGAGGATCTTGCCGCGCTCCACCGACGTCCGGCCCTCGTACATGTGCAGGTCGGAACCGCAGATGTTGGTGGTGGTGATCCGGACGACCGCGTCGTTCGCCTGTTCCGTCCGGGGCTCGGGGACATCCTCCACCGATACGTCGAAGGGACCGTTGTACACCACGGCTTTCATCTCGCCACTCCCTTGCCTGGGTCCTGTCCGGGCCTTGCCCGGCTTTGGTTGCCGTCCTGATCCGGTTCCTGATCCGGTTCCTGATCCGGGTCCTGATCCGGGTCCTGATCCGGGTCCGGGTTCTGATCCGGGTCCTGCCGGCGGCCTGGTCGGGTCCCGGCCGGATCCCGGGCGGGTTCCGTCCGCGGCCCGCCCGGGGCCGGCGCGGGTGCCGCCCGGCCCCTCACCGGGGCCGAACGCCACAGCAGTCCCACCGGCCCCGTCCTTGCGGGTGCCCGGCCCGATCCGGCCGAAACGTCCGGATCGTACGGTGCGGCGGCGCTGGTATGGGCAAGGTTGTCCCGCGATACCGGGTAAGGGTTTTTGTTCGATGCAGGTGCTCCTTGCCTGCCTTTCTGGCCTCATGGGTGTCCAGAGCGGACTGTCGCCGACAGCCCGCGGGGGGCTGCGTGCCGTGTCCGGGGGGACAGGGACGCTGACCGCTCGCGCGACCTTGGGGGGACCATGGGCGGGAGACGGACGTCCGGGCTGCCGTGGCACCGGGCCGGTACGCGGGGCCAGGGCCCCGGCCGGGCTCCGGCGCGGAGGCTGCCCGACGTGACGCCCACCGCGCGTGATCCGGCCGCGCTCGCTGACTTCGTCGAGCTGCTGGCGGCCGATCCCCGGCTGGGCGTGCACCGGCCGGCGCTGGAGGAGCTGGCGGCCCCGGTGCGCTCGCGGGACGGGCTCGCGGACTGGGCGGGGACGGACCTGGTGGCCGCGTACACCGGCCCCGGGGCGTTCGTCGCGGGTGCGGGTGCGCCGCACGGCAGTCGGCGCAGACCCTGACCGACGCGGCGCAGGAGGCCGGCGAGCGCAGCGAACTGGCCGTGCGGCACGGCGTGACCACGCTGGACGCGGCCGGCGGCGCGCTCGGACGGCTGGTGGAGTCGGCCGGTGCCGCGTTGGAGCAGGCGGGCAACGAACTCGTCGCGTCCGTGGGCCGGTTGGAGAGCACGGTCAAGGCGCTGCCCGTGGCGCTGGAGGAGTCCGCGGCCGAGGGCGCCGAGCGGATCGGCTGGGCGTACGACCAGGCCGTGCTCGCCCTCGCCACCTCGCTGCGCGAGGACGTGCAGGCCGCGTACGAGGAGGTCTCGGCGCCGATGGCCCAACTGCTCGACCTGATCAGGGCCCGCGCCGCCGCCGAACGCGACGGCATGTACGGCGACCGCGCCGCTGAACGCGAACTGCTGGCGTCACTGGCCGAGTTGGGCAGCGGCATCCACGCCGCGGTGAGCACCATGCGGGAGGGGATGGACTCCATCGCCGACACCCTCGTGCTCGTCGGCACACCGCCCCGCGCCCCGGCGCCCTCCCCGTCCCCGCCGCCCGCGCTCCGCGTCCCGCCACCACCGCCGTCCCCTCGCCGTCGCAGACCCCCTCGCCGTCGCAGACCCCCTCGCCGTCGCAGACCCCCTCGCCGTCGCGGACCCCCTCGCCAACCCGGACCGCCCCGCCGGGCATCGACCCGCACGGCGAGCGCTTCGACATCCGCGGCGACGCGCCCGCCCTGCTGTCGGGCTCGTCGGCCACCGCCGCCTCGCTGCGCAGCCAGGTGGGCCGGCACATCCGCGCCTACAAGGGGCGGTACGCGGCCCTGGTCATCGTCTGGGGCACCGCGGCGTCCGACCGCAGTGTGCGGTGCAGGCCGTCCAGCTCGACGTCGGGCCGCTCGGCACCGGTGATCTCCAGCAGCAGCTTCATCCACCCGGTCTGTCCGAACCGGCCGACAGGGGTGCGCAGTTCGGTCAAACGGCCGGCCACCGGGAATGGTTCCACCACCGGCGGCCTTGTCCCGTTGGCCGCGGGCCGCCGCCCGCGCCGCAGGATCCGACGAGTCCTCGAGGAGAAACACCGGGATGACCAGCCTTTCCGCTGTCCCCGCATACGCCGCCCCCGCGCCCAAGGCTCCGCTGGAGCGGACCACGATCGCGCGGCGCGCGGTCGGCCCGAACGACATCCTGATCGACATCAAGTACGCGGGCATCTGCCACTCCGACATCCACCAGGCCCGCGAGGGATGGGGCGAGGCCACCTTCCCGATGGTGCCGGGCCACGAGATCGCCGGCGTCGTCAGCGAGGTCGGCTCCGCCGTCAGCCGGTACGCGGTGGGCGACCACGTCGGTGTCGGCTGCTTCGTGGACTCCTGCCGGGAGTGCGAGTACTGCCGCCGGGGCCTGGAGCAGTTCTGCGAGAACGGCACCACCGCGACGTACAACGGCTTCGACAAGAACGGCGACCCGACGTACGGCGGCTACTCGACCGCGCTGGTGGTGGACGAGAACTACGCCGTGCGCATCCCCGCCGCGCTCGGCCTGGACGTCGCGGCGCCGCTGCTGTGCGCGGGCATCACCACGTACTCGCCGCTGCGGCACTGGAAGGCGGGCCCCGGCAAGAAGGTCGCCGTCGTCGGCCTGGGCGGGCTCGGCCACATGGCGGTCAGGTTCGCGCACGAACTGGGCGCCGAGGTGACCGTGCTGAGCCAGTCGCTGCGCAAGAAGGACGACGGCCTGCGGCTGGGCGCCGACCACTACTACGCCACCAGCGACCCGGCCACCTTCACCGAACTGCGGTCGACCTTCGACCTCATCCTGTCGACCGTCTCCTCGCCGCTGCCGATGGACGCGTATCTGCGGCTGCTCACGGTGGACGGCGCGTTCGTGAACGTCGGCGCCCCCGAGGAGCCCAACTCGCTCAACATGTTCTCGCTGATCTCCGGCCGCCGGACCCTGGCGGGCTCGCCGATCGGCGGCATAGCCGAGACCCAGGAGATGCTGGACTTCTGCGCCGAGCACGGCTTCGGCGCCGAGATCGAGCTGATCAGCGCCGAGCAGATCAACGAGGCGTACGAGCGGGTGATCGCCAGCGACGTGCGGTACCGCTTCGTGATCGACACCTCGACGATCTGATTCCGGCGGCCGGTACGCGGCGGGCGGCGGCCCGGCCCGGCGCGTACCGGACGGCTGCCCCGGCCCCGCCTGTCCTGCTCCCGTTCCGTCCCGAGCGTGCCGTCCCGGCCGGGGCCTGCCGGGTGGGTCGTCGCGGCGTCGCGGGCCCCGGTACGCACGCCTGCCGCGTTCCCGCCGGTCGGCGACACACGACAACGCCCCCGCCTCGGCCTCGCACGCACCGGACCCCGCTGCTTGACCAGCGGAGATCCATCCGACAGGCCCTAGCTAGCCGTGGCGGCGGGCGGGCGGGCGTTCCGCGAGTGCCTGGGTACCGAGCACGGCCAGGAGCGCGAGCCGTTCGGCGTCCCGCGTGCCGGGCTCGGCGGTGTAGACCATGATGCGCAGGTCGTCGGCCGTGACGCTGAGGACGTCGCAGTCCAGCGTCACGGTACCCACCTGCGGGTGGTCGACGGTCTTGCGCGACGCTTCGTGCCGGCCCACCGCCCCCGAGTCCCACAGCTCGGCGACCCGCTCGCTGCTCGCCCGCAGCTCCGCGATCAGCCGCCGCAGCCGCTGGTCGGCCGGGTACCGGGTCGCGGTCTCCCTCAGGTCCGCGACGAGTCCCGCCTCCAACGCGCGGCGGGCCTCCGGCGTGTGCCGGACCCGGGTGCCCGGACCGAGGAGCATCCGCCACGCCGCGTTGCGCTCGTTGCCGCGCCACCCGGACGGATCGCCCATCAGCGCCGCGTACAGCGGGTTGGCCAGCAGCAGGGTCCACGCCGCGTCGAAGACCGCGACGGGCGTCCCGGTCAGCCGGTCCAGCAGCCGCTGGACGCTCGGCGTGATACGGGCGGGCACCGTGTCCCGGCCCGGCGGCACCAGCCCCGCGACCCGGAACAGGTGCTCGCGTTCGGCCCCGGACAGCCGCAGCGCCCGGCCCAGCGCCTCGACGACCTGCTCCGACGGGTTGGTCGCCCGGCCCTGTTCGAGCCGGGTGATGTAGTCGACCGAGATCCCGGCCAGCAGGGCCAGCTCCTCACGGCGCAGCCCGGCCGCGCGCCGATGGCCGCCGGTGGGCAGGCCGGCCGCCTCCGGAGGGACCCGGTCGCGCCAGCGCCGTACCGTCTGTCCGAACTCCGCGGTCGCCATACCCCCACTGTGCACCGTCGCAGGCCGGCCGTGCCTGGTACCGGCAGTGCCAGGACGCCCGGCCCCCGGCCCGCGCCGCCGCCGGTGCGGCACCCGGGCCCCGGTCGCCGGTGCCTTCGCCCGGGACGGGTACGGCTCGGTGGGGGTGGCCCGGTGGGGGTGGCCCGGTGGCAGTGGGCGGCGGGAGTGGTCAGTGGTCGTGGTCAGTGGGAGTGGGCGCCCAGGTAGAACAGCAGCCACAGGAAACCGGCGAACAGGTGGCCGGCGACGACGTAGATCAGCACCCGCAGGACCACCCCCCGCTCCTTGTACCTCTCGCTGCCCGCGCCGCGGTTGGCGGAGGCGGGCGCGGGCGCGGTGGTGGCGGCCGGCGCCGGTGGCGAGGGGGCGGTGGTGGCGGCCGGCGAGGGTGACCCGGCCGGCGGCGGAGTGGGGGCGGGCTGGGCGGCGGTGCCGTCGGTCATCGGGCGGGGTCCCATCGTCGGAGGGTCGCGGAGGGTCGCGGAGGGTCGCGGAGGGTCGCGGAGGGTCGCGGAGGGTCGCGGAGGTCGCGGGGAGTGCGGCGGTCACGGGGCTCACGGGGGTCGGCGGGCGCGGCGGTCCCGCCGGGCCGAGACCCGCCACATGGTGCCGGGCCGGCATTGACCCGGGCGCCGGGGGCTCGGCGGCAGGACGAGGTCCCGGCAGCCGCCGGTCCCGTGTCCCGCCGCCGGCCGCAGCGGCGCGCCGCCTCACGACCGGGCCGCCGCGGGCCGCGCGGCGCGCAGCTCCGCCGGTGGTTCGCGCCGGCCGGCCGGCAGTTCGGTGAGGATGCGGCGGGCGGCCCGCATCAGGTCGGCCACGTCGCAGCCGGCCAGCGCGTAGACCACGGTGGACGCCTCGCGGGTGGCGGTGACGATGCCGGACCGGCGCAGCACCGCGAGCTGGTGGGACAGGCTGGACGACTCGACACCGGTGGCCGCCAGCAGCTCCCGTACCGGCGTCGGCCCCTCCTGCAGCAGCTCGAGTACCCGGATCCGCACCGGGTGCCCCAGCATCCGGAAGAACTCCGCCTTCGCCTCGTACAGGGGCGGCGACCCGCCGCCCGGTGCGGCCGCCCCGGGCGTCACGCACCCTCCCCGTCCGCCACCGGTTCGTCGTCGACGCCGTTCGCCCGCGCCAGCCGGAGCGCGTCGTCCAACTCGTCGGCGGCGACGGCCGCCGCGTACGCGTCCCCGGCCTCCTCGGCGGCGGCGAGCGCGGCCCGCGCCCGGCGCACCCGCTCCCGCATCACCTCGGCGAACCCGCTCACCCCGACCTCCCCACCCCGTACACGTCGCCATCTTGGCAACCAATGAATTGAAGAACTCTTCAATTGTACGCATGGACGGGAGCCGTCGTGCACCGGCGTACCGGGTGCGCGGCCGCCCGCGCCGCCGGTCCGGGAAACCCGGCGGCGCTCTATGAGGCCCTTCCGGCGGGCCGTACGGTGTGCGCGACGGTGACGGCGGAGGCCAGTGTGACAACGGAGCCGGAGACGTCGGACGAGTCCGGTCCGGATCGGCCCGCGGACCTGCTGAGCCACGGCCACGGCGACGGCCACGGCGACGGCCACGGCGGTGGCGACGGCGGTGGCCACGGCGACGGCGACGGCGGTGGCGACGGCGGTGGCCACGGCGACGGCGACGGCCACGGCTACGGCGGTGGCGACGACCGGCCGGCGGCCGGCGGTCGGCGGATCCGCGCGGCGCCGCCCGTGGCTGTGTGCGCTCGGCGGTGTCGTCGCGGCCTCGGCCGTGTGGGCGGGCGTCCTGCCCGCCACCGGATACGGCCGCGCCACGCCCCCCGGCGTGCACGGATACCACCTCTCCGGCGGCGTGTGCGGCCGCGTGAACCTGGAACCCCTCACCGACGCGGTGACCTCCGGCGGCTTCGAGCGCAACTCCCCCCTGCTGCGCAAGGAACCGGCCCTGGACCACCTGGAGTGCGAGCCGACCTCCGAACTGCCGGCCGGCGACGGCTGGGTCACCTCGTACCTCGTCCAAATCACCGTCGACCTGCACAAGAAGACCGACCCCCGGCCCGAGTTCGTGGACGCCTACCACGAGTCGCCGGTCGCGCCGACGCCTCTGGAGACCGACGGCGGGTACTCGCTGCCCGGGTACGGCGTCACGACCAGGGCCCACCCCGGCCTCGACGACCTCGCCTCCTGCGCCACCGGCACCACCCACGAGATGCTGAGCGTCCTGCACGGCGGCGCCGTCGTCTCGATCGGGGTGGACGCCGCGAACGTGTGGGGCGGCGTCGGCAAGGCGCCGCTGAACGCCGACGGTTCGCCGAAGACGCCCGCACTCGCCGATGTCACGGGGCTGCGTACGGTGCTGCCGCAGACCGTCCGGCACCTGATGGCCACCCTGGCGGCCTGACCCCCGGCCGGCTCTGGGGCCCGGCCCGGCCCGGCCGCCGGTCGGACTCCGGTGCGCTGGAGCGCGGTCCGGCCATGGAAGGCCGACGCCGCCCGCTCGGGCCGGTTTCGGACGGTCCGCCCAACCGCCGTGCCCTGAGGCGGACTTCGGCCGCCAGTTCCACTCCCGCCTTCCCAAGCGGACTTCCCGGGTGGACTCGTCGGGTGGACTTCGGCCGCACGGATCCGACTCCCGTCCGTTCGGGCCTACTTCAACCGCACCGACTTCACCTGATCCGCCCCGCGACGCCGTCCGGGCTGTGTAGCGTGCGTGCGTGACCGGGGCCGGTCCGCCGGCCGGACAGGGAGGGCGCGCGATGGCCGACGACCATCTCTTACACCCGGGCGGCGGCATGTCGCGACGGCGGATGCTGGCCGCGTCGGCCGCCGCCGGCGGCGCCGCGTGGCTGCTCAGGGGCGTGGTCCGCCCCGACAGCGCCTCCGCGCAGTCACCGGCCCCGCCCGGCTTCCCCGCCGGCCCCGACCTCTTCCAGCGGGTCTACGAGAACTGGGCCGGCGAGATCCGTACCGACCAGCTGTGGACCTGCGCCCCGCGCACCCCGCAGGACGTGCTCGACGTCGTCAACTGGGCCTACGGCGCCGGTTGGACGGCCCGCGCCCAGGGGCAGCGGCACGGCTGGGCGCCCCTGACGGTCGCCGCCGCCACACCCGCCGCCACCCAGGTGATCCTGCTGGACACCACCGCGCACCTGACCGCGCTGTCCTTCGCGGCGCAGCCGGCGGACGGTACGGCCCTGGTACGGGCGCAGGCCGGCGCCTCCCTGGAGGCGCTGCTCGCCTTCGCGGGCGGCGGCGGATACGGCGTCACCTCCGCACCCGCGCCGGGCGACCTCTCGGTGGGCGGGGCCCTCGCGATCGGCGCGCACGGCACCGCCGCACCGGCCGTCGGCGAGACCCCGGCCGCGGGCCACGGCTACGGCTCGCTCAGCAACCTCGTCACCGAACTGACCGCCGTCGTCTGGGACGCCGCCGCCGGCGCCTACGTACTGCGGACCGTCGGCCGCGACGACCCCGACTGCGCCGCGCTGCTCACCCACCTCGGCCGCGCGTTCGTCACCGAGGCGGTTTTGCGGGTGGGCGCCGACAGCAACCTGCGCTGCGTGTCCTACCTGGACATCCCGGCGACCGAACTGTTCGCCGCGCCCGGCGGCCCCGCCGCCGCGCGCACCCTCGCCGACTTCGTGGACGCCACCGGCCGGGCGGAGGCGATCTGGTTCGCCTTCACCGACAAGCCGTGGCTGAAGACGTGGCGCGTCACCCCGAACCGGCCGCTGCCCTCCCGCGCGGTCTCCGGCCCGTACAACTACCCCTTCTCGGACAACATCCCCGAGCCGGTGGCCCAGTTGGCGGGCGACCTGATCGCCGGCGCGTGGGGGAGTGCGCCGCTGTTCGGACAGGTCCAGTACCTGCTCGCCAAGGTCGCGCTGACCGGCGACATCACCGACGTGCTGCTGTCCGGCACGCTGATCCGCGACGTGCTGACCGGCGACGTCCTCACACACCTGCTGGCGGGCGGGCTGCGGTCGGACCTGTGGGGCGCCTCCCGGAACCTGCTGGAGTACATCCGCCCGACCACGCTGCGCGAGACCGCCAACGGCTACGCGGTCCTCACCAGCCGGGCCGACCTGCAGTGGGTGGTCAACCGGTTCGCGACGTACTACTCCGACCTGCTCGACACATACGCGGCGCGCGGCGAGTTCCCGGTCAACGGCCAGGTGGAGATCCGGGTGACCGGCCTGGAGGACCCGGCGGTCAGCGGTGTGCCCGGCGCCCGCCCGCCGCTGCTGTCCGCGCTGCGCCCGCGCGCCGACCGGCCCGACTTCGACACCGCGGTGTGGATCGACATCCTCTCCCTGCCGACGACGCCGGGACTGCACGGCTTCTACCGGGACATCGAGCAGTTCCTGCTGACAGAGCTGGAGGGGCCGCGCGCCGCCGTGCGCGTGGAGTGGTCGAAGGGGTGGGCCTACACCGACACCGCCGCCTGGGCGGACCCCGACGTGCTGGGTACGGTCATTCCGGCCGCCCTTCGTGCGGGCGGCGGCCCGGGATGGGACGAGGCGGTCGCCACCCTGGACCGGCTGGACCCGCACCACGTCTTCGGGAACCCGTTCCTGGACGGGCTGTTGAGCTGACCTGCGCAGCCGTGGGGCGCGGAGGCGCGGGGGCGTGGGGCGCGGGGCCGCGCGGAGGGCCGTCGGGCCGGGCCGCGGGGCCGCGCGGAGGGCGTGGTCGGGCTGAGCCGCGCCGCCGCGGGGCCGTGCCGGGCCGACCCCGTGGCCTGGCCCTTCCCAGACGGACCGGAACCGGTCGGAACCGGCCGTCCCCGGCCGTCCCCGGACGGTGAGCCGGGCGGACACCCGGGCGGAGAGAAGGAGGACGACTGTGCGCTACCGCGAACTGGGAAGCAGCGGGCTGTCGGTGTCGGTGTCGGTGTCGGAGATCGGCTACGGGCCTGGGGCATCGGCGAGGCCGCGTGGGTCGGCGCCACCGAGGAGGAGTCCGTACGTGCCCTGAACCGGGCCGTCGACCTTGGCGTCAGCTTCATCGACACCGCCCGCGGTTACGGCGAGAGCGAGCGCATCGTGGGCCGGGTGGTCCGCGAACGGGCCGGCGACGATATCCTGGTCGCCACCAAGGTCCCGCCGAAGAACGGCAGATGGCCCGCCCCCGACGGCCTCGATCCCGCCGACACCTTCCCCGGCGCGCACATCCGGCAGAGCCTGGAGACCAGCCTGCGCGCCAGCGGGCTGGACCACTTCGACGTGCTCCAGTTCCATGTGTGAAGCGACGAGTGGGTCGGCCGCGGCGACTGGCTGGAGACCGTCGCCGACCTCAAGGCCCAGGGGAGAATCCGCCTGTTCGGCGTCTCCATCAACGACGACCAGCCGGACAACGCGCTCGCGCTCATCCGCAGCGGAGTCGTGGATACCGTGCAGGTGATCTACAACATCTTCGACCAGGCGCCCGCCGAGAACCTCTTCCCCGCCTGCCAGGAGCACGGCGTCGGCGTCACCGTCCGGGTCGCGCTCGACGAGGGCGGTCTGACCGGCCGGATCACCGCCGGCACCACCTTTCCCGAAGGGGACTTCCGCAACCGCTACTTCAGCGGCGACCGGCCCGCCCAGGTCGAACAGCGCGTCGGCGCCCTCACCGCCGACCTCGGCATCACCCCCGAGGACCTCCCCGAGACCGCCCTGCGCTTCGTCCTCTCCGCCGCGACCGTCTCCACCGTCATCCCCGGCATCGCGCAGCGCCCGCAACGTCGACCGCAACACCGCGGTCAGCGCCGGCGGCTCCCTCTTCCCTGGCGTGCTCGCCACCCTTGCCGCCCACCGCTGGCAGCGCGACTTCTACGCCTGAGCGTGGCTGGCCACGGCCCCCGCGGGCGGGGCGGCCGTCGGCGGTCGCCTCACGGCGGTGGCGCGGGCCCCGGCGCCGCCCGGGGCCCGCACCCACGCGGGACTCAGCGTCCTGGCGGGCTCAGTCCTGGCGGGCCGGGTCCTCGCGGGGCGGGAGGAGGCGGGTCAGGGCGGTGTGGAGGACGAGGGAGGTGGCGAGGCCGACGGCCCAGCCGTAGTCGGCCAGCGGCTTGAGGAAGGGGATCAGACCGTCGGCGGGGAAGGGACCCGAGCTCGCGGCGGAGTAGGAGCCGCCGACGGCCAGGACGCCGCCCACGGCGAACGCGAGGACCGCCCGCCAGTTCCACCCGGCGTCGTACCAGTAGCGGCCCCCGTGCCGGTAGAGGTCGGCGAGGTCGAGCCGGGTGCGGCGGATCACCCAGTAGTCGGCGATGAGCACGCCCGCGACTGTGCCCAGCAGACCGGCGACCGTGCCGAGCCAGGTGTAGATGTACGCCTCGGGGCTGGACAGCAGCTTCCAGGGGAAGATGACGACGCCGACGCCCGCCGTGATCAGCGCCCCGGCGCGGAAACTGATCCGGCGCGGCGCCATGTTGGACAGGTCGAACGCCGGAGAGACCGTGTTGGCCGCGATGTTCACCGACAGGGTGGCGATCAGCACTGTCACGAGGGCGAACAGGAGCGCGGCCCAGTCGTCCAGCTTGGCCGCCAGCGCGACCGGGTCCCAGATCGCCGTGCCGTACACCGCCTGCGACCCGGAGGTCACCAGCACCGACAGCAGCGCGAAAGCGGTCATCGTGGTGGGCAGTCCCAGCGACTGCCCCCACAACTGGGCGCGTTGGGTGGCGGCGTACCGGGTGAAGTCCGGGATGTTCAGCGACAGAGTGGACCAGAAGCCGATCATGCCCATCAGGCTCGGGAAGAAGACCTTCCAGAAGCCCCTGCCCCAGCCCAGCTTGGACGGTTGGTCGAGCAGCGGGCCGAAGCCGCCGGCCTTCACGCTCATCCAGATCAGCAGGGCCACCGCGCCGGCGATGACGAAGGGCGCCGCCCAGTTCTCGAAACGCCGTACGGTCTCCATCCCCCGCACGATGATGCCGATCTGGAGCGCCCAGAAGAGCAGGAACGACAGCCACTGGGTCCATGGGAACTCGCCGATGTGCCCGGCCCCCGACCACCAGTCGCCGAGGAGTCTGCCGGCCAGCAGGAAGATGGCCGAGCCGCCGATCCAGGTCTGGATGCCGAACCAGACGCAGGCCACGGCGGCACGCACCAGCGCGGGCAGGTTCGCCCCGCGGATCCCGAAGGCGGCACGTGCGAACACCGGGAACGGGATGCCGTACTTGGGACCGGCGTGACCGGTCAGCAGCATGGGCACCAGCACGACGAGATTGGCCGCGGCGATCGTCAGGATCGCCTGCTTCCAGTCCATGCCGAGGGCGATGAGGCCCGAAGCGAGCGTCCAGGACGCGATGTTGTGGGCCATGCCGACCCACAGGGCGGCGAAGTTGTAGGTGGTCCAGCGTCGTTGGGCCACCGGTACGGGCAGCAGGTCGCGGTTGGCGTACGGGCCGCTCGGGACGGATCCGTCGGCGAGTTCGACGCGGCCGGCGGGGTCGGTGGTCTGGTCGGAGGGCGTGGTGACGGCGGACAAGGCACGGTCCCTTCATTCGAGACGGGGACGAAAGGGTCGAACGGTGCCGTGCGGGTGGCGGGTTGCTCCTACCGGGCCCGAAGTGAACGCGGGGCGTAGGCCGTTGTTGCCCCGCGGGCTCTTCTGCCGCCCGATCCCTTCGGTCTTCCCGAAGTCCACGTCCCGTACGCACACGGGTTCTTCCCGCTGGTACCGCCCCGCCCGCCGCCGTCTGGGCCGTCTCTCTGTCCGCTGCCCCCTTCCCGCTCCCCACCGCCCGCCGAGGTATCGCCCGCCGAGGTATCGCATGCCGGGATCCGGGACCCCGCCGTCACCCCGCCGTCACCCCGCCGTCACCCCGCCCAGGTCGCGTGCCGCCGCAGCTCGGCCGCGGTCCGCCGGATCCACGGCAGCTCGTCGTACAGCGCCTCACCCGGGCAGGTCGTCTCGAACACGTCGCGGTGCCCGGACACCACGTTCAGTTCCACGGTCTTCCCTTTGGGAAAGCGGCTCTCGCTGTTGCTGGACACCAGCCGCACCCGGCCCCCGGGGTCCTCGCCCGGCGCCAGCTTCCAGGCGGCTATCGCGGCGATGGCCTGCAGCATGGCGTGCGGCACCCGCTGGCCCGGCCCGAAGCTGCCGAGTGCGGCTATGCCGACGGTGTGCGCGTTGAACCCCTCCGCGTGCGCGCCCCGCACCGCCCGGTCGACCCCGCCGGCCCGCCCCTCGTAGATGTGGCCGCACCGGTCGACGACGAAGTTGTACCCGAGGTCGTCCCACTTCAGGTCGTGGATGTGCCGGTCCTCCATCGCCTGCAGCATGGCGGGTACGTCGGCCGCGCAGTCGTAGTCGTTGGGGTTGTCCGTGTGGTGGATGAAGACCGCCCGCACGGAGTCGTCGTACAGCGGCTTGCGCGGCACCGCCTTCTCGTCGGCGTGCCACGCCGCCCGTCCGATCACGACGGGCCGCAGCGAGGCCACGTGCAGCACCATCCGGCTGCGCGGCGCCTCCCGTGCCTGGTGTTCCGGGGCGGAACAGGTCACCAGGCACGCCACCGCCACCACAGCCGGCACCGCCTTCACCCTGTGAGGCCACATGGACTCCACCCTGGGTCCTCCCCCGCCCTGCGACCTCCACACGAAACCATTCGGGTGAACCCGCAACCCTCTTCGGGCCCCGCCGGGCCCCGCCGGGCCCCGCCGGGCCCGCGTCCCCGGCTACGCCCGCTGTCCGCTGCCCGACCAACGGCGGCTTTGCCCCGGTCGGCCTCGTCGGCGGGCAGCCCCGAGGCGGTTCCTCCGGCGGGCGGCCCGCAGACCGGGGCCCGGGGGGTGTCAAGCCAACGCGCGCCGAAGGGCGGCTGAAGGCCGGGGACGCGGCGCTGAGAGCCTGGTGAACAGTTCCGACGGCTGTCGCATCCCGGGGTCCCGCTCCCTTAGCGTCCTGGCAGGTCCCCTTCGGAGGTGCTCATGCCAATCCGGCGAACCGTACTCGCCGTACTCGCCACCACGCTGGTGTCCGCCGTTGCCCTACTGGGCTCGCCAGCCCAGGCGCAGCCCCGCGCCACGGTCGGCGACGCCGATCTCGCGTACCGCTGGGCCCCGATCCACTACCAGGACACCTCGTCCGCGTACTACACCGCCGACTACCTCGCACCGGTGAACTACGACGGCGACTGGAAGACCCTGAACAACTGGGACGACCTCGACGCCAACACCGCCCACCTCACCGGCACCGTCTACTACTCGATCGTGGAGACCAGCACCGACTGGTACCTGACGTATGCCTTCTTCCACCCCCGGGACTGGAAGGACTATCCGCTCAACATCTTCTCCCACGAAAACGACATAGAGGGGCAGGTGGAGGTCGTCCACCAGGACGGCAGCACCTACGGCGCCCTGCGGGCCGTCGTCACCCTCGCACACGACAACTTCTACTCCTACGTTGCGCCGGGCAGTCCGTACACCGACGGCCGGGAGAACATCGACGGCGACCTGATCCTCCAGACCTACGACGGCGCCCAGCACCCCACCAGCTTCCAGGAGGACCGCGGGCACGGTGCCTACGCCTGGGACGGCGGCGGCTTCCCGGGCGGCGACGGCATCGTGTACTACCCGAGCCGGAGCGCAGGCACCGTGCCGACCGGGGGCAACGACCGCAACGCCTCGTACCAGTTGGTCGACATCTTCAGCGGCGACGGCCTGTGGAGCCGCCGCAACAACGCCGAGACCTACCACAGTTGGGGCACCCTCGCCGGTGACAACGGCCAGGACAACGCCGCCCACGCCCCCTGGGCCTGGGATGACACCAACGACGGCAGCGACCTGCAGGCCGGAACCATCGCCACCGACCCCGCCTACCTGATCTCCCAGTACTTCGCCGACACCGCCCCGCTCAGTCTCACGTACACCCGCAACACCTACCGGCAGTAAGCGGTGGGGCCGCGGTAGTGGGCGCAGCCCGTCCTGCGCTCCGGAGCCCCCATCCGGGCCCCGGGGCGCACGGCCGGCACCCCTCTCACGGACCGGGCGACCCGAAACGCCGTGTACGACGAACCGTGTGCAGGTGTCCACCGCCTCCTCCTCGCCCAGCTTCTGGTCTCTCCGCGCGAGCGCTCCCTCTGGTCCGCCCCGACAGCTTCCTCGGCCTTGCCCTCGCCCACCGCCGCCGACCGCCTCGGCAGCTGCCTGGACGCCATCGGACCCCGGATACCTGCCGGTCCGCAGCTCGCCAACCGATCCCCGTGCTCGACCTGACCCGTCCGTGCGGGCTCCACCCGGCCGATCCCTGTCGGCTCCCGCCGTCCGCGAGCTGGCCGCCGCTGACAACCGCTGGAACCCTGCCGGCGCAGACGCCCCGTACCGCTCGCGACGATAATTGCCGTCATGGCGATCCCTCCTGCTCGTCTCGACGAATAGTTGATGCCCGCGCGGCCGAGCGCACGCCCGCGGGGGAAATATCGTGTGAACCGCGACCGGCGCCGCGAGCTCGCTCTTACCTCGTTCACGTCCGGCGGCGGTGAAAGGTGACAGGTGTTCTTCGCCCGTCGCGCCCGCCCGGATTCCGCTGTTCATCGAATGCACGCCCGGGGCCGGTGAAAGGTGACAGACCTCGCCGCCCCGGCGGCACCGCTGACCCGCCGCCTGTCGCTCCGGGCCGGCCTGGGCCGGTGCGGTGCGGTGAACGGTCCCGCGCGCCCGGCAGAGATGAGCCCGCGGTCGTACCGCGGCTTGAGTAGCCGTACCCATGCCGCGGCGCGGTCGGGGCAGGACGATGGACGGAAAGCGGCCGATCGGTCAAAGGCGGGGACGGCATGGGCAAGTTCACCGGGATGGTGCTGACGTTGGCGGCGACGGCGGGAGCGCTCGCGCTGGTCCACGCCGCGGGCGCGCCGCTGCCGGTGGTCCTGACCGCGGCGGTCGGCGTGTTGAGTCTGGGGTGGCTGCTGCTCCTGCTCACTGTGCCGTGGAACCTGTACTTCCGGGCGCACACCGTGCTGGCCGAGATCGCCACCAGCCGTACCAAGGGGCTCGACATACCGGCGACGCGCGACGCCGAGGCGGCCCGGATCGCCCGTCTCATGCTGCGCACCGCCGTCGCGGGCCATGTCGTCACCGCGGGCGCGGTCGCGGTGACGGCGGTCCTGACCGGACGCGGCGCCGACTACTGGTTCGCCGGATTCTTCCTGTTCAGCACGGTCTTCCGCCCGGCCGGCGCCTACTTCGCCCAGCTCCGCCGCCGTCTGACCACCCTCCTCAAGGACGTCACCTTCCCCCGCGACGACGTCCTGGAGCTGCGAACCCGCCTCGACAGCGTCCAGAGCGGCACCAGGGTGCTGGAGGACAAGGCCGAGGAGCACTACCAGGCCCTTGCCGAAATCCGTCGGAACCTGGACGCCCTCGGCACCTCCGTCTACGCCCGCGCGGCTGACGCCGACCGCAAGATCACCGCTCTGGGCCGGCAGTTCGAGGCAACCGTCAACCGCCTGACCGACAATCAGGAGATCATCACCGGTCTCAAGGCGTTCCTCCGCCTCCTGCGCGCCTCCGACGCCCTGGACGACCCCGCCGCCTCGTAGCAGCCCTCCCCGTCGGCTCGGCGCCCCCGACCGGTCGCCGGCAGCGGGTGATCGTCGGGAACGGCGCACTCCAGCCCGAAGATCGGGACGGAGGCGGGGATCGGGACGGGGCAGGACGCCGGGCTCAGCCGCGTGGTCCGAGGGATCCGGTCGTCGGCGATCCGCGCGGGCCGGCATCTCCTCGGACCGCCGGACCGGAAACGAGCTGCCGTCGCGTACTTCCACCCGAGCCGTCGGCTCTGGGCGTACCGGCGTCCCTGACCTGATGGTGTTGACATGCCCCTGATAATCAGAGCGTGGAGCCCGGTGCCGCGCCCCCGCCCCCGGCTCCGACACGTGGACCTGCCGTGCTCGAAAGCCCGAAGGGAAGGCCCGGATGTTGTTGACCCGCAGGTTCCGGCCCCGCAGAATCTGGACCGCGCTGGCGATAGTGCCCAGCCTGTTCCTCGTGCTACTGCCGGCCGTGACGGTCGCGCACGCCGCTGCGGCGCTGTGCAACAAGTACTGCGACGCGCGCGATCCGGCGGCCGCGCCGGGCGAGCGGGTGCCGGTGAGCGCGTCGATCTACTCCCGCACGATCAGCCTGCACATAGATGACAACGATGCCATGGGCTGGGCCTCGATCGACCACGGCTCTCCGGGCGACGAGGTATGGCTGGACCGCTCCTTCGACGGCGGCGCCACCTGGTCCTCGGGCAGCAAACTCGGCGACACGACCGTCCCGGCCGGCTCCACCGGCTGGCGCACCCTCATGTACAACGTCGACGACTGGAACACCGCGGGCGTCGGCGCGCTCCGCGCCTGCGGCAAGGCGGGCGACCGCGTCGAGATCGCCTGTACGGCGTGGGCCCGGTCGGACTGGAACGCGTGGAGCCGCAGTACGGCCGCGGCGACCGCGCTGATGATGTCGTTCGACCGCACCACCGGCCTGTTCGGCGGCAACGGCTGGTGGACCGGCGCCAACGCGCTGACCGCTGTCATCGACAACGCGCGGATCAGCGGTATGCCGAGCTACAAATACGCCATCGCCTCGACGTACGACAAGAACATCAACGCACAGGGCGGGAGCTTCACCAACGACTACCTGGACGACACCGGTTGGTGGGGCCTGGCCTGGGTGGACGCCTTCGACGCGACCGGCGACAGCCGCTACCTCAACACCGCGCGGGCCGACGCCGACCACATGTTCGCGTACTGGACGAGCGCTTGCGGCGGCGGTGTGCTCTGGAACCAGACCATGACGTATAAGAACGCCATCACCAACGAGCTCTTCCTCCAGCTCAACGCGGCTCTGCACAACCGCGTCCCCGGCGACACCGTCTATCTGGGCCGGGCCAGGTCCGAGTGGTCGTGGTTCCAGGCCAGCGGCATGATCAACGCCGATCACATGATCAACGACGGTCTCACCGACTCCTGCGCCAACAACGGCCAGCCCACCTGGACGTACAACCAGGGTGTCGTGCTCGGCGGACTGACCGAGCTGTACCGGGCCACCGGCGACAGCGGTCTGCTGACCACGGCCCGCACGCTGGCCGGCGCCTCCACGACCAAGCTGGAGACCGGCGGCGTGCTGCGCGAGCCCGGCGAGTCCGACGGCTGCACCGGCGACGGCCCCTCCTTCCGGGGTGCCTACGCCCGGGGCCTCGGCAAGCTCAACGTCCAGTTGAGCGACCACCCCTACAACGCCGCCCTCGACCGCTGGGCCGACGCGGCGTACGCCAAGGACCGGAACGTGCTCGATATGTACGGGCCGCACTGGAACGGTCCCTGGACCGGTGCGACCGGGTACGGCTGCCAGCAGACCACGCTCGATCTGCTGAATGCGGCCGAGGCGTCCTGACCGGGGATCTCACCGCCTGGGGGCTGTCCGGGTGCGGGTCCTGCCTGCGACCCCGCGGCCCGGCGACCCCCGCGGGCAGGACCCGCGCCCTGCTCCCGGTCTGCCCCCGGTCCGATGCCGGCCCGCCGCCTGTCCGAGACGGGTGGCGGGCCGATCCGTTGTGTTTCGTCACCTTTCTCGTTCCTCGGGCGTGAGAGTTAGCAAGAGACAACGACAACGTGCGAAACACACGAGGACAGGGGAGGACTCATGAAAGCGAGTCTGCACGACGCCGACCGGGCCGAGGGCCGGCGGACGGGTCATGCCGTGGCATTCTCAAGCGAGGCGGTCAGCGCGTTGAGCTCGTCCAGCAGGGCCTTGGCTTTCGCCCTGGTCAGACCGGTGGCCTTGGCGATGGCCAGGGGGACGCCGTCGATCGTCGTCCGCATCTCCTGACCGGTCGGCGTGAGCCGGACGATCACCGAGCGCTCGTCGTGGGTGCTGCGTTCGCGCCGCACCAGACCTGCGGACTCCAGCCTCCGTACGAGCGGCGACAGCGTGCCGGAGTCGAGCCGCAGGTGGGTGCCGAGTTTTTTGACCGCCAGCGGGCCGTGCTGCCAAAGGACGAGCATCACCAGATACTGGGGATAGGTGAGACCGGTGTCCTTGAGCAGGGTCCGATAGATGCCGTCGTAGGCCCGTGACGCGGCGTGCACCGCGAAGCAGAGCTGGTTCTCCAGCCGCAGGGCCTCGTCGGAGTCCGGCGACGGCGGCTCGGGAGAGGCAAGGGACGAGGTCATGGTGACAGTCTACCCGCAGTTTGATTATCCACAGCTTAGTTGGGCAACGCTAAGTTGTCCAAAGCATGGTTGTGCACAATTGAATTGCGTGCTTGACTCTTCCTGCGGGTCCGGAACGGCCGGGACCGCACCGATGAAAGGAACCACGATGGACGTGCTGTACACCGCCGTAGCCACCGCGAACGGCCGCGACGGACGAGCGGTCAGCTCCGATGGCAGGCTCGACCTGGCCCTCGCGTTCCCGCCCGCGCTCGGCGGCAACGGCGAGGGGACGAACCCGGAGCAGCTGTTCGCCGCCGGGTACGCCGCCTGTTTCGCCAGCGCACTCGGCCTCGCCGGGCAGCAGGCGAAGGCCGACACCAAGGACGCCTCGGTGACCGCGGAGGTCGGCATAGGTCCCGAGGGCGAGAGCTTCGGCCTCACGGTCACCCTGCGGGTCGAGCTTCCGGAGGACCTCCAGGGCCCGATAGGAAAGCAGCTGGTCGAGCGGGCACACGAGCTGTGCCCGTACTCGAAGGCGACGCGCGGCAACATCACCGTCGAGCTCGTCGTCGAGTAGCGGAGCGATCGCCGCGACTGCGGCCGCGCCGCTCCCGCCCACGGTCGTTGCGGCTCCGCACCGCCTCGCCCGCGCTCGCATCCGGTACCTGGGCGCGCTGGGGAAATCTCCGGTTGCCCGGGTCGCGGGTCGCGGGTCGGCGGCTGGGCAGCGGCGACCGGGTGACTGCGGGCGGACGGTTGCTCGGCGGTGGCGGTGGCGGTGGCGGTGGCGGTGGCGGTGGCGGTGGCGGTGGCGGTGGCGGTGGCGGAGGGCAGCGGGCGGGTGGCAACCGGCCGGGTGAAGGCGACCGTGCCACGGAACCCTGGTGCCTGGCGGTCGGTGGCCGGCGCGCGGCGCCTGGTGGATGGCGGTCGTCGGCAGGCGCCCGGGGAGGTGGGTGTGGGCGGCCGGGTCAGTCGGCGGGGTGCCAGCCGAGGGCGGGGCCGAGGCGGGTGGCGATGTCGGTGAGGATCTGGACGTAGTCCTCGTGGTCGAAGGTGAAGGGGAGCGCGAAGGCGACCTCGTGCACCTGCTGGAAGGCGGTGTGGGAGTGCAGCCGTTCGGCGATCTCGGCGGCGGGGCCCACGAGGTCGGGCGCGAACAGCATCCGGGCGGGCCCCTGGGGTGCGGCGGTACGCGGCAGTCGCTTGCGGGCGTAGTCCTCGTACTTGGCGCGCTGCTCCGGCGAGGCACTGTCGGTCGGGATGACGACCAGCCCCTGGGAGACACGGGCGCGGTCGCCGTCGGGGTGGTGGGCGCGGAAGGCGTGGATGTGTGAGAGCTGGATCGCGGCGAAGTCCCCGGACTCCTCCGCCTTCACGACGCTGCTGGTCAGGAAGTTCATCCCGTGCTCGCCGGCCCACCGGGCGGACCGCAGGCTGGCGCCGCCGTACCACATGCGGCGGCCCAGTCCGGCCGAGTGGGGTTGCACCCGGTCGGAGAAGACCTCGAAGCCCTCGGTCCCGCTGAAGTCGCTGGCGGGTTCGCCGCGGACGAAGTCCAGCAGCCGGAGTACCCGGTCGTAGCCGAAGTCCTCGGAGTCGGCGGTGTCCGGGTAGAGCGCGTCCTTTACCCGGTCGTAGTGCATCGGCGGCCCGATGCTGATTCCCGGGTTCAGCCGGCCGCCGGACAGGATGTCGACCGTGGCCAGGTCCTCGGCGAGCCGCAGCGGGTTCTCCCAGCCCAGCGGGATGACCGCGGTGCCCAGTTCGATGCGGCTGGTGCGCTGGGAGGCAGCCGCCAATACCGCGACCGGAGAGGAGATGCCGTACTGCAGATGACGGTGCCGTACCCACACACTGTCGAACCCGAGCCGCTCCCCGAGTCCGATGATCTCCAGTGTCGACTCATGTCCCCTGCCGGGGGCGGCCCCGTCGAAGAGGCCGATCGTCAAAAACCCCAGTTTCCGCAACGGTTCCGAGGCCAGCGGCATAAGGCACCTCCATCGTTCACGGCATCCTCTGCCGACCACCACTGCGTCCGACCACCACTGCGTCCGATCATCGCAGGCGGCCCCTGTGCCCACCCGCCGGGGCCGGTGGGCACGAGCAGGGGTGCCGTCCGGGGGCGGTCGGGAGTGCCTACGGGCGGGGGCGCTGGCATAGTGGCGCCACCATGCTTCACATCCGAGTGCTCGGGGCCGTCGAAGCCGATGTCGACGGGGTGCCGGCCGATCTGGGAGGGCCGCGGCAGCGGGCGGTGCTGGCGCTGTTGCTGGCCGGGCGCGGGAACACGGTGTCGGTCGAGTGGATGATCGACCGGCTGTGGCGGGGGGAGCCGCCGCCTGATCGACCAGGCCAAGGCACTCGCCGGCGACGACGGCCCGTGGAAGGGCACCGCGGCCGACTCCTTCCTCGACATGATGACCAACTTCTCCCGCCAGGTGCAGGCCAACGCCAAGGTGCTGTCCGGCGGTTCGACCGGCCTGCACTCGGTGCCGCAGCAACTGGCCGACAACGCGGTCAACCTCACCAACGCGCGCAGCAAGCTGGTCGGCATCGACAACTGGTACGCCAACCAGGCCATCGCCATGGGCGTCACGCCGATGGACAACGGCCTCATCCCGGTCAGCCAGAAGCCCGAGATCGTGCGGATGATGAACGAGAGCATGCGCCGGGTGCTGAAGAGCCTGGCCGGCGAGTACCAGGTCACCGTGGACGCGATCGTCTCGCCGACACCGGTGACCTCGCCGCTCAACGGCCCCGACACCTCGAACGACGACCCCGGCAACGACCCCGACCTGAGCCCGCCGGACCTCGGTGATCCCGACGCCCACCTCCCGGACACCGGCGACCTCTCCAACCTCGCCGCCTTCCCCGACACCGGCGCCGGCCTCGGCCCCGACGGCGGCCTCGGCGGCCTGGACCCTGGCGGGGCGGGCCCGTTCCCAAGGCGACACCGGCCTGGACACCGGGGTCGGCGACGCCTTGCCCTTCCCCGGGGACACCGGTCTCGACACCGGTTTGCCCTTCCCCGGGGACACCGGTCTCGACGGCGGCCTGGACCCGTCGGCCCTCGACGACGCGCTCAACCCGGCCGCGTTCCCCGGCGGTACGGACGTCGGCACCGGGGACCTCGGCGGCCTCTCCCCGTTCAACCCGGCCCTGACCACCCCGTCCCGGCGCCGAGACGACCGCCAAGACCACGTTCACCGGCCCGACCGACCCGTACACCTCCACGTTCCGCTACGAGGCGGCCGTCATCGACCCGGACGGCCGCCGGCTGCCCGTACCGGACGCCACCCCCATCACCGACGCCGTCACCGCCGACATCGTCCGCCCCGAACCGGACGCCGAAGGCGCCACGCCCGCCCGCTGGAACGGCTGGCAGTCCGGCGGCCCCGACCGGCCCGACGGCCGCCCGCTCGCCGTCACCGGGCTCGACGCGGTCCGGGACCGGGTCTTCGAGCTGCTGCCCGCCGAGGCCCACCCGAGCGGCACCGCGCACCGGGAGATCGTCGCCTTCCTCGACCCGAAGAACCTCGTCGACGGCTTCGAGCACGCCTCGGGCCGGGGACTGCTGTCCGAGCGGCTCGATCTGTCCGACGGCGGCCACGGCTGGCTGCGCCTGACCCTGGTCCCCGGGGAGTCGGTCTGCGAGGGGACCGTCCCTGACAAGGACACCCTCAGCGCCAGGACGACCGCCGAGCACGCCACCGGCCGTACCGAGAACTCCGGTTGGTCCCTCGGCGGCAGCGGCGGCGCGTCCGGCCGGGTCCACCGGGACCCGCACACCAAGGAGTCCACCTGGCTGACGCTCACCGGCGGGTACACCTACGCCCACACCGAGGCCCACCAGGCCAAGGGCAAGCAGACCTTCTCGCTGGAGGAGAGCCTGGAGCACGCGGGCAGCGGCGACCTGGTCACTACGGCGGTGCGCTTCCGGGTGGTGCTGCTGCGCGACGGCCTCTCGCCCGGTGCGGACGGCCTGCGCGCGGTCCACGAGGTGGCCGGGCCGACCGGGCGGGACCTGGAGGAGGCGCGGCCGGAGCCGACCGGGGAGGTGGTCCGGGTGCTGCCCCGCCCGGCCGACGTCCCGGACGGCGAGGACGCGCCGCCCGCGCCGCCGCGGGACCTGCGGGAGCCGCTGACCGCCCACCGCACCGCGTACGTCGACCTCCCCGGCTCGGCCGACCTGGAGCGGCACATCACCCGGCAGCTCCGCGCGCTGGACCCGGGCATCCTGCCGCCGCTCGAAGGCGGCAGGACCACCCCGCAGGCCGTGGACAACGAGCGTGTCCTGCGGGAGCGCGTGGCGCCGTCCGCACTGCGCGCCGGCGGCGGCCGGCTGCTCGACGGCACCTTCCGGATCACCCTGGACGCCTCCCACCTGCCGGGACGGCACGGGAACACGTACGAGGTCGTGGTCAGGGCCGACCTCGGCGGGCCGGGCCGGCACCACGCGGCCGGGGAGGCGACGGCGAAGAGCACGGTGGCCCGCAGCCACGCCGCCGACAAGGGCGTCACCCGGGGCAGCAAGCACACCGTGGGCCTCAGCGGGAACGGCCGCACCGCGATGAACCCGATGGACACCCGGCGGGTCATCGTCCTGGGCGGCGTCGACGGCACGTACGCCCCCCTGCCACCAGACGGCCACCGGCGCTGAGACGCAGGTCAAACGGGCGTTCGAACACAAGGGGTGGGCGGACGCCTACGACTACGCGGTGGCGTACCGGGTCATGGTCCGGCCCATCAAGGAGGGCGACCGGCCCGGCACGCTGCCCCCGGCCCGCCTCGGCCCGCCCGGCGGGGAACCGGCCGCCCCCGCGCCCGCTTCCGGGGGCCGGATCACGGAGGTCGAACGGACGGACACCGGCCCGATGCGCGTCGAGGTACGGCGGTCCGTGACCTCGGCGTCGGCCCCTCGCGATCTCGACGACGCCCGGCTGCCCCAGCTGCACGCCGTCTCCCACGTGGCCGACGAGGCCGGGTTCCGCCGGCGGGCGGAGGCTGCCGTACTCGACGCGTACCGGGCGAAAGAGGAGGCCGACCGGACCGCGGTCGGGAACGCGGCGAGGGCGGTCAGGGCGGCGATCGGGGATGCCGCCGGGCGCGTTGCCGGCGGCGGGGCCGGGCGCGGGGAAGGCGGGGCGGCCGGTCGCCCGGCCGGTGACCCCGGCGGAGCCGCGCCCGCCGTGCGGGACGCGGACCCGGACGCGCCCGCCGGTCGGGCGGTGCCCGCGCCCGCGAACGCCGACCGGGACGCGGTCGGCGGCGCGCGTGCGGACGAGGACGTGAACCGAGACGCGAACGGGGACGGGGACGGGGACAAGGGCGGGGGCGGGGGTGGGGGCGGGGAAGCGAACCGGGACGGGGATGTAGCGGCGGACGGACGGATCTCCGGCCTGGGCGCCGCGCTGGACGCCGTCTCCGGACAGGCCCAGCTGCGCGGCCTGGTGTCCGCCTCGCACCCGGGCTGGGCCAACACCCTCGACCGGCACGTCGGCGAGGGCCGCAACCGCGACACCGTCGGCCTGTCGGTCCGCACGCGCCTGACCGGGCTCAGCTACCGCGAGACGCTGCCCGGGGACGGCACCCTCGAACTGGAGGTGAGGTCGAGCGGCTCCACCACGGTCACCGACCAGCGGTCCGGTTCGGTCACGGGCGGCGCCGGCCCGGACTTCGGCCACTTCCCCGAGACCCCGACCGGCCACCCCGTCACCGCCTACCAGCTGCGCGGCGGCGTCAAGCTCAAAGGCTCCGGCCAGCGGGACAAGGCCGACACCGTCAAGCAGCAGAGCAGCACCACGCGCACGGTCAGCCGCACGGGCACCTGGCACGTCTACGAGGCGACCGCCGAGATGCGTATCGCCGGGCGGGTCACCGACGCCAAGGGCGTAGCGCACGTCGGCGAGCCGGCCACCAGCCGGCACCAGGTGTACGTCCTGCTGTCCGACGAGGACGTCAACCGGCTCAGGGCCGAGGCGGCCGAGGCGGCCGAGCGGGCGGCGGCCGGGCCGGAGCGGGCCGGGCGCCGGGCGGCCGGACCGCAAGCGTCCGAGCGGGCGGTGCCCGAGGCCGACGCGCCCGAGGCCGACGCGCCCGATCCGCGCCGGGCCACCCTGCTAAACCAGGGCGTGACCGGCGGTGTACTGGCGGACGTGCCCGGCTCGGACGCCATCCTGGGGGAGATCGACCGGCAGCTGCGCGGCCCCGAGGCCGGCGACGTCCCGGTCGCGGCGCTGCCCTTCGCCGACACCTACTCGCCCGACAGCCTCGTCGCCGGCTTCGACGACCTCGTCGGCGCGGGCATCCTGGACCGGTACGTCCACGAGACCCGGGCCGGGCGGACGCTGACCGAGGTCCTGGTACGCGGTGTCCCGGCGCGCTGGACGGACGACGGCCTGCGCTCGGACCTGCCGCTGACCCGGGACGTCACCAGCGCCCACACGGTCACGGGCAAGGCCGCGGGTACGTGGGCGGCCGGGGTCGAGGCCAACTTCCGCCCCTCGCTGCACCCCCCGCTGCTCCACATGGGCATCCTGACCCTGTCCGCGGGAGCCGCGGCCGAGGGCGTCCGGAGCAGCACCGCGGAGTCCGGCCTGACCGTGACCGTCGGGCACAAGACCTCGGGGTTCGGCGACCGGAACGCCCGGTTCAGTACGGACATGCGGTTCGAGGTGACGGTCACCCGGCGTGCCTACGGCGGTCGGTTCGTCAACCTGGAAAGGCCGCCGGAACCCGTACTGGCCCCCTCGCGGGTCACCGCGTGGGTCCCGGAGTCGCTGACCGAGCCCGCGACGGCCGCGCCGCACCCGGGCGTCCCGGACGAGCGGGACGGCCTCGCCGGACAGGGCGGCCACGGCGAACGGGACGGCCTCGGTGCACGGGACGGTTTCGCCGGACAAGGCGTCCCTGCTGACCGCGGCGGTGCCGCCGGACGCGACGGCCTCGGCGAAGCCGCCGTGCCCGCCCACCCGGACGACATCGAACTGGCCCCGGCGCGCGGATTTCCCGCCGAGGACGCCGGCTGGGAGACCGCCCTGCACGAGGCCCACGACCTCATCGGCTTCGACCACGCCAAGCAGCTGCTCGACCAGGCCGTCAGGGTCCAGGCCACGCCCCGCCCCTGGGACGACGGGCCGCTCGGACAGGTCGGCGCGTACTCCTCGGCGGCGCTGTCCCTGGGTGCCGGCGCGGCCAGGTGGATCGCGCGGGCGACCGTGCCGACACCGGCCATGGACCGGGCGACCCGCTGGCTCGCGACCTTCGCGGCCGATCCCCGGCTCGGCCCCGGCCACGACCTGAGCGAGGAACAGCGCCTCGCGCCGGAGGAGCAGTTCGCGATCCGCCAGGCGCTGTCCGGCCAGTCGCTGCCGGCGCTCTTCCCCCGGCTCCAGGGCCGGCCCGAGCCCTACCGGGTCCCGGGGACCTCGGTCGCCGTCTCCATGGTGGCCCTCGGGCCCGCCGTGGAACTCGGCCGACGGGAGGCCGCCCCCGACGAACTCACCGTCGCCGTCAGGGACGAGGCCGCGACCGCCGCCGGCGCCTCCTACAACGGGAGCCTGAACCCGGCCGACGGCCTGCTCCTCACCAAGGACCCCGCGCTGCTGATCCCGCTGGGTCTCGGCCGCGTCACCCGCGACCAGTCCTACGACCTCACGTCCCGCGTCACCCGCACCCCCGGCCGCCCCACCCCCGACACCGCCCTCCCGCACGGCAGACCGCCCACCGACCCCGGCAGGGCCGAACTCACCGGCGCCCAGCGCCTCATGCGGCAACCGGTCCGGATCGACCTCCACCACCGCGACGACAACAGCGAGTACGGCGCTCCGCGCCCCGTCCCCGGCCACGCCTTCTACTGGACCACCGCCGCCGAGCCCGCCCTCGAGCCCGCCCCCGAGCCCGCCGCCCACGCCCCGGCCCCCTCCCCCGCGGAAACCCCCACCCCCTCCACACCGCCCACGCCCCTGCGCCCCGACCTGCCGCCGGAGTCGGCCGACCCGGGCGAGACCCGCCCGGACGCGGCGCAGGATGTGGTTCAGCCGGCGGAGGAGCGCGGGGATGCACCGCCGGAATCGGTCGGGTCGGCCGAGGTTCGTCGGGAGGCGACACGGGAATTGGTTGACCGGGCCGGTGGGCGCCGGGGTGTGGCAGCGGAGTCGGTTGGGTCGGCCGAGGTCCGTCGGGATGTGGCGCGGGAGTTGGCCGAGCTGGTTGAGGTTCGTCGGGATGTGGCGCGGGAGTTGGCCGAGCTGGTTGAGGTTCGTCGGGATGTGGCGCGGGAGTTGGCCGAGCTGGTTGAGGTTCGCCGGGATGTGGCGCGGAAGTTGGTTGAACCCGCCGAGGTCCGTCGGGACGTGGCGCCGGAGTTGGCCGAGCCGGTTGCGGTTCGCCGGAATGTGGCGCCGGAGTCGGTTGAGCGGGCCGGGGTCCGTCCTGATGTGGCGCCGGAGCCGCTTGAGTCGGCCGGGGCCCGCCCGGAGGAGTCCGCCGAGGTGCTTCCGGAGCTGCCCGAGGGCGCTGGGGCCCGGGGGGCCGACCTGCTGCCGGAGTCGCCCACGGGCGCCCCGCCCCGTCCCCGGCCCGCCGGGTCGCCGCCGGAGCGGCACCTGTCGCCGAGCCTGTCCGCCGAGGCCCCGCCCGGCCGTACGGAGCCGCTGCCGCACGCCGGTTCGCCGTCCCGGGCCGAACGGGCGCGGCTGTCAGAACCGCCGTCTCCCGCCGAGTCCGGAACCCGCGCCGAGTCCGGAACCCGCGCCGAGTCCGGAACCCGCGCCGAGTCCGGAACCCGCGCCGAGTCCGGAACCCGCGCCGAGCCCGCGCCCCCGCACGGCGCTCCGGCTCGTTCCTCCGGTCCCGTGCGACCCCCCGCGGACACCCGCCCGCAGGACGGGGGCACCCCGGCCCCCCTCGGTGAGCCGGCCCCGCCGCACCGCGCCGAGCAGCCCGCACTGACCCGCAGCGTGCCCTTCGGGGAGGGGGCCGCCGAACTGGGCCCCGACCAGACCGCCCACGTCGACGCCATAGCCGCCGACGTGGCCCGTACCGCGGTCGAGCACACCGCCGCCGGCCTGCCCCTGCCCACCGTCACCATCACCGGCCACGCCGACGGATCCCTCGCCGGCCGGCCGCACTTCGGCCGCGCCCTGCAGACTGGCAGAGACCGCGCGAACAGCCTCACCGACGCCTTCTCCCAGCGGCTGACCATCCACCTCCAGGCCCTCGGCTCCGGCCTCACCGCCGACTCCCTCGACATCCGCCCCCGGACCCGCGGCTGGGACCCGCCCCAACCCCCCGGCCCCACCACCTGGGACACTTCGACGACCCCCGCGAACCCCCTCGACCAGGCCACCATCACGGTCACCACGCCACCCGCGACCCCCACCGACGCCGAGCACCCCCCACCCCTGGTGCGGCTGGACGACACGCCCGTCGGCAACGACGCGTAGCCCACCTGCTCCTCCCAACCCCCCACCGGACCCCGGCCCGTACCCGTTCCCCGGGCGGTAGGGCGCCTGCCGCGACGTCCTCCGCGCCCGGAAACCCCTCACGGCTGCCCGAGCAGGTCGAGGACGGCGTGGTGATAGGCGGCGTGGACCTGGGGGCGTTCGGCCAGGCGGACGCGTTCGTCGATGCCGTGCAGCCCCAGGTAGGGCAGGCCGAACCCCGCGGTGGCCGGGTTCCCTCGCCCGCCGGGAGGTTGCCGATGTTCGAAGGACGCGCGGTCTTGGCCCGCGCGGGTACGCCGACAGCGGCGGCGGCCCGGAGCAGGGCGGCGGCGGGCTCCTGCTGCGTGCGGAGCCGGAACGGCGGGTACGCCGCGACCGGTTCGACATCGGTGGGCCGGGGGCCGGGGAGTACGGCGTCGGGCTCGGCGGCAGCGTTGCGGACGGCGGTCTCCGCGTCGGCGGCGCCGGAGACCGGCGTGGTGCGGACGTCCACCGACAGTACGCACAGGTCCGCCACGACAAAGAAGCCCTCACCGCCGTGGACGGCGGTCACCGACAGCCTCGGTGCCGGCGGGAACTGCTCCCCGCCCGCCGCCGGCAGCTCCACCGCGTCCAGCAGTCGCACCAGGCGGGCCGCCCGGGTCACGGCGCCCGACACGCTGCGGCTGGACCCCGGGTGCCCGGACGCCGTGTGCACCCGCAGCGTCGCCCGCCACAGGCCGCGGCCGCCCACCACGACCTCCTCCAGCCCCGGATAGCCGATCATCACTCCTGCCGGCCGCGCGAGGCCGGGGTCGGCGAGATAGGCCCAAGCGCCGCCGAAAACCCCGGTGTGCTCGTCCACGTCCAGCAGCACCGCCGGCCCGCCGCGCGGCGGCGGTGTGCGCTCGTTCAGGTCGGCGGCGATGTGGCACAACATCGCCGCCGCCAGCTTGAGTCGGCGCTGCCCCTGCCCAGCAGCCAGCCGTCGACGACATCCCCGCACGTCGGGGGGAACGACCACGCCGACCCGTCCCCGAACGGCGCGGTGTCCACGCACGCGT
This sequence comes from Streptomyces sp. ITFR-21, assembly GCF_031844685.1. Lineage (NCBI taxonomy): Bacteria > Bacillati > Actinomycetota > Actinomycetes > Kitasatosporales > Streptomycetaceae > Actinacidiphila > Actinacidiphila sp. ITFR-21. Next base: position 3,585,660 of record NZ_CP134605.1, read on the forward strand.
CCAGCGCCCACCACCTGCCCGGGGCCTCGCCCTCGACCTCCGCCACCAGGCCGACCAGGGCTCCCGAACCTCCGTACAGCCGCCGGTGCCGGACCGCGCGATCGGACAGCCACGTCTCCAGCACCTCCAGGACGGGCCCGTGGCCGTCGACGCCGCCCCGGCTGGGCAACCGCACCAGGCGTTGCGCCAGATCGACCACGGACCCCGCGCGCACGGCCGCGGCCGCCGCCGGATCCGCCGGTCCCGCTGGTTCCCCGCCGGCGTGTCCTGTTGTCATCGATCCTCCCCGGCCGCGTTACCTCCTCGCGGGGTGTCCGTACGGCGGGTGCCGGACACCCGCGCGGGCCCGCCGGGGGAGGAGGGCCGGTGGCCGGGCGGTGGGTGACGCCGGGGCGGCGGGGGGCCGTACGCTGCCGGGAAAGGGTGGTTTCGGTGGTGGATCGATGGGGAGGGCTCGCGTGAGTGGGGAGCCGGACAGGCCGTTCCTGTATGTCGTGGTGTGTGCCGCGGGGGTGGCCGGGGGGCGTGGGGGAGCTGATCACCGCGGCGCGGGAGCGGGGGTGGGGGGTCGGGGTGGTGGCGACGCCGCTGGGGCTGGGGTTCATCGACCAGGCGGCGGTGGAGGCGCAGACGGGGTACCCGATCCGGTCGGCGTGGCGGAAGCCCGGGGACCCGCGGCCGCTGCCGCCGCCGGACGCGATCGCGGTGGCCCCGGCGTCGTTCAACACGGTGAACAAGTGGGCGGCGGGCATCGCGGACACGTTGGCGCTGGGCATCCTGTGCGAGGCGTACGGGCTCGGTGTGCCGACCGCGGTGCTGCCGGCCGTGAACGCGGCGATGGCGGCCCACCCGGCGTACGTCGCGAGTCTGGAGCGGCTGCGCGCGATGGGCGTCCTGATCGGCGGCGCGGTGCCGCATCCGCCCCGCAGCGGTGGCGGGGCGGACCGGTTCCGCTGGGAGGAGGCGCTGGAGCTGCTCGCGCCGAAGCCGGCCGCCGGGTGACGGTGGAGGAGTGAGAGCGGGGGAGTGAGAGCGGAGGGGTGGGAGCGGAGGGGTGGGAGCGGGGGCGGGGGCGGCCCCGGCGCGGGTGCAAGGGCGGCGCGGGGCGGGGGCGGGGCGTGTCCGCAGGGCGCCGCGGCCACCCGCCGCGGGCACCGGTGTCCGCCGGATCCCCGCGGGCGTCACGTCGGCGGGGCCTGGCCGTCCCGGGGCGGACCGCTGAGCTCCGGCGGACGGGCACGGGCGCCGGACACCACGGCGCCAGGCCGCCCGTACCGGGTGCCGGTCGTGGCGAAGGGGGAGTAGCGCGGCACCCAGCGCAGCAGCGCGCCGGCCGCCGCGACGCCGACGGCGCCCATGACCGCGATGCCGGCCGCCAGGCTGCCGAGCGAGGCGGCGGACGAGACGACCAGCGGGCCGCCCGCGCTGCCGGAGTCCGCGCACAGTCGCCACACGCCGAGGAACTGCGAACGGGTCTCCGGCGGCGCGACGTCCGCGCCGAGGGTCATCAGGATGCCGCTGCCGATCCCGTTGCCGAAGCCCATGACCATCGCGACCACGGTCAGTTCGGTCAGCGTGCGGGTCAGCGGCAGCGCGGCCTGGGCGCCCCCCAGCACCAGCATGGACGGCACCGCGATCCACAGCCGCCCGGCCCGGTCCATCACCTGGCCCGAGGGGTAGAAGGTCAGCGTGTCGACCAGCCCGGCGATGCCGAAGACCACGCTGGTGGACGAGGGGCTCTGGCCCAGGTGCTCGGCCCACAGCGGCAGCACCGTCTGCCGGGTGGCCCGCACCGAGGCGACCAGCAGGACGGCCGCGCCCAGCGTGCGGAAGACCGTGCGGTGCTCGCGCAGCACCGACCGTACCGGCACGGGCTTCCTGCCGGTGGCGGCGGCCGGGTCGCTGACGTCCGGCACGGTGAGCAGGACGACCGAGGTCACGGCCGTGCACAGCAGCGCGAGCCAGTAGACGTCCCGTACCGGACGCCCGGTCAGGACGGCGGCGCCGAGGAACGGCCCGACGAAGGCGCCCACCCGCGACATGCCGCCGAGCGTCGACAGCGCCCGCGCCCGCATCCCCGGCGGGACGACTTCGGTGAGGTAGGACTGCCGGGCCAGGATGAAGACCGCGTTCGACGCGCCGGTGACGGTCACCGCCAGCGCCAGCTGCCACAGGCTCCGGGCCAGCGCGCACCCGGTGAGGGTCACGGCGGTGACGCCCGAGGCGACCAGCATCGCCTTGCGGTCGCCGAGCCGCGCGGCCAGCGCCCCGGCCGGCACGTCGCCGAGGATCTGCCCGACCCCGAGCAGCGCGAGGACGAGCCCGGCGGCGCCGACGCTCGCGCCCAGCGCCCTGCCGCTGAGGGCCAGGACGGGGGCGAGCGCGCCCATGCCGGTCTCGAAGATCAGGACCGGCAGGAACACCGCCGGGACCAGGCTTTTCAGCGATACGGGATGCGCGTTCACGTGCTGACGTCCCACCTTCGTGCCGACGGCCTCCGGACCCGGCGATCCGCGCCGGGCCGGCCGCAGCCCGTGGTTCATTCAACAACAGGCCCCGCGCCCGTCCCGGCCGACCCCGTCCCGGCCGACCCCGCCCCGGCCGACCCCGCCCCGCCGACCCGGCCGCCGCTCCGTACCGCGCCGGCGCCTGGCCCGCGCGGAACCGGCGCCCGGCGCGGCCGGGCCGCCGAGCGCCCCCGCCGCCGGGAACCCCGCCCGGCCCCCGTTCCCCGCCGCTCCCGGGGGTGTTGCCCGTCTGCTGCCGGGATGCCGTTGCCGCGCCGCAACGGTGTTGCGGGCGGGCAGTCTGGTTGCCCGCCCGGCTGACCGGCCACGGCGATCCGGCGCGGCGACCACCATCGCCGCCGGCGAGAGGTAGCCCGTGCAGACCCCGTTGTTGTCCGTCAGGGCGGCGCTTGTCCTCACCTTGTCCCTGCTGACCGGCGTCGGCGCCGGGGTGCTGTCCGCGGTCGGCGGTGTCCCGTCGGCCCGGTGCGTCCTGTGCGGCGCCGGGGCGTTCGGCCTCGCCGTCCCCTTCTTCGACCGGCTCATCGGCGCGACCGGTCCCGAGTGACGCGCGGTACCCCTCATGCTTGAACCCAGGGCACTGGCCACCCGGCCCAGGGACCGAGGTGGCCGCGGCGACAGGAGGACGAGCCCCGATGGGCGAATTACGGCCGCTGGCCGACGACTTGAACGACGACTGCCGGCAGTTCGCCCAGGCACTCCGCACGTTGTTCGCCGGGCTGGAGGTGTCGGTGCGGCGCTACGCGGCCCGGCGCTACCGCGACGCGGGGACGGTCTCCCGCTACCTCAGCGGCGTCCGGGTGCCGCCCTGGGATTTCGTGGTCGACCTGTTCGCCGACCTCGCCGCCGACCACGGCGCCCCGGCCACCCCGCTGACCCTGGAGTACGTACGCGAGCTGCACGGCTGCGCGGTCCGGGCCACCGCGCCCCCGGAGCACGGAGTGGAGATCCTGCAGCAGCAGCTGGCCGACGCCGACCGCGAGGCCCGCCGCGCCACCGTCCAGGAGGACCTGCTCGGGGACGCCCTGCTGGACCGCCAGCACCGCATCGCCGACCTTGAAGTACGCCTGAACCTGCTGGAGACCCAGTGGTCGGCCCAGCGCACCAGGACCGACCTGCTCACCGCGGAACTTGAGACCGCCGACGACCTGCGCGCCGAGCACCAGCGACTGAAGGACCAGATCAGGACGCTGGAAGCGGATCTGGAGGAGGCCCGGCTGCGGGTCCTGCTCGCCGAGTCCCGGTGCGACGTGCTGGAACGCCAGCTCACCATCGCCGAGGGCCCGCTGCCCGCCCTCCCGCCCGCGGGCGCCGAGTCCGTCGCGCTGGGCACCTCCGTCGTCGGCGTGGCCGCGGCCTGCGCCGCGGGCCCGGCCGTGACCGCCACCGCCGTCGCCGCGGGCGGGTCCGCCGCGCGCATCCTGGCCGTCGACGACAAGCAGGCCAACCTCCTGGCCCTCGAAGCCGTCCTGGCCGGCCTCGGCCACGAGGTCGTCACCGCCGACTCCGGACAGGCCGCCCTCAAGGCCCTGCTGGACGCCACCGGGTTCGCCGTCATCCTGCTCGACGTGCAGATGCCCGACATGGACGGCTACGAGACCGCGATCCACATCAAGCGCCGCGCCCGTACCCGCAACATCCCCATCATCTTCCTCACCGCCATGGACCACGACCCCGCGCACATGTTCCGCGGCTACACCGCGGGCGCCGTCGACTACCTCGTCAAACCCTTCGACCCGTGGATCCTGCGCGCCAAGGTCGAGGCGTTCGTCCAGATGCATCTGGAGGCCCGCCCCACGCCGTGACGGCCGGTGCCGGGCGCCGGGCGGCCCAGACCGGCCTCGCGGCGGAGCGGCGCGGCCCCCTGCCATAAGGTCACCGCGTACGGGGGCGGCGGCGCTGAGCGGCTCACGGTCAGCGCGGGTGACGCCGGATACGGCGTCGAGTACCCGGCGGCCTCCCGGTACGTCACCTCGGTCGGCGGCACCTCGCTGAAGCGGGCGGGCAACGCGCGCGGCTGGACCGAGGCGGCCTGGAACGGCACCGGTTCCGGCTGCTCGCCCTACGACGCCAAGCCCACCTGGCAGAAGGACACCGGGTGCGGCAAGCGCTCGGTGGCCGACGTCTCCGCGGTGGCCGACCCGGCCACCGGCGTCGCGGTGTACGACACCTACGGCGGCGACCCGGGCTGGGAGGTCTTCGGCGGTACGAGCGTGTCCGCGCCGATCATCGCCGGTGTCTACGCGCTGGCCGGCGTCCCGTCGGCGGGCTCCTACCCGGTGTCGTTCCCGTACGCCCACCCGGGCGCGCTCAACGACATCACCTCCGGCTCCAACGGCTCCTGCGGTTCGTACCTGTGCACCGCGGGACCGGGCTACGACGGCCCGACCGGCCTGGGCACCCCCAACGGTGTGACGGCTTTCCAGGGCTGAACCGGCACCGGACCACCGGGGGCGGGACGGCCCCGACCGGCCGCCCCGCCCCCGGCTCCGCTCCCCGCGCCGTCCCGCCCCGGCTGTACCGGGGTGGGGCGGGCGGTGGTCTACTGGGCGCTCTTCGGCGGGAAACCGGGAAGGGCGGCTCCCGCCGCACGTGCCACCAGGGGAGATGCGCGGTGCAGAGGGAAGAGGCCATCGAGGCGCGGGCCGCCGACCGGTCATGCGACGGTCACAAGATCCGCACAGTTGCACCTAGTGGAGAGTGACTGAGGCAGTCAGACTTCAGCCATGGTTGACGATGACGACGCACGCGGTGCCAACCTCCTCGGCGCCTTCGCCGTCGCGGCGCACGACCGCCTCCTGGCCGAACTGGCCGAACACGGCGGCGGGTCCGCGAGCCGGGCGGCGGCGCTGGCGACGCTGAAGGGCTGCCCGGGTGACACGGTCGAGCAGTTGGCGGCGGTGCTGGGGCTGACGGGTTCGGGCGCCACCCGCCTCGTCGCGGGCCTGGTGGGCGACGACCTGGTCGACAAGCGGCCGGGAGCCGACGGCCGGGCCCTGGCGCTGCACCTCACCAGCCGGGGGCAGGCCGTCGCCGAGGAAATCCTGCGGGCCCGGCACGACTGCTTCGAGGAGATGCTGGGGGAGCTGACCCCCGACGAGCGCCGTACGTTCGTCCGCCTGTCGGAGCGGATGCTCGCCTCGCTGGGCGATGGCGCGAAGTGGGCGGACCACGCCTGCCGCCTCTGCGACTACGACAGCTGCCCGCAGCAGACCTGCCCGGTCGCGCGGAAGGCCGCCGCCTCGTGATCCGCGACCGGCACGGCGTGGCCCTGATCGTCGCCGCGGCGTGCTGGGGCTCGGACACCGTAGCGGTGAAGTACGCGCTGCGCGGCATCCCGGCGATGACGCTGCTGATGATCGAGCTCGTCTGCGCCACCGCGGCGCTGTGGACCGTACTGCTGATCCGCGGGCACCGGCGTCCGGCGGGCCTGGGCCGGCTGGCCCTGCTCGGCCTGTTCGAGCCGGGGCTGGCCTACGCCGCGATCAACCTCGGCCTCATCCACACCACCGCGTCCGACGCGTCGCTGCTGTCCGGTACGGAGTCGGCGTTCGTCGTCGTGCTGGCCGCCGTCTTCCTCGGCAGGCGCTTCACCCGCGGCGCGGTGGCGGCCGTCGTCATCGCGACCGTCGGCGTCGCCGCGCTGAGCGGGTCGGCGCCATCGCTGGCCGCCGGGTGGGGCGACGGGCTGGTCCTGGCCGGTTCGCTGTCCGCCGCGATCTACGTGACGCTGGCCGGCCGGATCGCCCCCGAGCTGGACTCCCTCACCATGACGGCCTACCAGTTCCTGGCCGGCACCGCGGTCAGCGTGCCGTTCGCCCTGGCGCAGTGGGCTTCCGACGGCACCGTCCTGCCGGCCGGCAGCACGCCCGGCCAGTGGGCCGCCGCGGTCGGGGCCGGGGTCGTCGGGCTGGCGCTGAGCTTCCTGCTCTACAACCGGGCGATCGGGTACATCAGCGCCACCACCGCGGGGATGGTGCTCAACCTGATCCCGCTGTTCGGACTGGCCGCCGCCGTGCTCGTCCTCGGCGAGCCGGTCGACGCCTGGCAGGGCGTGGGCGCCCTGCTCATCCTGTCCGGACTCGTCCTGTTCACCCTCGCCGAGCGCGAGCCCCCTGTCTCCGCCGACGCCGACGTCGACGCGGATCCGTACACCGAAGCGTCCGTGGACACCGACGGCCGCCCCGGCGCCGTGCCGGAACCGGACGGCGATGACGACGACGATGACGGCGGCGACCGGCGTCTGCCCAGCGGCAGCCGTCGGACGGCCGCCGAAAGCGAAGGGAAGTGATCGGATTGGCTTCACTCATTGAAGCGCTGACTCATGACGGGATCCAGCAGGCGATCCCGCTGGACGAGCGGATCGCCGCGCTGCCGCAGCTGGCCGCCGGCACCAGCCTGGGCGAGGACATCGACCAGGCCAACACGGTACTGCTCGACCCCGCGGTCGACGAGGACACCAAGCGCGCCGAGCTGATGCGGTGGGTCGCCCGTCGCCAGCCGTGCCTGTTCGGCCGCCTCGGCGCGCACGAGTCGAAGGGCGAGGCCGCGTCCAAGGGACTCGGCATCAACGTGTGCTGGATCGGCGAGGCCGACATCGCGCTGGGCGCCGACCACGTCAGCGCGAAGATCCAGCGCGAGCGGCGCGCGTGGAAGGACCGCGCCGAGGCCGGCGCCGCGAGCGGCTTCCTGATCATGTTCAACTCGGCCCGGCTCGCCTACGCGCGGCCGAGCCGCGAGCTGGTCGCGTTATGCGTCGCCCTCTCCGACCTCTACCTCGTGGAGCACGCCCCGATCCGCGCCGACGTGATCTACACCGAGGCGGTCCCGCTGCGCCGCGCCGACGGCCAGCTCACCTTGTTCAAGGCCGGGTGCAACATCTTCTACGGCGGCGCGCACCGCACCGTCAACCATGACCGCCGGGTGCCCGGCGGTCTGCTGTTCTCGATGAACTCCCCGGGCCACTACGCCAACTCGCTGGCCCTGCGCGGTCTCGCCGCCGGTCTGGACGAGGCGATCGACTTCGTCCGCGAGACCGCCTACCGGTCCGTCGGCAACGGCGGCATCGGCCACCACGGCGCGAAGAGCACCAGCTGGCACAACACCGTCCCCCACCAGCCGGCCCGGGAACCCGAACGCCGGCGTCCGGCCTATGTCCCGCCGAACTTCGACCCCGAGCGCTACTCCGCCACCTACCACACCGACGTCCTGGTCCCCACCGACGTCACCGTCGACGGCCGCCTCAGCGACGGCCCCGGCCCGGACACCGAGACCTGGCCCTATCTGATCCTCGACTACATCACCTCCGAGGCGTTCGCGGCCGACCACGTCAACTACGGCCTTTTCCACGGTCACCCGATCGAGGACTGCGACAAATACCACAACCCGTGGCCGTCGCGGGTCGCCCGCAACGAGGAACTCTTCGAGTACTGAGCCCGGCGCCCGTTCCCCGCCCCCTGTTTGCTGCCCTTGCGCCCCGCCCCACCGCCCCACCGCCGGGCCGCGGTCCGGCGGCCCGTCATCGCCCGCCGATGAGGGGCCGCCGGACCCCCGCGGGCCGCCGCCGGGCCCGGGAGAGGCCCGCGGCGGGCCTGAGAAAGGCCCGGGGGGCCCAGAGATCCGAATATCGGAATTTCATTCATCTGATCCTATTGAATTCGGAACCCGTACATGATCCCGCGGAATTGAGGGCTTCCTTCCGTGTTGACGGATCTCCAAGATTCGGTAAAGCTAGGCAAAGACTCGGCATGTGTATGTCGAAATTCCATGCCTTGTGCATGCCATACAAAGGAGAAGCGCGTGCAGTACGGAAACGCCCTGCGGAACGAAATCGCGTCCGCCGATACCACTCCCCTCATCGGGGTCTACGACATGTACTCGGCCTCCATCGCGGCCCAGCACTACAACGGCTTCTTCGTCTCCGGATTCGGATTCGCCGCCTCCTACTACGGGCTGCCCGACATCGGCTTCATCGCCTGGCCGGACATGGTCGCCTTCACCGAGCGGCTCCGGACGGCCTTCCCCGCCCACCACCTGCTGGTGGACATCGACGACGGCTACGTGGACCCCGAGGTCGCCTGCCACGTCGTGCAGCGCCTGGAGCGGGCCGGCGCCTCCGGGGTGATCCTGGAGGACCAGAAGCGGCCCCGGCGCTGCGGGCACGCGGACGGCAAGCTCACGCTGCCGCTGGAGGAGTACCTGGAGAAGCTGAACCTGGTGCTGGCCAGCCGGCAGGACCTGGTGGTCGTGGCGCGCACCGATGCCACGGAGGACGCGGACATCCTGCGCCGCGCCGCGGCGCTCGCCGAGACGGACGCCGACGTCGTCCTGGTCGACGGCGTGCGCAGTGTGGAGTGGATCCACCGCATCCGCAAGGTCATCGGGGACAAGCCGCTGCTGTTCAACCAGATCGCCGGCGGCAAGTCCCCCCGGCTGTCGCTGCCCGAACTCACCGATCTGGGCGTGGACGTCGCCATCTACAGCACACCGTGCCTGTTCGCGGCGCACACCGCGATCGAGGACGCCATGCTCAAACTCAAGCGGTCCGACGGCCGGCTGCCGGAGACCGGCGGCGCGGGAGCGGTCGGCGTGGCGGGTTCCACCCAGCTGCTGGAGCGCAACATCAGCCGGCACCACGGCAGGTCCGTGCTGCCGCACAGCTCGGCACCCGTATCGCAGCCCGTCTCCGTCTGAGCCGGAGGGCCTCCAGCGCGATGGGCAGGCACAAGCGGCAGGCGGCAGCCGGGCCGGACGGACTGTTCCGGCTCGCCGCCGCCCGCCGGGCAGGCGTGGTGGCGGTGATGGCCGCGGGCGTACTGATCGGCTGCGGTTCCCTGCAACCGGTGTCCGCGGCGACCCAGTGCTGCGGGTGCGACGGCCAGGAGGAGGACGAGCCCCCACCGCCGTCGCACGGCTCCAACCACGGACTGCTGATCATCGACAACTCCAACGCCGACTCCTGGCTGGAGGTGGACCGGACCCTCAACACCCTCGTCGACAGCAAGGGCACGGCCGGCAGCGACCACGACGGTGACGGCGGCGACGTCGACGTCACCCGGGAGCCGCCAACACCGGGCCAGGCCGCCCCACCGGAAGGACCACAAGGATCGGAAGGAGACGACTGACCACCTCCGCAGCGCCGCGGCCCCGCCGGTGGACGGGGCCGCGGACCGCACAGGGCCGGGTCGGTCCTGGTGACGTGCCGCCCGACTCGAGCCCGGACCTCTCCGCTCAATCGCGTGAACCGATCCCAAGTGCCCTCTCGGGACCCGAAGTCTGACGGCCGGGTATGGACAGGCGCAGGCCCGGCAAGCCGGCGTTCATGCCCAGCATGAGGACGTCTCCGGCCTGTGTGACGCTCTGGACGGCGTGGTAGTTGGGGATGGTGATCAAGCAGTCCAGCGTCAAGGGATCCCGGATCCTCACGGTCCGGTCGCCTTCGACCATGGCCAGCAGGTCGACGCCGCCGACACGTACCGTGACCATCGCTTCGACCTTGCCGGTGAGACCCGTCGACGGCTGGTTGTTCTCACCGGTCGTCGGATCCCACAAGCGCACGGTGTCGCCGAGGCTGTCGGCCAGCACATTCTGCCCCCGGACCGTTACCGCGCTCAGACCGGCTCCGTCCGGCGAGGTTTCGTTGTGGGCCCACCTCACGACCAACTCGCCTGTAGTCGGACGCCATAGGTTCAGCTCCGCCCTTCCGACGGCCGCAAGCAGCATCTCCCCCTTCACCTGGACGCCGCACCGCGCGGAGATCGTGCCGTCGTCGCCGTTACCGGCAGTTCGGGCGGCTCGTTGCGTAAGAGTGTCGACCGCGGCGAGGAAGGGTTTCCGCCGGATCTGGGACGAACGGCGGACGCTGGTCGGATCTCCGCCTCCCGCGCCGAGCACGGGTGCGCAGGACTCTCGGCGCGGGCTGCGGCCCGCGGTCTACGGTGCGGAAGCGCTCGATCCGGCGCGAGGGCGTCTTACGCGTAGCCCTTGCGAGGGGTACAACCGTGGTTGACGGGCCGGTCTCCAGCGGCGAGGCCGCCTGTCAGAAAGGCGACACATGCTCTCAGCCGAGCTGTGGTCCGAGGTGCTGTGCCAAGGTCCGGTACGACGATTCCGCGAGCGCGGCGTGATGCTGCGTCAGGGTGACCAAGGCACCCACCTGCTCGCCCTCACCGAGGGGCTCGCGAAGGTCGTGAGCCGGGACCGTGACGGCGTCGTCACCCTGCTCGCTTTTCGCGGAGCGGGCGACCTGCTGGGCGATGTGGCGGTGTTCGAGGGCAGTACCCGCATCGCCGACGTGGTCGCGCTCAGCCCGTGTTCCGCCGTCGTCCTGGAGGCCACCAGGTTCAAGGCGTTCGTCGAAGAGCGCGGACTGGTCGTGGACCTGATGCGCCAGGCGATGGCGAGGCTGAGGGAATCGGACCTGCTGCGGACCGAGCTGCTGACGCTCCCACTGGTCGTACGGCTGGCGCGCACTCTGGTCAGGCTGGTGGAACTCGCCGGCTCGGTACCCGGCCGGCCCGGCGCGTCGTCGACTGCCGCACTGCAGACGCTGCGGCTGACCGGTCTGACACAGGTGGAACTCGCCCAGGCCATCGGGGTGACGCGTAACGCGGTGGCCAGCGGGCTCGGGCGGTTGAGGGCGGCGGGGGCTGTGGAGACCGCGCGCCGGGAGATCGTGATCAGGGACCTGGAGACGCTGCGCCTGTGGGCCAAGACGGGCTGAGCACCGGCTCCTCAAGCCAGCGTGGCACGCGTGGGCGGCGCAACCCCCTGCGCCGGTGCGACGCGTGTGAGCCGTGTGATCGGGTGGCGTGGCGCACGCGGACAGTGTGACCGCCGTTACGTGCGGGACGCCCAGTGCTGTGCACTCCGGTCCGGGGCCGGCGTGAATGCTGGGAACAGGTCGCCGCGCGACCGCGCTGCTTGCGGCCTTCCGCACACCCCAGGAGAACGCCCATGCCCACCACCGTTCCCGTTCCCGTGCCTGGTTCCGAGAGCCGGCCACTGCCGCCTTACCGCGCCCTGCTGGCAGTGGACGCGAAGGACTTCACCGGTCTGCCGGCCGTCCAGCACGCGGCGGTCAGTGAGTTGATTCCGCAACTCGTCGATCTGGCCCTGGCGAAGGCCGGCCTTGCCGGGCTACGGGATGCCAAGAGGTTTCCGGCGAGCACCGGGGACGGCATTGTCTTCGGCTTCGATCCCGCCCGACTGCCCTTCGTGCTGTGGCCGTTCCTCCGCGTACTGGACGACGTCCTCGGTGAGTACAACGTCATTTCCGTCGGACCGCGTATCCGGCTGCGGGCCAGTGTCCACGTCGGCCCGCTACCCGACTCCGGCGCGCCCGGCGACGGAAACGGCACGGCGCGCAACGACACCCACCGGCTGCTGGACTCCCGCCCGGTCAAGGCGATGCTGGCCTCGGCGAGCGAGCAGACCACGCACCTGGCCGCGATCATCTCCGATCGCGTCTACCAGGACGCCGTCCTCGGCGGCTACACGCGGCTGCTCCCGGACCACTGCACCGAGGTGCCCGCGACCGTGGAGGGCAAGAACTTCGCCCAGCGGGCCTGGCTGTACGTCCCCTCGCCGTCGGGCAGTCTCCTGAGCGCCGGAGTGCCGGCGAAGGAGCCGGCGGCTGCCGGAAGGCCGGAGACGCCGCCCGCCCCCGCACCGTCGGCGGCCCGGTACCAGGGCAACTCCCAGCGGGTCAAGGACGGCGCGGCCGTGATGGGCGACATCGGCGGCGACTTCACCTTCACCGGCCGCTCGGACACCACGAACCGCGCCGCCAACCAGCACTGGGGCAGCGGGGACAACGTCTCCGGTTCCAAGAACGTCGGCGGCGCGACCGAGGACCGTACGTGAGCGTCACCGCGGAGGAACCGGACGACGGGGGGCGTGCGGACCGCGACCGGGAACCGTCCGAAGACGCGGGGGCGGCGGCCGAGGTCCGCACGGACCGGCCCGCAGGCGAAGCCGCTTACGAGGGGAACCGCCAGCGGGTCACGGGCAACGGGTTCGCCTTCATGGGCATGGCCAGGGACATCTACGTTCACGCGCCCCCGGAGGAAGCAGGCGACGTGGTCCCCGGCCCCCGTTTCCGCGAGGGTCCGTATCCAGCCGACGAGATCGAGGACCGGCTGAGGGGATTCGTCCAGCCGCCCTCGTACCCCGCCAGCCGGGACATCCTCGAACGCGGCCCGCTGCTGCTGCGGGGAGCGGATGGAACGGGTGCCGGTACGGCCGCCTTCGCGCTGCTGCGCGAACGGTTCGGCCCCAGCGGCATCAGCGGCCTCGACCCGGTTCTGGACCTGACGCGGTGGTCGCCGTCCGCTGCCCGCGGCTACGTCCTCCAAGGGCTGTCGCCCGAAGCCGCCGATGCGCTCAGCGGGAACACGCTGGTCGCGTTGGCCGACGATCTGCGCCGGGCCGGGGGCGCCCTGGTGGTTGTCGTCGGCAGGGAGCAGCGGCTGCCGCGTGACACATCGCCCTGGCAGGTGCCGCACGTCCCGCCCCCGGCCTACGAGGTGGCCCGGAGCCTGCTGCTGTCGATGGCGGAGCACGGCACTCTCCCCGCGCAGCTGCTCGAAACCGTCCTGGCCCATCTCGGCGAGCCCCGCTTCACCGGCTATCTCGGCGCCGGCCAGCTGCCCTCGGTCGCAGTCGACGTCGCCAGGGAACTGCGGGACGTCGCTCTCGGGGAACAACCGGTGGAGCAGGCGGTGGAAAATCTCCGCCTCGGCGGCAGCAGGGCCGCGCAGGAGACGTTGGACGCGGTACGCGGCAGTGCGGAGGGACTGGCGTTCGCCGCGGCCGTTGCGCTGCTGGAGTACCAGGACCGTACGGTGATCCACCGGTTCGCCGTCGGGTTGCGGGAGCGGATCGCCGAACGCACCCCGCGGGGCGGGGTTCTGCCGGCGCCGGCGTCCGGAGGCACGGGACACCCCGATTTACTGGGCCGCAGCTTCGAGGACCGGTTGGCCGATGTGCGGGCGAAGTTGCTCCCGCGGCGAGTGGTCCCGGTCGGCGGAGGCCGCTACTGGTCGCAACCGGTGGTCTTCCAGGGCAGTCATCAGGCGGAGTTCCTGCTGCGTCGTCTGTGGTGGGACTACGACGGCATGGACGAGGTCATCTGGACCGTCCTCCAGGACATGCCCTACCAGCCGGGAGTGGATCTTGCGGCGGGCCAGGCCCTCGGACGGACTCTCCGCCATTCCACCGGCCCCCGATGGCTCCAGTCGCTCTACGGTTTCGCGACCTCCGACTACCGCTGGCAACGCAGGCTGGCGGCGTACGCCCTGGGGGAGGTCGCCCAGAGCCCGGATCTGTCCGGCGCGGTGCGGGCTCAACTCCGGGAGTGGAGCCGACGTCGGAACGTCTCCTTGCGCTGCACGGTGGCGGAGACCTGCGCGGGCAGTTTCGGGCTCAGCAGCCCGGCCGCCGCCCTGAGTCTGCTTGGCGCCGTCCTCAACGGCGGTGCGGACGAGCTGACCGCGAACCTCCGGAACGCCGTCTCCTTCGCGCTCAACGTCCTGATCGAGGAGGAGGCGAACCGCACCGCGGTGCTCGACCTCCTGACCGGCTGGCTCGCCGAACCGGCCGGCAGCCTCCGCAGGGCGTACGCCGTCCATGCCGTCACCTCGCTCGGCGTCAGTGCCTCCACCGGCCAGTTCCGCCCCGGTGCGCCGAGGCTGCCTCTCGCGGAACTGGTGACGACCCAGGAAGAGGGTCTTCCGGCCCTCATCACCGCCGCTCTTGAGAACCCCGCTGCGCACGGCGCGATGGCCGAAGCGCTCACCGCCCTCGCCCTGTCTCCCGATACCGGCCTGCGCACCGCCACGTCCGAACTGCTCGCCGCCGTCTCCGACGCCTCGGCCGGACGCCCCGGAGTCGTCGCCTTCCTCCTTGCTCGCTATCGCGCCCGCACCACCTACCAGACCTCAGAAAGGACACGTCCATGAACGAGCCGCTGGTGGAGCAACTGACCACCCCTCCCCTGTTGGGCTTGCTGGCGATGCACAGGCGACGGACCGCGGGCACCGGCCGGGCCCTCGTCCTTCTCCGCCCGGACGGCGCGGACCGGGTGGCGTACCCCGACGGGCTTGCGCCCAGGAACCATCCGCGGCCGACGCTGCTCCACGCCTGGCGGACCGCCACGGCCGACGCGCGGTGGGTCTCCCTCGCCGAGCGCCGGTGCCACGTTGAGGCACCGAGGCACGGCCGCGGCGGTGACGGGCGTGCCGCCGAAGTCCCGTTGTCCCCACAAAGCGTTGCCTGGTGGGTGGTCGACCCGGTCGTCGTCGCCCGTGAGGCGCCCACGGAAGACGAGGTCGCCTGGCGCATCGTGGCCGACGCCGGCGTGCGGGGCGTGTGGCCCCACCGGCCTGAGCCGGTGGCGGCAGCCTTCGCGGCCGGTCCGCCTGATCCCTACCGTGCCGCCTGGGCGATGGAGCGGCTGGGGATCGCCTACCGGTTCCTGCCGCGGCCACCCGGGCCTACGGGTCCTCCCCAAGGGCCTGCCCTGCCCGCGGTATGGGGTGCGGAACACCATGAGGCGTATCGCTTCTACCGGGATGTGGTGGCAGGCGGCCCGCACGGCTTGGCGGCGCTGTGGTTGCTCTACCACCCCGAACAGGCGAAGGACGTCCTGGAGTGGACGGTGGCACACCGCAGCGTCCTGGAGGCGCCCGAGAGCTGGGAGCGGTCCCTCGCCTCCGTGCTGCGGGATCTGAACGGTGACCACCGCTCCTTCATCGGCGTCAAGCTCGCGGAGGTCCTGAGCGACGCCGGCGTGCCGTACGGCGAGGAGACGCTGAACCGGGTGCGGGAGGCCAGGGCGAACCGTACCCCCGGGGAGCCTCGGTGACCTGGCGGGGCGGTGGCGCCACAGCGCGCCGCCCACCGGGTCCGTTACGTCGCACGGCGCGGGATTCGGCACCCGACACCAGTGTGCTGCTGCGCGAGCTGATCGCCCACAACCACCTGGAGATTGGCCGGGCCGACGGCAAGGCGGCCGTACTGCTCGCCACGGGGGGTTCCTTGCTCAGCCTGTTGCTGGTTCGCAGGGCCGCCGTCGCGCCATGGGCGCAGTTGCTGTGGTGGTCGGCCGCGCTCTCCGCGGCGATGTCCGTCGGCGCGCTTCTTCTGGTCCTCATCCCCCGCCGCGAGTCCGCTCTGCGCCAAGGCGTACGGGTGCTCGCGTACTTCGAGGACGTGGTACGGGCGCAGCACGCGACCCGCCTCTCGGCGAGTTTGGAGGATAGCGCCAGAGTGCCCGAACTCCGGTTGATGCGGGCCCTCCAGGGCACCAGCCGGATCGCGCACATCAAGAACCGCTACGTGCGCTCGGCCGTCCTCCTTCTCCTCATCGCCCTCGTCATGACACTCGCGACCCTGGCAGCGCCCGGGGGCTGAAAGCCGCCGAACCGGTTCGGGCGGGGGTGCCGCTCGGGCACGATGGGTGGGTGACCTACGCCGTGACCGTGGACGTACGCCTGCCGGAGAGCGACCCAGAGCTGGATCCGTTGCAGCGCGAGGGCGTCATCTTCCTGTTGGAGAAGCAACTGGACTCGATCGAGTCCATCGAGGGTCCGGACGGGGTGGAGGTCGAGATCACCGACCACCTCATAGCCGCCCATCCCGGGGGAGCCCTGCTGAAGGTCTTCGTCGACGCCCCGGCGCTGGAGTTCGCCGAGGACTCGGTCCGCGAGGTCATGGCGGAGCTGCTGGAGCAGACCGAGCTGCTCGCCGACTGGGAGATCGCCCGGTGCGAGGTGGAACTGCACCCCGACGAGGTGCAGGAGAGCCTCGACGCGGCCGACGGCCTCGAAGTGCCGCCGGCCGATCCGGCGGAGCGGGCCCGGCTGCACGCGGGCGGACGCCCCGCCGCGCCGGCCGGCGGGATCAGCGACGAGGAGGTCGAGACGATGAGGCGCAGACTCCGGTCCCTCGCGCCGCGCCTCCAGGCGTTCCCGCCGGAGTCCTTCGGCTACTCCGGGGGCCCCGGGAAATCCCAGGGCTTCGCGGTTTCCGGGGTTTCCGGGGTTTCCGGGAGGGCCGCGGACCGTGTCGTCAGCCGTGAGGACGCCGAGATCGCCGCGGGCGCGCTCGTCTACGCCGTCGACATCCTGGTGGACGCGCTGTTCGACGATCTGGCGATCCTGGAGGAGACGGGCACGAGCGTCGCGGAGAACGACGAGGAACCGTTCATGGTCCTCGGAGACCTGCCCGGCCGGTTCGCGCTCCAGTACACGCCGCTGTTCGCCCGCCGCCTGGTCGTCACCGCCGTGGCGATGACCGGCCGCCTCGCGCAGCCCCGCTTCGGCCGGCTGAGCTGTGTCGCGGAGGAGCTCCTCATGCGCCTGCTCCTGACGCAGGCCGAGGTCGTCGCCGATCTGCACGCCCTGCACACGGCCGGCGTCGGCGCCGCGTTGGAGGCGTTCGCCGCGCGGCTGTACGGGGACGTGGACCACGAGTGGCTCTACCGGCCCGCCGTGGACGGCCCCGCCTTCGATGACCCAGCCCTGGACGGTCCCGCCCCGGCCGGCGCCGGCAAGGCCCCCGGACCCGCGGACCCCGGTATCGCTCCCCTGGGGTTCGAGGACTGGTTCACCCCCTTCGGCGAGGGGTGGTACGTCCACCCGTACGCGGCGGACGAGGACGAGCCCGAGGACGAGATGGAGGCCGAGGAGCAGGGCGCGGCGGGCGACGAGGTCGGGTGAGCCCGCCGCCGGGGCCGGGCCGCGGTCGGCCCGCGTACGGCGCCGCGCGGTCCGGCAGGGCCCCCGGCGGGGGTGGCGGCCGGCTGGGCGACCCGGATCAGACGGTGCCGTTCTCCCACCACCAGGCGCGGCCCAGGTCCGCCCGGCTGTCGACGTGCTGGTGGTCCACGGCGTAGGTCTCCAGGCCGGAGAAGCCGCAGGTCTCCGCCTTCTGGTACACGGTCTTGTTGGCCACGCCGGGGACGTCCAGGTCGGCGGCGGTGCCGTAGAGGTGCATGCTGTCGCTCGCTCCGCCGACCGAGGCGTTGTGCGCGATGCTGCGGAAGCCGGAGTTGACGGTGATCGGGACGTTGCCCAGCTTCTTGCGGAGCGCCTCCAGTTTGTACATCGCCCGGCGGGCGTTCTCCTTGGCCGCGGCGGCGCTGACCTTGCCGCCGTCGAACGTGCCGCTGACGCGGTCGGTGAACTCGCTGAAGTCGAAGTGCGCGGTGGAACCGTCGGACTGCTCCAGGGCGTTGAGCTGCGCCTGCGTGGCGGGCCCGACGGCGGCGTCGGACGACAGCCCGTAGGCGGACTGGAAGAGGCGGACCGCGGCGGCGGTGCCCGGCCCGAACTGCCCGTCGACGCCCACCCGCGTCTGGCCGGGGCTGCTGGTGGCCCAGCCGGCGACCCTGATCTGGAGTTCGGTGACGTCGGCGCCGGTCATCCCCTGCGTGAGGGTCCGCGACCACGAGTACGCGTACGCCGCGCCGGAGAGCAGCACCGGTCCCAGGACGACGCCGGCGCCCGCGGCCAGCGTCCCCCGGAGCAGGGTGCGACGGTCCAAGGGGGAGGAGGCCGGGGAGGGGGCCGATGAGAACGGTGCGGACGGTGCGGACGGAGAAGAGGAGGCCATCGTTGCCCTTTCGGTAACCGGTCGGGTCCGGGTCTGCCGCGGGTGTGGCGCTCTCAGCATGCCGCCGGTACGGGAGGTGCTCAAGGGGCCGGAGACGCCGACATCGTCCGTACGGCGGTACGCGGTGGGGGCGGGGCCGGCGTGGCCCCTCGAAGCGGAAGGCGGTGCCGGTCCCGCTCTCCCGCGCCCGGCAGCCCGCCCGCGCCTCCTACGCGGCCCGCGCCCGGCATCCCTCAGCTCACCCGCGCCCCGTAATCCGCCCGCGCCCCGCAGACCACCACCGTTTCCGGCGGCGTGATCCTGACGCCCCAGGCCCGCCTCGTCGCCGGCCACGTGACCATGGAGTTCGGCGCCCGCGCGGACTCCGACGCCGCACAGGTCGACGACATCGGCTCCACCATCGCGTGCGCGGCCTCCCTGTCCGTCCCCGCCATCACCGAGACCCTGCACTCCTGGGGCAACGCGACCAGCACCTTCACCACCAACGGCGGCAACGGCGGCAACGGCGGCGCCCTGTGGGGCAGCGACTCCAGCACCCGCCCGCACCGCCGCCACCTTCACCGGACGCCGCGAGCAGATCATCACTGAACGGCCACGCAGCCGCGGCGCGGCCCTCCGTACGCCGCCTCCCCGCGCCGCTTCCCCCCCGCCGTGGAACACACGACCGCCGCCCGCACCTCGGGGGCGGGCGGCGGTCGCAGGGCGTCGCAGGCGGGCCGGGCTACTTGCCGACGCGCGGGAGGCTGCTGAGCCGGCCGGGGAGTTCGGTGCCGGTCTGCTGGGCGCGCATGAGGGCGATGACCGCGCCCGCGCCGCCGAGGATCAGGCTGACCCAGAAACTGAAGCCGTGGCCGCCGTTCGGGCCGAAATCGGAGTGGGCGAAGATCGCGATGAGATAGAGCACGAACCCGATCGCGAAACCGAGAAAGGTCAGCAGCCGGGCCGGTGCCGGCAAGGTGACCGTCGGCACGAACAAGCTGATCGCCAGGGCGGCCGCGCCGAGCACGGTGACGACCATCGCGAACCAGGCTATGAACAGTCCGTGATCGAAGTGCCACGCACTCCAACTCACGCTGCCGAGGTCGATGCCGTATCCGCTCCCGAAATCCCAGGAGTAGTACCCGAAGAACGAGAAGACGAACACGATGAACCCGATACCGAGAATCGCCCAGTCAAGGCGGTCCACCGATGACGGGTCGAAAGATCCCCTGGCCGGGCCGCCGCCGGCGGTCGGCGGCGGAGGCGGCGGCGGGCCGGGCGGCGGCGCATCGTAGGTCATGGTCTCTGGTCTCCCCTTTGGTGTTGCTCAACGAGTACTCGGAAGCTGAGAGTAGCGGTACGCAACCCCCTGCCGTAAGCATGTGACGCAGATATGCACCCTCCGGGTTCCCTTGGCCGCCCTGGTACGCGTGGGAATTCCCGTGGCGAGAGTCGATTTCCCGGGCACACGGGGTCGCAGGGAAATAAGAATACCCGCGCACCCCTGTCCACAAGATTCAAAGGCCCGCAAATCCCGTTCCCCCGGCCCGGCGTTCCCGCAACCCCGACCGCGGTCCCCGCCATCGGCCCGCCCCTGCCGGTGTCCCCTTCGCCGCGGCCCGTGTGCGGAGCAGCCCGCCGCGTCCGGGTCGGAGGCGAACAGGTTGTACGGCAGAAAGTGGGCGAGCGCTCCTTTGCCGGTGACGGTCACCTCGCGGCGCCGCTGCTCGTGGAGGAGCCGGGCCAGCTTGGCCTCCATCCGGCGCAGCAGCCGGAAACGCCTGTTGTACCGGCGCCTGGACAGTTCGCCCAGCCCGGCCTCGTCGCGCTCGGCGCGGTTGAGGCGGTTCATGCCGAAGTCGTTGTCCCCGTAGGCGCGACAGATCTCCTCGCCTGCGCGACGGATGGCCGCCTCGATCTGTGCCGGTCGTCCCCGGCTCCGGCCGGCAGTTCCGGAAGGCTGGTGAACAGCTCCGCCGCGCGGGCGAGTTGCCGCTGCGCTGCGACCGGCCGGGCGAAGTCCTCCGGCATGGAGGTGTAGCCGTGCCAAATGTTGCGCAGCGAGTGCGCGGCCGCTTTGGCGAGCGCGGCCCCGGTGGTCGAATCAACGGCGGCGTCCTGGGCGGCGAACAGGTCCTGGACGAGGTGGGCCACGTCCTCCGGCCGCTTGCGCAAGGTGAGCGTGGCGTGCGGTTCCCACAGCAGCGCCTCGGCGTGCGGCGCCTCTTGGGCGTTCGACGACGGCATGCGCCTCGCTGTGTCTTCGCCCGCACGGGACCTGCACCGAATATCCCCTGTTCGCCGGCTTGTGGGCGCGCGAGTTCGGCGGGCGGCGGCCCGACCGCCCTTCAGCGGCCCGACCGGTCCTCGCCGTCCCGACCGGTCCTCGCCGTCCCGACCGGTCCTGGCGGCGCGGCCTGCCCGGTCCCGCAAGCCTGGCCGCATTCGGCGGCCCGGCCGGTCCCGGAAGCCTGCCCGCACCCGGCGGCGCGGCCTGCCCGCACCGCGGCGGTCGCCCCGGCGAAAACGCTTGGACGGCGCGGGCGTTGGCACGGGACACTGCGGTTCCTGGGCCGTCCGCGGGGCGGGTGGGTCGCAACGCACCGCGCCGGGCCTGCGTTCCGCCCTGCCCGCAGGAGCGAGGACACGGGCGGGCGCACGCGAACCGAAGCTCCGCGCGGCGCTACGGCAACGGCTTTTCGGTGGAGCGGCACGTGCCGGACGGCCCGCGGACCACGCAGGGTTGGGATGAAATGGGATCTCCTGAGACGAGCGCGGGTGCGCCGGGCAAGGGTTCGGTGGTCCTCGCACTGCGCTACTACGGGCGGGAGTTGGCCCGGCTGCGGTGGCTGACCGGGCCGGCGATGCTGCTGCCCGCGCTGGGCAACACCGGCATCAACTACATCGCGCCCCTGGTCGTCGCGAAGCTCGTCGGCCGCGTCGCCGACGACACCGGCACCGCACTCGGCCCGGTGCTCCCCTACGTGCTCGGCTTCGCCGGCGTCCTGCTGCTCTCGGAGACGCTGCGGCGCATCGGCCTGCACTGCATGAACCGCGTCGATGCCCTCGGCATCGAGCACCTGTACGTGCTCGGCATGGACGAACTGTTCGCCATGGACGCCGCGTTCTTCCACGACAACTTCGCGGGATCGCTGACCAAGAGGGTGCTCAGCTTCGCCTCCCGCTTCGAGGACCTCATCGACACGCTGACCTTCTCGGTGGTGGGCAGCTTCGTGCCGCTGGCCTTCGGAGCGGTGGTGCTGTGGCACTACGACCCGCTGCTCGTCGTCGGGCTGCTGACGATGATCGCGCTGACCGCGCTGGTGGTGGCGCCCCTGATCCGGCGCCGTCAGGCGCTCGTCGGCCGGCGGGAGGAGGCGATCGCGCGGGTGTCGGGCCACGTCGCCGACAGTTTGGCGAACATCGACACGGTCCGGGCGTTCGCCGCCGAGGAGGGCGAGGCCGCCGAGCACCGGTCCCGTGTGGCCGAGTCGCGGCGGCTCATGCTGCGGTCGTGGGACTACGGCAACCTGCGTATCGACACGCTGGTCGCGCCGCTGTCCGTCCTGACCAACGCGCTCGGCCTGCTGCTCGCGGTCGCGCTCGGCGGGGGTCGGCACGGCGTGGAGGAGGTGGTGGTCGCCTTCACGTACTACACCAACGCGACCCGGGTCATGTTCGAGTTCAACCAGATCTACCGCCGGCTGGAGAGCTCGATGACGGAGGCCGCGCAGTTCACCGAACTGCTGCGGACGCCGCCGACCGTGGTCGACCCGGCGTCGCCGGAGCCGTTGAGCCCGCGGAGCGCCGACGTACGCTTCGAGCGGGTGACCTTCGCCCACAAGGGTGCGGCGCCGCTCTTCGACGGCCTCGAATTAGCCGTGCCCAGTGGCGCGAAGGTCGGTTTCGTCGGCCGGTCGGGCGGCGGCAAGACCACGCTCACCCGGCTGCTGCTGCGGATGACGGACGTGGACGCGGGCCGGATCCTGGTCGGGGGGCAGGACATCAGCCGGCTGCGGCAGGCCGACCTGCGCGGGCTGATCGCCTACGTGCCGCAGGAGCCGGCGATGTTCCACCGCAGTCTGCGGGACAACATCGCCTTCGCCCGCCCGGACGCCGACGCCGCCGACATCCGCCGCGCGGCCGAGATCGCGCACGTCACGGAGTTCGCCGACGCGCTGCCCGAGGGCTTCGACACCATGGTGGGCGAACGCGGTGTCAAGCTGTCCGGCGGACAGCGCCAGCGGGTCGCCCTCGCCCGCGCCATCCTGCGCGACGCGCCGATCCTGCTGCTGGACGAGGCGACCAGCGCGCTGGACTCGGAGAGCGAGCTCCTCGTCCAGGAGGCGCTGTGGCGGCTCATGGAGGGGCGGACGGCGCTCGTGATCGCGCACCGGTTGAGCACGGTCGCCACCATGGACCGGCTCGTCGTCCTCGACCACGGGCGGATCGTGGAACAGGGCACGCACCAGGAGCTGCTCGCGTCGGACGGCGCCTACGCGCGACTGTGGCAGCACCAGTCGGGCGGCTTCCTCAGCGACGCCCGGGACGTCGGAGGTTCCGCCGAAAGCCCCGCCAAGGGCCCCTGAAACGGACCCGGCACCGCGCCGGCCGCCGCCCGGCCGACCCCCGGCCCCTGGCCGACCCCCGGCCGGCCGCCGGACCCGTACCGACAGCCGCACCGCCCCCCCGCACCGCCGCACCCGCACCCGCGACCGGCGGCACACGTCAACGGCCCGGCTCCGCGTACGACCGCGCGTACGGCTCCGCGTACGACGAAGCGCCGGGCCGCGGCTCCTCGAATGTGGTGGGGTTCACTGCGCCGGCCGGGGCGCGGGGATACCGGTCCCGCCGCCGTCCCGCCACCCGACAGTGCGCAGCTCGCGAAGCCTGCGGAGCGGCAGGACCGCCGCGGTCCCGTATACGTTCCACCGGTCGACGATCTGTCCGGGGGCGACTTTCACCGCACTTAATATCGACGAAACGTTGCCGCGTCCTTACGATGCGTAGCACCATCCCCAGCACCACCCCACCCCCCACCCCCACGGCACCGGTTCCAGGACGGGACGCAACTCGGCGGACCGACGCTCCGCGCCACACCGTGCGTGCACCCCGGGGAATGGACCTCCCTCGTCCGGCACTGCCCCGCCGCGTACCTCGTCGCCGCGCACGCCGCGGTGCCCGTGGGTCGACCTCGCGAGAAGGTGAAGCGCAGGCATGCCTACCGACACTCCCTCCGCCCGCACACGCAGACGGCTCCACCGGGTCCTCGGACTCGTCGCCGCCGTGGTCGCCGCCCTGGTGACGACCATGCTCATCCCTCCCGGCGCGACGGCGGACGCCCCGGCGTCCTCCCCGTCCCCCGCGCCGATGACCTCGCAGCAGTGGCACAGCGCCATGACGCAGCTCGCCACCCCGGCGAAGGGCTGCTTCACCGCCGCCTACCCGGCACTGGCCTGGCAGAGCGCCGCCTGCACCACGGCGCCCGACCGGCGTTACGCGCCGAAGTCCGGCGGCACCGCCGACGCCCCCCGCCTGCCCGCCGTCGCCGGCAAAGGCGTGGGCACCATAGCCGGGCCCGTGCCCTACCTGGTCGGCAACGGCATCGACTTCTCCGCCGGGGTGTCCGGGGTGCTGAACGGGGCCACCGGTTCGTTCCCCACCGTTTCCGGCGTGACCGGCGAGACCGGCGGCGGCGTCCCGAACTCCTACTCCTTACAGCTGAACAGCGCGCCCTTCGCCAGCCCGATCTGCGCCGGGCACCCCGGGTGCCAGGGCTGGGAGCAGTTCATCTTCTCCAACCCGGGCGTCGGCACCAGCGCCGCCTTCATCCAGTTCTGGATCCTGAACTACTTCACCACCTGCCCGGCCGGCTGGTCGACGTACCTCAGCGACTGCTACCGGAACGGCTCCGCCGTCGCGGTCCCCTCGCAGCCGATCGCCAACCTCGCCTCGCTGAGCCTGTCCGGCAACGTGACCGCATCGCTCGACACCGTGGTCATGTCGACCGCGGGCGGCAGCCTCAGCGCCTCGACCACCGACAGCACCCTGGGGCTGTCGGCGAACTGGAACGCCGTCGAGTTCATGATCGGCGGCAACGGCGGCGGCTCGCAGGCCACCTTCAACCCCGGCTCCACCATCACCGTGAAGACGGTCACCCACGACGGCACGACGAACGCGCCGACCTGTCTGACGGAGGGCTTCACCGGCGAGACCAACAACCTCAACCTCGTCAACTCCGCGTCCTACGCCGTCGGGGCGTCGCCCTCCATCCAGAGCGTCCAGAGCAACATCCTGACCACCCCGCCTTCCTGCGCCTCCGCCCACGGCACGGGTGACACGCACCTGGAGACCTTCGGCGGCACGTACTACGACTTCCAGGCGGACGGCACCTTCACGCTCGCCCGGTCCTCGGCCATGACCGTGCAGTCCAACCAGGTCTCCGGCGCCTCGCTCGGCTGGCCGACCGCCGCCGTCAACAGCGCGGTCGCCACGCAGATGGGCGCGGACACCGTCGCGCTGTGCGTCTCGCGCGGCCTGGTGGTCAACGGGACCGCCACACCGCTCGCCTCCGGTGGGACGATCAGCCTGGCCTCGGGCGACACGATCGTGCGCAGCGGCAGCCAGTACGTCGTGACCGACCCGCAGGGCGACAGCGTGACGGCCACGATGAACCCCGGGTACCTCGATGTCTTCGTCGGCCTCGGATCGTACCCGCAGCCGGTGACCGGGCTGCTGGCCAACGCGCCGGGCACGAACAACCAGCTCAGGACGAGCACCGGTACGAACATCCCCATCCCGGTCGACCTGACGACGCTCTACCAGGTCTACGGCGACAGCTGGCGGGTCCCGGCGGACCAGTCCCTGGTCGCGGTCTGCGGCGACCAGACCCCGGCCACCGATCCGACCACGCCGCTGTGGGCGGACCAGCTGCCGACGGCCCTCCATGACCGGGCGCAGGCGGTCTGCCAGCAGGACGCGGTGAAGGACGCCACGCTGCTGGAGGCGTGCACGCTCGACGTGGCGGTGCTCGGCGACGGCGCGGCCACCGAGTTCATCGGCGAACCGGCCCCGGTGAACGTCGCCTTCAGCGAGGACACCGCGGGATCGCCGAAGGGCGAGAACGTCGCCGTCACGCTGCCGGCGGACACGAAGGACCGCTACGTCCGGCTCAACTTCACCGCGAACAGCCAGCAGAGCGGCGCGCAGGTGGCGGAGTTCGCCGTCAACGACACCACGAACCGCGACCTCGCGCTCAACTCCCCCGTGACGGTGAGCAGTACGACCCAGGGACTGCCGGCGCAGAGCGCGGTCGACGGCAACCCCGCCTCGTACTGGCAGAGCGTGGTCGGCGGTTGGCCGCAGACGCTGACCGCCGATCTCGGCACGGCGAGCGCGCTCGGTTCGGTCGGCATCACCCTGCCGCCCGACTGGGCCGCGCGGACCCAGACCCTGTCGGTCCTGGGCTCGCTCGACGGGACGACGTGGACGACGCTCGTCGGCCCGGCGGCGTACCGGTGGGTCCCGTCGCAGTAGCGGAGACCTCCGCGTCGTCCGGCCTCCGGAGTCCGGGCCGGGCCGGGCCGGCCCAGTTTCGGGCCGGGTTTCGGGCCGGGCTGCGGATCGGCTGCGACACCGTAAGGCACTGAGCGCGGCGCGGGCCCGGAACCTGACCGGTTGCGGGCCCGCGTGCGTCCTCCCGGCGGCGGCAGGGGCCGTGCGAACGCGGGGGCAGGACGGTTCCGGTGATTGACATGTCCATTGTTGTTGGGGATGCTGTTGGAATCTGCCTCCCACCGGTGTCGATCCCTGTGCGGAAGCAGGGGAGATGGTGGAACGCAGACGGTCAGAGCGCCCAGAAGCCCCCTCCGACGCGGTACTGACCGGACGTCGTCCCCGGCCGGCGTTCCGCCGCGGGCCCGGCGTCGAAGCGGAGGCCGACCATGGAACGGGACGATGAAGCTGCTGCGAAGTCTCCGCGGTCCCCTGGCCCTCACCCTGTGCGGCGCCCTCGCCGCCGTGCTGTCGCTGGTGTGCCCCGCGCCCGCCCTGGCGTCGCAGACCGGCGTGCACAACGCGGACCCGAGCGTGATCAGGGTCGGCGGCACGTACATCTCGGCGGAGTCGTCCGGCGGCGGCATCGCCGTACGGGAGGCGTCCTCCCCGGACGCCCTCGGCGCGGCAACCCCCCGGCAGGTCTGGTCGGACACCAAGGGCCGCGGTGAGGTGTGGGCCCCGGAGATCGTGGTGGACGGCACCCGCTACTACGTCTACTTCACCGCCGGCACCGGATCGGCCCACCGGATGTACGTGATCAGCTCCGCCACCGCCGACAGCGGGTACGGCGCCGAGATGCAACTGGCCCTTCCGGACGGCAAATGGGCCATCGACGGCATTCTGTTCACCTTCAACGGCCAGCGCTGGTTCGTCTGGTCGGGCTGGGCGGGCGACACCAACGTCGAGCAGAACCTCTACATCGTCCGGATGAGCGGCCCGACCACGCCGACCGGCGCCCGGTACGTCATCTCGCAGCCGCGTGAGAGCTGGGAGCGGGTGGTCGGCAACCCGTACATCAACGAGGCGCCGGCGGCCGTCAGGGACCCGGCCGGCCGGTTGCACGTCGTGTACTCCGCCAACGGAAGCTGGAGCGACCGGTACTGCATGGCCGATCTGCGGCTGCGGTCCGGCGGCGACCCGACCTACGTCTGGGACTGGTACAAGTCCAACGGCTGCCTGTTCGGCTCCAACGCCGCGACGATGATGTCCGGTTGGGACCCCACCTTGTACGTCGACGGCCCCGGCAGCCACAGCTTCGTGCTGCTCGACGGCGACATCAGCACCAGCCCGCCGGCCGGCCCGACGTTCCCCCTGATGTTCACCGCGGTCCCGAAGGGCACCCCCTACTCGTGGGCCAACCGCTACTGGTTCACGGGCGGGTTCTGCTGGTGGGGCAACACCACCTACACCCGCGCCAACGTCCCCGGCGCGACCGGCGACACCGGCTGGGGCCTGAAGTTCTTCGAGTAGGCGCCGGCCGGCCCGCCCGGCGGACGAGGCCGCTCCCGGCCGGCCGCAACGGTCGCGCCCCGGAGCCGCGCGGCCGGGTACGCCGCCGGTGTCCCGACGGCCGTGCGGCGCGGCGGGCCGGGCGGCGGCGCCTTCGGCGAGCGGCGCACCGGCCCGCGCACCGGCCCGGTGGTGAGGGGCGGCCTCCCGGCGACCCGCGACGCCGGTGATCGCGGTTCCCGCGCGGCCGAGCGGGCACCCGGCGGAGCCGTCTTGCAGCCACTCTGCGCGCGGCTGCCGCGCGGGCCGGCTGCCGGGACCGGGGCGGGCCGCGATACGGGCGGCTTGCCCTCCGCGCGGCACGGCCATTGACAGTGCGGCACACCGCCTTCATGGTGGGAGCGCTCCCACAACTGGGGGCAGCAGGCCCGGCACGCATCCAGCGACCCCCCACGCCCCGCCTCCTGAAGGTGAGTATTGCCGTGCGTCTTGTCATGTCCAGCAGTCCATCACACCGGCACCGACGCCTCGTCGCGGCTGCCTCCGCCGCCGCGCTCACCGGCGCTTTGCTGCTCGGCGGGGCGTCCGCGCGGGCCGACGCCCCGCCGTCGGCGCCGGCCGACGCCACCGTCACGGTCAACGCCGGCGAGGGCCTGGGGACGATCCCCGACACGGCGTACGGCCTGAACAGTGCCGTGTGGGACGCGCAGATGAACGTGCCCGAGGTGCAGGACCTGGTCAAGGCCGCCGGCGTCGGCATGCTCCGCTATCCCGGCGGTTCCTACGGCGACATCTACCACTGGCAGACCAACTCCGCGCCCGGCGGCTACGTCGCGCCCGGCACGGACTTCGACGCGTTCATGGGAACGGTGCGGAAGGTCGGCGCCCAGCCGATCCTCATCGCGAACTACGGCTCGGGCACACCGCAGGAGGCCGCCGACTGGGTGCGCTACGCCAACATCACCCAGGGGTATGGCGTGAAGTACTGGGAGGTGGGCAACGAGCTGTACGG
This sequence comes from Streptomyces sp. ITFR-21, assembly GCF_031844685.1. Classification (NCBI taxonomy): domain Bacteria; kingdom Bacillati; phylum Actinomycetota; class Actinomycetes; order Kitasatosporales; family Streptomycetaceae; genus Actinacidiphila; species Actinacidiphila sp. ITFR-21. The sequence goes on from NZ_CP134605.1 coordinate 3,613,800, forward strand.
CAACGGGCATTACGGCTCCGGCTGGGAGCACGACGACCACGCCGACACCTCACCCGCCGCGTACGCCGGCAACGTGCTCCAGTACGTCTCGGCGATGAAGGCCGTCGACCCGACCGTCAAGGTCGGCGCCGTTCTCACCATGCCCGGCAACTGGCCGGACGGAGTGATCGGGAACGGCGAGAGCGCGGACTGGAACCACACCGTGATCCCGCTGATCGCGGGCAAGGCCGACTTCGTGATCGTGCACTGGTATCCGAGCAGTGCCGACGCCGCCCGGATGCTCGGCACCCCCGCCCAGCTCACCGGCGAACTCGCCCAGCTGCGCGATCAGTTGGACGACGCCGGCGCGGGCGGCACGCCGATCGCGCTCACCGAGGTCAACGGGGGCGTCGACGAGGACACCCAGCCCAACGCCCTGTTCGGCGCGGACGCCTACCTCACCGCCCTCCAGAGCGGGGTGTTCACGGTCGACTGGTGGGACACCCACAACGGTCCCCGGCAGATCTCGACCGCGCCCGACGGCGCCACCGACTACGGCGACTGGGGTGTGCTCTCCAGCGGCGACTGCATCGGCGAGGTGTGCGAACCGCCGCTGAACACGCCGTTCCCGCCGTACTACGCGATCGCGATGCTGAGCCGGCTCGGCCTCCCCGGTGACCTGATGGTCGCCTCCGGCAGTACCGGTGCGACGGTGGCGGCGCACGCCGTGCGCCGGGCGAACGGCGACCTGAGCGTCCTGCTGATCAACAAGGACCCCGCCGCCGCGCAGACCGTCGACCTGCGCTACACCGGCTTCACCCCCGACCTCTCGGCACCGGTGACCGTGGCCACCTACCGCGACGGGGCCCACGCGATCGACACCGCCACCTCGGCGGACGGCACCCGGCAGACCCTGCCGCCGTACTCGCTCACCACCCTCACCCTGCACGCCGAGCCCGGTACGGCCTCGGCCCTGTCCGCGCCCGGCGCGCCGAGGGTGACCGCGGTCGGCGACACCACCGCCACCGTGAGCTGGACCCCGTCCACCGGCGGCGCGGCCACCCGCTACGAAATCTACCGGCAGCTCGGCACGACCGGCGAACTGCTCGCGGACAGCACGGGCACCTCCGCCACCGTCCGCAACCTCACCCCCGGCACCACCTCCACCTGGAACATCCTGGCCCGTGACGCCGACGGCCGGCTCTCGGCGCCGTCCGACCCGGTCATTGTGCGCACCGGCACCCCCGCCCACTCCACCTGCCGGGTCGGGTACGCGACCACCGCCGGCTGGGGCAACGGGTTCAACGCCGCCGTGACCGTCACCAACACCGGCCCGACACCGATCACGGGCTGGACGCTGGCCTTCGACTTCCCCGCCGCCGGCGAGTCGGTCGCCGGCTACTGGAACGCCCACGTCAGCGAGAACGGCACGCACGTCGTGGCCACCCCCGTGGACTGGAACGCCACCCTGGCCGCCGACGGCGGCAACTCGGTGTCCTTCGGCTTCACCGGCGCCAACGACGGCGCGGCGCCACCGCCCACCGTCTTCACGCTCAACGGAACGGTCTGCACCACCACATGACCGCCTGACCGGGCCGGCCCGACCGCCGGCCCCCACCGGCCCGGCGGCGCGCGTACCTCCGACACGCCCGCCGCCGGGCCGGCATCCCCCCACCGTGCCGACCGCCCTCCCAGGAGGACGCCATGCCCCGACTCCCCCTCGCCCTGTCCCGGGCCGCCACCGCGCTGGCCGCCCTGCTCCCGCTGACCCTGACGGCGATCGCCGCCGCACCTGCCGGACACGCGGCCGCGCCGACCGCCGCCGCACCGGCCGCCGCCGCCTCGTACAACTACGCCGAGGCGCTGCAGGACTCGATGCTCTTCTACGAATCCCAGCGCTCCGGGAAACTGCCCGCCGACAACCGCGTCGCCTGGCGCGGCGACTCCGACCTGACCGACGGCGCCGACGTCGGCCTCGACCTGACCGGCGGCTACCACGACGCCGGCGACGAGGTGAAGTTCGGCTTCCCCATGGCGTTCTCCATGACCATGCTCGGCTGGGGCGGCCTGGACGAAGCCCCCGGCTACGCCGACAGCGGCCAGAGCGCGTACCTGCTGCGCAACCTGCGCTGGGGCGACGACTGGCTGCTCAAGGCGCACCCCTCGCCCAACGTGCTCTACGGCCAGGTCGGCGACGGCGGCAGCGACCACGCGTTCTGGGGGCCGCCCGAGGTCAACCCGTCGCCGCGGCCGTCGTTCAAAATCGACGCCTCCTGCCCCGGCTCGGACCTCGCGGGCGAGGCCGCCGCCGCGCTCGCCTCCTCGTCCATCATCTTCACCGCGAGCGACCCGGCGTACGCGGCGACGCTGTTGACCAACGCCAAGCAGCTGTACACCTTCGCCGACACCTACCGGGGAACCTACGACCAGTGCATCACCGCCGCCCAGGGCTACTACAACTCCTGGAGCGGCTACTGGGACGAGCTGGTCTGGGGGGCGATCTGGCTGTACCGGGCCACCGGCGACAGCGCGTACCTCGCCAAGGCGGAGACGTACTACGCCCAACTGCCCAAGATGCAGCAGACCACCACCCCCGAGTACAACTGGACGCTCGCCTGGGACGACAAGTCCTACGGCGACTACGTGCTGCTCGCCGAACTCACCGGCAAGCAGGGCTACATCGACGACGCCGAGCGCTGGCTCGACTGGTGGACCACCGGTGTGGACGGCAAGAAGGTCGGCTACTCGCCCGGCGGCGAGGCGTTCCTCGACACCTGGGGCTCGCTGCGGTACTCCGCCAACACCGCCTTCGTCGCCCTCCAGTTCAGCGGCTGGCTGACCGGCCGGGGCACGGACGCCGCCAGGGCGCGCACCTACCACGACTTCGGTGTCCGGCAGATCGACTACGCGCTCGGCGACAACCCGGCCGGCGTGAGCTACGAGATCGGGTTCACCAACTCCGGTACCAACAGCGCGTGGCCGCGCAATCCGCACAGCAGGGCCGCGCACGGTTCCTGGTCCCAGTCGATGACCGAACCCGCCGCCACCCGCCACCTCGACTACGGCCTGCTGGTCGGCGGACCGGGCTCCGCCGACGACGGGTTCTCCGACGACCGCGCCAACTACGGCGAGACCGAAGGCGCGCTCGACTACAACGCCGGCTTCTCCGGCGCGCTCGCGGCACTCACCGCGGAGTACGGCGGCACCCCGCTCGCGAACTTCCCGCCGAAGGAAACCCCCGACGGCCCCGAGGAGTTCGTACAGGCGGCGGTGAACGCGGCGGGCACGAACTTCTACGAGATCAAGGCGCAGGTGGTCAACAAGTCCGGCTGGCCCGCCCGCCACCTCACCCACGGCAGCTTCCGCTACTACTTCACCCTCGACCCCGGCACCACCCCGTCCCAGGTGACGCTCACCTCGGCGTACAACCAGTGCTCCGCCCCCAGCGGCCCCACCCAGTACGCCGACAGCGTCTACTACCTGACCGTGAGCTGCGAGGGCCAGGACATCGCCCCGGCCGGGCAGTCCGCCTTCCACCGCGAGGTGCAGTTCCGGCTGAGCTTCCCCGGCCCGCACGATCCGACCGGGGACTGGTCCTACCAGGGCGTCTCCACCACCCCCGGCTCGACCCCGGTCACCGTCAACGACATCGTGCTCTACGACGGCGCCACGGCGGTGTGGGGCAGCGCGCCCGGCGCGCCGGGTACGCCCCCCGCCTCGCCCACGCCGCCGTCCGCGCCCGGCGCCCCGGTCGCGTCGGAGGTCACCGCCACCTCGGTCGCCCTCACCTGGCCCGCCGCCACCCCCGGCAGCCGGCCGCTCGCCGGATACCGGGTGTTCGCCGACAGCGGCTCCGGCCCGGCGGCGGCCGGCGCCCCCGCGGCGGCCTCGGCGACGGTCACCGGCCTCACCCCGGCGACCGCCTACACCTTCACCGTCAAAGCGGTCGACGACACGGGCACCCTCTCGGCCGCGTCCCCGCCGCTGACGGTCACCACGAAGCCGGCCGCGACGGGCACGGGCTGCCCGATCACCTACACCGTCACCAACGACTGGGGCACCGGCTTCCAGGCCGACGTCAAGATCACCGACACCGGCGCGACCCCGGTCAACGGCTGGACGGTCACCTGGACCTTCGGCGCCGACCAGCAGGTCGGCAACGCCTGGAACGGCACCCTGACCCAGAGCGGCCAGACCGTCACGGCCCGGGACGCCGGCTACAACGCCACGATCCCGCCGGGCGGCTCCGTCGTCATCGGCTTCACCGCGACGTACCGCACCGCCAACACCGCCCCGCATGACTTCACCCTCAACGGACAGGCGTGCGGCACGTCCTGAACCCCCTGCCGCACCGTCCGGGCGGACCGGGCCCCGCAACCGGTCCGGTCCGCCCGCCGCCTCCGCCGCCTCCGCCGCCTCCGCCGCCTCCGCCGCCTCCGCCGCCTCCGCCTCCGCCTCCCCGCGGCGCCTCTCCGCACCGCCTCCTGTCGCCGTCTGCCGCGCCGGCGGCCCGTGTTCCCCGCGCGGACGAACGCACGATCGTCGCGGCCATGGAGATCCGGCGCGACGTCCGCGCGGTTCTGCTCGACTTGGGCACCGGCGGCGACAACAGCCCCATGGACACGGGAGAGTTCGTCGAGGGCGCCGTCACCGGGGGCTTCCCGACCGACGCGACCGGGAACGCCGTGCAGGCCAACATCACCGCGGCCGGCTATGCGAACAACACCACCACGTTCCCGCCGCCCACCGAGTCGGTCAGCAGCCTCAAGGCCCACGCCAACGGCAAGTACGTCGACGCGCCGAACAGCACCACCTCGCTCATCGCCGACGCCGCTTCGGTCGGCACGAACGAGACCTTCTCCACGGTCGCCAACAACAACGGCACCGTGAACCAGAAGGCGCGTTCCGACAACCAGTGGGTCACCGCCGAGAGCAACGGGAACTCCCCGCTGATCGCGAACCGCGGCGGGCCCGGCCCGTGGAAGACCTTCCACCTCGTCCACAACGCCGACGGCAGCGTCAGCTTCCGCGCCTACGACAACCAGCACCTCGTCACGGCCGAGAACGGCGGGGCGTCCGCCCTGATCGCCAACCGTACGGCGATCGGCCCCTGGGAGGAGTTCGACCTCGCCACGCAGCCGTCCCGGTGAGCCCGCGCGCCCGCGCTGAGGTGGACTGAGGCGCGGGCTGCACGCCGCCTCCATCGCAGCCGGCTCCGATCCGGATGCGGACGGATCGGGCGATTGCGTCCTCCCCCGCGAGGTCGCTCACCGGCCCGCTTCGGCCGGGCCCGCGGGCGCGTTCGGGAAGTTAACGCCGTCTCACAGGTTGACACGCCTTCCGCCCCACTGGCTTCATGAGTCACAGCGGTGAACGGACTTGACACCCCTGTGCGTCCTGCGTGCCGGCCACCGCGAGCCGGCACTCCCGGTCCGGCTCCGGCTTCCCGGACCTTCCCCTCCGCAGCCCTGAGGTTCCGGTCGGCCGCGTCGCGGCCACATTTGGGAGCGCTCCCGTCACCTGTGCGGGCAGGACTGAGTCGCCATACCGGCTGACCCGGGCAATCCGGCCGGCCGGTGACCGAAAGGATCGCCGTGCAAAGAAGCTTGATCGGCCCGCGTCGGCACGCCATGGCGTGGCCGGGGCTGCTGTCGGCCCTGCTGCTGGCCGCCTTGTCGCTCCTGACCGCTCCGTCCGCGCACGCCGCCACCACCATCTGCGACAAGTTCGGCAGTACCCACGTGTCGGGCGACACGTACGTCGTGCAGAACGACGAGTGGGGCGACACGATTCAGCAGTGCATCAACGCCACCGACGACGGATTCCAGTACACGACCGGCTACCACAACCTGTCCGGGGGCGCCCCGGCCGCCTACCCCTCGATCTACGTGGGCTGCCACTACGGAAACTGCTCCACCGGCAGCGGCCTGCCCCTGCAGGTCTCGGCGTTCGCCAACCCCACTTCCAGCGTGGACTTCACCACCGCTGACGGGCAGTGGGACGCCGCCTACGACATCTGGTTCGACTCCACGCCCAACCCGACCGGTCAGAACGACGGCGCGGAGCTGATGATCTGGGCCAACCACGCCGGCCCGCCGCAGCCGTTCGGCGCCAAGGTCGGGACCGTCGGCTTCGAGGGCGCCGTCTGGGACGTCTGGTACGGACGGCAGGGCACCAGCCCCGCCTGGAACACGGTCTCCTACGTCCGCCAGCAGAGCGCCAACGCCGTCACGGTGAACATCAGGGACTTCACCGACGACATGGCGGCCCGCGGCTACCTCTCCACAGCGTGGTACATGACCAGCGTCCAGTTCGGGTTCGAGCCGTGGGTCGGCGGTCCCGGGCTCGGCGTGAACTCGTTCTCCTACGACCCCCATGGCACGGGCACCGGCGGTACCGGCGGAGCGGGGCTGCTGTCCCAGGGCCACGACGCCTGGGCGTCCTCGTCGGAGACCACCGATTACCCGGCCTCCAACGCGGTCGACGGTAACGCCTCGACCCGCTGGAGCAGTTGCTTCTGCGACGGCCAGTGGCTGAACGTCGATCTCGGCGCGAGCCACCGGTTGTCCAACATCACCCTGAACTGGGAGGCGGCCTACGCCTCCGCTTTCAAGCTCCAGGTCTCCGACGACCCGGCCTTCGGTACCTGGAGCGACCTGACCACCGTCACCAACGGCACCGGAGGCAGCGTCAGTTACAGCGTGTCGGGCACCGGCAGATACGTGCGCCTGCTGGAACAGCAGCGCGCCACGCCGTACGGGACCTCGCTGTACGAGTTGCAGGTCTACGGCACCTGATCCCGGACTCCGCCGGCGGCCGGCTGCGGGGGTGCCACCTCTCATGGCCGCGTCCACCGGTCGATGCGGACTTTGCCCGTCTGCGCGTAGGCGTATGCGCCGATGGCACCTCGGTAGGGGGCGCACGGCAGTGCTGCTGGCTCGGCGAGAAGCTAACAAGGCTCTGACCTGGATGTCTTGACCAGCATTGGTGCAGTCAGAAGTGAGGCTGGCCCGACGTCGAGTGCGGTGACAGCGTGGTACCAGAACCGGTACCTGAAAGGAGTGATGATGCCCGCGCTCAACGTGACGTTCACCGACGAGGAAATGGCCACGCTCCGCCGGCAAGCGGCAAAGGAGGACACCAGTCTGAAGACGCTCGCTCACGATGCCGTCCTTGCCGAGGTCCATCGGCGCAAGGTGGCTGCGGCCGCCATGCGTACTGCGCGTATCTCTGCTGGACTGAACAAGCGCCTCGCAGACCTTTAGGGACCCAGCCATAACTGAGTATGTGGACGTCAGCGACGTCATCCAGATCGCAGAGATCACCCTCGGCGTACGTGTCGGTGTACGTGACTGGGGTCTCTTGCAGAGCGCAGTAGCACGACCGCAGGCCAGCGTGTTCGGAGAAGACGCCTACCCGACACTGTTCGAGAAAGCCGCGGCACTCCTGCACTCTCTCTCCAGTAGCTACAGCCTTGTCGACGGCAACAAGAGGACGAGCTGGGCGTCTGCCGTTGTCTTCCTCGATATCAACGGCTATGCCCGCAAGGAACCGCTGGACGAGGACGCCGCGGAGAAGCTCGTACTGGCTGTGGCTCGGTCTCAGCTGACCAACCCGGTGGTCGCAGATCGAATCCAGACCTTCGTCGCAGCCGCAACAAGCGGGGAATACCGCGCGGCCTGGGCCCGCTAGCCGCCCCCAGGCGTGATGCCTGGGGGCGGTTCAGGCCTCATTGATTTTGATTTCGTGCATCCGTTGCCGAGGGTGTATGTAAGCGTGCTGCCGTTAGCTCGATGACAACGAAGCCCCAGGTCCACGACCTGGGGCTTTATGCTGGAGCGGATGACGGGAATCGAACCCGCGCTCTGAGCTTGGGAAGCTCATGTTCTACCATTAAACTACATCCGCAGAGATGAACCGTGGGCCCTGCCGGGTGGGTTCGGGGAGAGTCTAGCGCATGGGGTGGCAAGGAGGGGGGAGGGGTGGTGCGGGAGTAGGTTGGCGGGGTGCGGTGTGGGGGGCTTCGGTGAGGGTGGGGGATCCCCTAATGTGGGGGTTTGTCTGCCACGCGGAGTTGGGGAAGGGGCTTCATGGAGCGCACCGTTGTTCGTTGTGCGGAGGGGCACGTGTTCAGTACGGGGTCGTTTCCGATGCAGCATTTGGGGGCTGATCGGCTCGGGCCCGGGCGGCTGTTGAGGTGTCCCAAGTGTGCACGGCTGCGGCATGCGGTGCCGGTCTCGGTGTCGGAGGGTGCCGGGAAGTAGGGGTCGGGGGCGCGGCCCCGGTGGGGGCCGCGTTCGTTGTCGCGTTAGTCTCGGGGCGTGCTTCTCTCAGACAAGGACATCCGGGCCGAAATCGACAACGGGCACGTACGCGTGGACCCGTTCGAGGCGTCGATGGTGCAGCCGTCGAGCATCGACGTGCGGTTGGACCGGTTCTTCCGGGTGTTCGAGAACCACCGGTATCCGCACATCGACCCGGCGGTGGAGCAGCCGGATCTGACCCGGCTGGTGGAGCCGGACGGGGATGACGCGTTCATCCTCCATCCGGGGGAGTTCGTGCTGGCGTCCACGTACGAGGTGATCTCGCTGCCGGACGACATCGCCTCGCGGCTGGAGGGGAAGTCGAGCCTGGGGCGGCTGGGGCTGCTGACGCACTCGACGGCCGGGTTCATCGACCCGGGGTTCTCCGGGCATGTGACGCTGGAGCTGTCGAACGTGGCGACGCTGCCGATCAAGCTGTGGCCCGGAATGAAGATCGGGCAGCTGTGCCTGTTCCGGCTGAGCTCGCCGGCCGAGTTCCCGTACGGCTCGCAGCACTACGGCTCCAGGTACCAGGGACAGCGCGGGCCGACGGCCTCCCGCTCGTACCTCGACTTCCACCGTACGAAGGTCTGATTGACCGCCGCTGGGGCCCGCCGGCCCCGGCGGCCGGAACCCGGGGCCGAACCCGGCCCCTGCCGCAGGCCCGAACGCCGGCCCCCGCAACCCGGCCCCGCCGTCCCGCCGCCCCCGCTAGATCAGCGGCAGCTTGAACAGCATCAGCAGGGCCAGCAGCTGGATCGACGACGCGCCCAGCGCCTTCAGCCACGGCAGGTCGTGCGACTTGCCCACCATCGAGGTCAGCAGCCACGCGCAGCCGAACCAGGTCAGCCAGCCCAGCAGCTGCACGAAGCCGTTGCCGCCGCCCAGGAAGATGGCGAACAGCAGCCGCGGGGCGTCGGTCAGCGAGGTGATGATCATCGCCAGGCCGACGGTGGGCGCCCAGGCGCCGTCGCCGCCGAGCTGGCGGGCCAGGGTGTTGGTGACCGCGCCGAGTGTGAGGCCGCACAGGACGACCGCGACGCCCGTGGTCAGCACCCAGGGGACGCTGGTGGCCAGGGTCGCGTCGAGGATGTCGTTGCGGGCGGCGTCGAAGCCGAAGACGGCGAGCAGGCCGTAGACGAAGGTGACGATCAGCGCGGGTGCCCAGACCTTGTGGTCCCGCGTCTGCCAGAACGTGCGGCCCGGGTGCCGGACGATGCCGCGCAGCAGGTCCTTCCAGTGCAGGCGGGGGCCGGCGGGCGGGGTGGCCGCCTGGCCGGCGCGGTAGGTGGCCACGTTGTCGTCGCCGTAGTGCGGTGACCCGGGCTGCGGGTCGGCGAGCGACGCGTCGCCGCCGAAGGTGAAAGCCCGGGTGTGCCCAGGGGCGTCGTCCTGCCCGGGGGAAGGGGCCGGCGCGTAGTACTCGGGCTCCCCGGCGGGCACCTGGCCCCGGCCCGGACCGTAACCAGGCCCGTAACCAGGTCCCTGCCCCGGCCCGCGGCCCTGCCCCGGCCCGCGGCCCGGGACCTGCCCGTACCCGCCCCCGTACGGCCCCGGCTGCCCGCCCGCACCCCCTGCGCCGCCCGCCCCGCCGCCGTACGGTCCTGACGGCCCCTGCTGCCCGTACCGCGGTGCGTAGCCGCCCCGCTGAGCGCCGTCGCCCTGTCGTCGTCCCTGGAAACCTGCCACGCCTTCGAACGTACCCGGTGCGCCCCGTTCCCGTACCGCGGCCGCGAACGGGGCCCGCCATTGCTGCCAACCTGTGACACGCCCCCTACCCGGGGTGGCGCCCTACACCGGGTCGGGCGACTCCTGCGCCACGCCCGCCGGCACCGGGGTCCGTACCGAGTCCAGCAGCAGCTGGGCCACGTCCACCACCACCAGCGACTCCTTCGCCGTGCCCTCGTTCTTGCGGCCGTTGACCGAGTCCGAGAGCATCACCAGGCAGAACGGGCAGGCCGTGGAGACGATGTCCGGGTCGAGGGACAGCGCCTCGTCCACCCGCTCGTTGTTGACGCGCTTGCCGATCCGCTCCTCCATCCACATGCGCGCGCCGCCCGCGCCGCAGCAGAAGCCGCGCTCCTTGTGGCGGTGCATCTCCTCGCTCCGCAGGCCGGGCACCTTGGCGATGATCTCGCGGGGCGGGGTGTAGATCTTGTTGTGCCGGCCCAGGTAGCAGGGGTCGTGGTAGGTGATCAGGCCCTCGACCGGGGTGACCGGGACCAGCTTGCCGTCGTCCACCAGGTGCTGGAGCAGCTGGGTGTGGTGGATGACGTCGTACTCGCCGCCGAGCTGCGGGTACTCGTTGGAGAGCGTGTTGAAGCAGTGCGGGCAGGTGGCGACGATCTTCTTCGCGGCGCGCGGCTTGCGGGTGGCCGGGTCGTCCTCGTCCTCGCCGAAGGCCGTGTTCAGCATGGCGACGTTCTCCATGCCGAGCTGCTGGAAGAGGAACTCGTTGCCCAGCCGGCGGGCCGAGTCGCCGGTGCAGTTCTCCTCGCCGCCCATGACCGCGAACTTCACACCGGCGATGTGCAGCAGTTCGGCGAACGCCTTGGTGGTCTTCTTGGCCCGGTCCTCCAGGGAGCCGGCGCAGCCCACCCAGTACAGGTACTCCACGTCCGTGAGGTCCTCGACGTCCTCGCCGACGATCGGCACCTCGAAGCCGACCTCCTGGACCCAGGCGAGGCGCTGCTTCTTGGGCAGGCCCCAGGGGTTGCCCCTCTTCTCCAGGTTCTTGAGCATCGTGCCCGCCTCGGAGGGGAAGGCCGACTCGATCATCACCTGGTAGCGGCGCATGTCCACGATGTGGTCGACGTGCTCGATGTCCACCGGGCACTGCTCGACGCAGGCGCCGCAGGTGGTGCAGGACCACAGGACGTCGGGATCGATGACGCCGTTCTCCGCGAGGGTGCCGACCAGCGGGCGCTCGGCCTCGGCGAGGGCGGCGGCGGGGACGCCGGCCAGCTGCTCCGCGGTGGCCTTCTCCTCGCCCTCCGCGGTCTTGCCGCCGCCGGCCAGCAGGTAGGGCGCCTTGGCGTGCGCGTGGTCGCGCAGCGACATGATCAGCAGCTTCGGCGACAGGGGCTTGCCGGTGTTCCAGGCGGGGCACTGCGACTGGCAGCGCCCGCACTCGGTGCAGGTGGAGAAGTCGAGGATGCCCTTCCAGGAGAACTGCTCGACCTGGGAGACGCCGAAGACGTCGTCCTCGCCCGGGTCCTCGAAGTCGATCGGGGTGCCGTTGGAGGTCATCGGCTGGAGGGCGCCGAGCGCGACCGGGCCGTCGGCGTGGCGCTTGAACCAGATGTTGGGGAAGGCCAGGAAGCGGTGCCAGGCCACGCTCATGTCGGTGTTGAGGCCGACCGTGATCGCCCACGTCATGGTGACGCCGAGCTTGATCATCGCGGTCAGGTAGATCAGCGTCTGCAGGGTGCCGGCGCCCAGCCCGCGGAAGGCCGCGACCAGCGGGTACGACACCCAGTACGACGCCTCGTAGTGGTCCACCCCGTGGATGGCGCCCTCGAGGCCGCGCAGGGTGAGGATGGCCAGGCCGATCACCAGGATGACGTATTCGACGAAGTACGCCTGCCAGGCCGTGGAGCCCGCAAAGCGGGACTTGCGGCCGGCCCGGGAGGGCAGGTTCAGCAGCCGGACCGCCATCAGGACCAGGATGCCCGCGGTGGTGCCGAGCGCGATGAACTCGATGTACACCTCGTACGGCGGCCAGGTGCCGATCACCGGGAGGACCCAGTCGGCCCGGAAGAGCTGGCCGTAGGCGTTGACGATGGTCAGGCCCAGGGTGAGGAAGCCGACCGCGACGAACCAGTGGGCGACGCCGACGACGCCCCACCTGTTCATGCGGGTGTGCAGGGCGAACTCCCTGGCCAGCGTCCTGGTGCGCGCCACCGGGTCGTCGGTGCGGCTGCCGGCCGGGACGGGCTGGCCGAGCCGGACGAACCGGTAGATCTGCGCGACGGCGAGGCTGACGAGCGCGACGCCGACCGCGGTGAGGACCAGCGACACGATGATCGCGGCGAGTTGCATGAGGGCTCCTCGGGCCTGCGCGAGCGATACGTACTAAGCGGTAACTTACTTCGGTCTCGGCTGAGGTTACCCGGGAATCCGGGGCCCATAAAGTTCCCGGCCCGGTGATCTGTGTCGCGGGCCCCCGGCGTGTCGCGTGGTGTGTCCTGCGGCGGTTTCCGCGGGCACGGCATGGTGGCGCGGGCCTTCCCGCCGCGGCGCTGCGGTTGAAGCTTCCCGGATCGTGACAAACATGGAGTCAGCGGCCTTACCCGCCGCCCCGACCCCGTCCGGCGGCCTTTTGCCGCCCGGCCCGTCCGGCGGCCTCGGCCGTCCGATTTGCCCGGCGGCCTTAGCCGCTCCGACCGCCCCGCTCCGACCGCCCCGCCCCCTGCCGGCCCGCCCCCTGCCGGCCCGACCGAGGAGGACCCGACGATGCGCACCCTGCTCCGCTGGGTGGCGGTCAGCGCCGGCCTCGCCCTGGTGGTGACGGCCGGCCTCGGCTGGGCGGCCTACCGCAAGTTCAGCGACAACATCCGCACCGACAGTGCCGCCGAGCGCGTGCTGGCCCGGTACGCGGCCGAGCGGCCCCCCGTCCTGGTGCCGGGTGCGCGCAACATCCTGGTGATGGGCACCGCCGACGGCGCCCGGGGCGGGGACGGCGAACCCGAGGCGGCCGTCCTGCTGCACCTGTCCGCGGACCGGCGGCGGGCCGCGGCGGTCGGTGTGCCCCGCGAGCTGATGGTGGCCGCACCCCGGTGCGCCCGGCCCGGCGGCGGCACCACCCCGGCGGCGTACGAGCCCTTCGGCGCCGCCTTCCGCAGCGGCGCGGCGTGCTCGATCCGCGCCTTCGAACGGCTCAGCGGCATCCGGATCGACCACCATCTGGTGGTGGACGTGGCCGGCTTCCAGAAGATCGCCGGCGCGGTCGGCGGCCGTGCGGTGGACGCCAGGGGCGACCTGCCGCAGGCGCTGGCCCGCGGCGCGCGCGGTGGCGACGGCGGGCTCGCCCATCCCGCGCGGCTCTACGGGTTCCTGGACACCGCGACCTCCTCGATCACCGCGGACCCCGGACTCAGCTCGCTGCCCGCGCTGTACGACCTGGCCGGCAGCCTGCGCCGGCTCCCGGCCGGCGGCCTGGTGCTCCGTACGGTCCCGGTGGCCCGTCACGGCGTGCCCCGGCAGCCGGGGGCGGGGGAGCTCTTCCAGGCGCTACGGGCCGACCGGCCGCTGTCCTGTGCTGCCTGCGCGCGAGCCGCGCGGCAAAATTGAGCCGACCCGACTCATCTCTGTTGACAGAAGATCCGGGCTGAGGCACTCTTGAGTCAGTTCCACTCAAGTGCGGTTAGCTGGAGGATTTCACCATGGCAGAACGTGCGGTCGGCATCGACCTGGGCACGACTAATTCCGTCGTCAGCGTTCTGGAAGGCGGCGAGCCCACCGTCATCACCAACGCAGAGGGCGCCAGGACCACGCCGTCCGTCGTCGCCTTCGCGAAGAACGGCGAAGTGCTCGTCGGCGAGGTCGCCAAGCGACAGGCCGTCACCAACGTCGACCGGACCATCCGCTCGGTCAAGCGCCACATGGGCACCGACTGGCGGATCAACCTCGACGGCAAGGACTTCAACCCGCAGCAGATCTCCGCGTTCATCCTGCAGAAGCTGAAGCGGGACGCCGAGTCGTACCTGGGCGAGAAGGTCACCGACGCGGTGATCACCGTCCCCGCGTACTTCAACGACTCCGAGCGGCAGGCCACCAAGGAGGCCGGCGAGATCGCCGGGCTGAACGTCCTGCGCATCGTCAACGAGCCGACCGCCGCCGCGCTGGCGTACGGCCTGGACAAGGACGACCAGACGATCCTGGTCTTCGACCTCGGCGGCGGCACCTTCGACGTGTCGCTGCTGGAGATCGGCGACGGCGTGGTCGAGGTCAAGGCCACCAACGGCGACAACCACCTCGGCGGCGACGACTGGGACCAGCGGGTCGTCGACTACCTGGTCAAGCAGTTCCAGTCCGGCCACGGTGTGGACCTGGCCCGCGACAAGATGGCCCTCCAGCGCCTCCGTGAGGCCGCGGAGAAGGCGAAGATCGAGCTGTCCTCGTCCACCGAGACCTCGATCAACCTGCCCTACATCACCGCCTCCGCCGAGGGCCCGCTGCACCTGGACGAGAAGCTCACCCGGGCCCAGTTCCAGCAGCTGACCGCGGACCTGCTGGAGCGCTGCAAGACCCCGTTCCACAACGTCATCAAGGACGCCGGCATCCAGCTGTCCGAGATCGACCACGTGGTCCTGGTCGGCGGTTCCACCCGGATGCCCGCCGTCGCCGACCTGGTGCGCGAGCTGACCGGCGGCAAGGACGCCAACAAGGGCGTCAACCCGGACGAGGTCGTCGCCATCGGCGCGTCCCTGCAGGCCGGTGTGCTCAAGGGCGAGGTCAAGGACGTCCTGCTGCTCGACGTCACCCCGCTGTCCCTCGGTATCGAGACCAAGGGCGGCATCATGACCAAGCTGATCGAGCGCAACACCACGATCCCGACCAAGCGCTCCGAGATCTTCACCACCGCCGAGGACAACCAGCCGTCGGTGCAGATCCAGGTCTACCAGGGCGAGCGCGAGATCGCCGCGTACAACAAGAAGCTCGGCATGTTCGAGCTGACCGGCCTGCCGCCGGCCCCGCGCGGGATGCCGCAGATCGAGGTCACCTTCGACATCGACGCCAACGGCATCATGCACGTCGGCGCGAAGGACCTGGGCACCGGCAAGGAGCAGCGGATGACCGTCACCGGCGGCTCCTCGCTGCCCAAGGACGAGGTCGACCGGATGCGCCACGAGGCCGAGCAGTACGCGGACGAGGACCACAAGCGCCGCGAGGCCGCCGAGACCCGCAACCAGGGCGAGCAGCTCGTCTACCAGACCGAGAAGTTCATCGCGGACAACAAGGACAAGCTCCCCGAGGACGTCAAGTCCGAGGTCGAGACCGCGATCGCGGACCTCAAGGAGAAGCTGAAGAACGAGTCCGCGGAGGACGGCAACACCGCGTTGATCCGCGAGGCCACCGAGCACGTCGCGGCCGTCAGCCAGAAGCTGGGCCAGGCGCTGTACGCCAACGCCGGAGCCGAGGGAGCCGCCGCCGCGGGCGCGCCGGCCGGTGAGCAGGCCGCGGCCGACGACGACGTGGTGGACGCCGAGATCGTCGACGACGAGAACGGCAACAAGAGGGACGGTGCCGCGTGACGGAGGAGCCGAAGGGCTTCGAGGAGCCCGACGTCCCCTCCGAGGCCGCCGACAAGCCCGCATCCGCCAAGGACGCCGGGACCGCCGACCAGGCGGGGTCGGCGGCCCAGGGCGGGGACGCCAACGAACTGACGGCCCTGAGGGCGCAGCTGGACCAGGTGCGTACCGCGGTCAACGAACGCACCGCGGACCTCCAGCGCCTCCAGGCCGAATACCAGAACTACCGCCGCCGGGTGGAGCGGGACCGGGTCGCGGTCAAGGAGATCGCGGTCGCCAACCTGCTCATCGAGCTGCTCCCGGTGCTGGACGACATCGGCCGGGCCCGCGAGCACGGTGAACTGGTGGGCGGCTTCAAGTCGGTCGCCGAGTCGCTGGAGACGGTCGCCGCCAAGCTGGGGCTCCAGCAGTTCGGCA
Source organism: Streptomyces sp. ITFR-21 (assembly GCF_031844685.1). Classification (NCBI taxonomy): domain Bacteria; kingdom Bacillati; phylum Actinomycetota; class Actinomycetes; order Kitasatosporales; family Streptomycetaceae; genus Actinacidiphila; species Actinacidiphila sp. ITFR-21. Next base: position 3,629,752 of record NZ_CP134605.1, read on the forward strand.
AGGAGGGCGAGCCCTTCGACCCGCTGGTGCACGAGGCGCTGATGCACAGCTATTCGCCCGATGTCACGCAGACCACATGCGTGCAGATCCTCCAGCCGGGGTACCGCATCGGGGAGCGCAATCTCCGGCCCGCCCGGGTCGCGGTCGCCGAACCGCAGCCGGGCGCGCACGGCAAGCCGGAGGGCCTGTCGGAGGAGGACGACGAGAAGCCGGACAGCGAGGAGACCGGTGGCCCGGACGAGGGCTGACGGAGCGGCAGGAGTGACGGAGAGGAGGGACGTCGGGGATGAGCATCAGTAGGGACCTGTTGGAGAAGGACCTGTACAAGGTCCTCGGCGTCCCCAAGGACGCCACCGACGCGGAGATCAAGAAGGCGTACCGGAAGCTCGCCCGCGAGTTCCACCCGGACGCCAACAAGGGCGACGCGAAGGCCGAGGAGCGCTTCAAGGAGATCTCCGAGGCCAACGACGTCCTCTCCGACGCCAAGCGGCGCAAGGAGTACGACGAGGGCCGCGCGCTGTTCGGCAACGGCGGTTTCCGCCCCGGGCCGGGCGCGGGCGGCCCCGGCGGCTTCAACTTCGACCTCGGCGACCTCTTCGGGGGCGGCGGCACCCCCGGCACCGGCGCGCCCGGTACGGGTCAGGGCGGCGGCTTCGGCGGCGGTCTCGGTGACGTGTTCGGCGGGCTGTTCAACCGCGGCGGCACCACCCGGGTGCAGCCGCGGCGCGGCCAGGACGTCGAGTCCGAGGTGACGCTGAGCTTCACCGAGGCGGTCGACGGGGCCACGGTCCCGCTGCGGATGTCCTCGCAGGCGCCCTGCAAGGCGTGTTCCGGCACCGGCGACAAGAACGGCACCCCCCGGGTGTGCCCGACCTGCGTCGGCACCGGGCAGGTCTCGCGCGGCGGCGGTGGCGGCTTCTCGCTCACCGACCCGTGTGTGGACTGCAAGGGCCGTGGCCTGATCGCGGAGAACCCCTGCGAGGTCTGCCACGGCAGCGGCCGGGCGAAGAGCTCGCGCACCATGCAGGTCCGTATCCCCGCCGGGGTCACCGACGGGCAGCGGATCCGGCTGCGCGGCAAGGGAGCGCCCGGCGAGCGCGGCGGCCCGGCCGGCGACCTCTACGTTGCCGTACACGTCGGACGGCACCCGGTGTTCGGCCGCAAGGACGCCAACCTCACCGTGACCGTGCCGGTCACCTTCGTGGAGGCGGCCCTCGGCGGAGAGATCAGGGTGCCCACCCTCGGCGGGCCCCCGGTCACCCTCAAGCTGCCCGCCGGCACCCCCAACGGCCGTACGCTGCGGGCCCGCGGCAAGGGCGCGCTGGGCAAGGACGGCTCTCGCGGGGACCTGCTGGTCACCGTCGAGGTGACGGTGCCGGAGAAGACCGAGGGCAAGGCGCTCGACGCGCTGGAGTCGTACCGGGAAGCAACCGCGGACGTCGATCCGCGGGCGGAGCTGTTCAAGGCCGCAAAGGGAGCGTGAGGCGATGAGCATCGACGGAGGCGGGGTCCGCAGGCCGGGCGGACCGATGGGCCGCAGCCCGTACCAGCTGACCGAGGAGTCCCCGGTCTACGTCATCTCGGTGGCGGCCGAGCTGTCCGGGCTGCACCCGCAGACCCTGCGGCAGTACGACCGCCTCGGCCTGGTCTCCCCGGACCGTACGGCCGGCCGCGGCCGGCGCTACTCGGCCCGCGACATCGAGCAGCTGCGCGAGGTGCAGCGGCTCTCGCAGGACGAGGGCATCAACCTGGCCGGCATCAAGCGGATCATCGAACTGGAGAACCAGGTGGCCGCGCTCCAGGCCCGCGTCGCCGAGCTCGGCGCGGCCGTCGAGGGCGCCGCCGCCGTGATCCAGCAGCGCGAGGCGGCCGTCCACGCGTCCTACCGCCGCGACCTGGTCCCGTACCAGGACGTGCAGCACACCAGCGCCCTGGTGGTGTGGCGGCCTCGGCGGGACGGCTGACGCCCCGCCGGGTGCCCAAGAGGTGCGGGGGCGCCCCGTCGGGCGTCTTCCGGCGGGGCCCGTGCGGCGTCCTGGGCGGCGTGGCGGGCTCGGGCGTCCTGAGGACGCCGGCTTGGTCAGGCGTCCTCGGCGGCGGGATCCCGGCCGGCGGGTGTCAGGCGTTGCCCATCGCGCGGGTGAGGGCGATCTCGATGACGATCCGCTCCGGGTCGGGCGCGGGCGTGCGGCCGTAGCGTTCGGCGTAGCGGCTGACCGCGTCGGCGATCCGGGCCGGGTCCTCGCACACGGTGGCGAGCCCTTCGAGGGTGGCCCACTTGCCGCCCGCCACCTGGGAGACCGCCACCGCGGCGCCGGCCGGGCCCGCGGCGCGGACATGGGCGGCCTTGGCGCTGGCCCGGCCGGTGATGACGCGGGCCAGACCGGCCCGCGGGTCGTAGGTGACACCGACCGGTACGAGGTGCGGGGTGCCGTCCGGGCGCGGGGTGGCCAGGGCGCACAGGTGGTACTCCTGCCAGAAGGCGAGGTAACCGGGTGTGGGCGCGCGGGGATCGAGAGGTGCCATGCGGACGACGTTAGCCCCTCGCCCCGCACCCCGGCCGGTCCGGCCACCCGGGCTCCGCCGGCCACCCGGGCTCCGCCAACTCCTGCGGCTCCGCCGGCCCCCGCGGCTCCGCCGCCCGCCCCTGCTCGACAGACCGCCCCGAGCCGCTCGGCGGCCCCGGCTCCGCCGCTCACCCCAGCCGTACGGGCAGCTCCGTCACGCCGTTGCCGACGAAACCCGGCAGCGGCGGCAGCGACCCGTCCGGCACGGCCACGGTCAGGCCGGGGTGGGCCGCGTACAACTCGCGCAGCGCGATCACCGCTTCCAGGCGGGCCAGCGGCGCGCCCAGGCAGTAGTGGGCGCCGTGCCCGAAGGACAGGTGCCGGCCGGCCGGGCGGGTGACATCGAACCGGTCGGCGTCCGGCCCGTACTCGCGCCGGTCGCGGCCGGCGGCGGCGTATCCGGCCAGGACCGGGGTGCCGCGCGGCACCGTGACGCCGTCCACCTCGATGTCGGTGGTCGGGTACCGGAACGGGAAGTTGGCGACCGGGCTGTCCCAGCGGAGCGTCTCCTCGACCACCGCGTCCCAGGACGCCCGCCCGGCCAGGACCAGCGCGAGCTGCTCGGGGTGGCCGCTGAGCGCGCGGACCGCGTTGGTGATCAGGTTGAGGGTGGTCTCGTGGCCGGCCACGATCATCAGCAGCAGGGTGCCGGTGAGTTCGGCGTCGCTGAGCCGCTCCGCGCCGCCGTTCAGGGCGTCGTCGCGGGCCGCGATCAGCGCGCTGGTCAGGTCCTCGCCGGGCCGGGCCCTGCGGTCGGCGACGACCCGGGCGAGCACCGCGTGGATCCGCGCCTGGGCGGCCATCGCGTCGGCGGCCGGGCTGGAGGTGCTGACCAGGACGCGGACCAGCTCGTGCAGCTCGTCGCGGTAGGCGGCGTCGACGCCGAGCAGCTCCGAGATGACCCCCATGGGCAGCGGGTACGCGAAGTGCAGCCGCAGGTCCACCACCCCGTCGCCGTCGCGGTGTCCGGGCAGCGCGGCGAGCAGTTCCCCGGCCAGCCGGCCGATCCAGGGCCGCATGGCGGCCACCCGGCGCGGGGTGAACGCCTTGGTGGCCAGGCCGCGCAGCCGCCGGTGGTCGTCACCGTCCGCCGTGGTCATGCCGTCGACCAGGGCGAACGCGTTGAGCTGCCACTGCTCGGGGACACGGCCCTGCTGGTAGGCGGCGAAGTGACGGGCGCTCTTGGCGACCTTGGGGTCGGCCAGGAAGTCGCGCAGCTCCTTGTAGCGGGACACGATCATCCCGGGCACGCCGCCGGGCAGCAGCACCGGGCAGGCGGCCGCCGCCTCGCGCAGGGCGCCGGCCTCCGCGTGGACGGCGGTACCGGAGGGGTCCATGGGGTGCGCAGCGGTCATGTCACATCCTCACCAGCGGGGACCTGCGGAGGTACGGGGGTGTACGGCATGGCGTACACGACAGGGCTGCGAACGGTGCCGGTCGCGGTGCGTTTTGGGCAACTCCGTTGGACTCCGCCGGAGTTGTGCCGGCATTGTCGCACCGCCGCGGGGGCTTCTTCAACGATCAAACAAAATCCGGCAACGCGGCGCGTAGTCGCCCTGACATACCCTTGAGTGGAATAGACTCAACTTACCGTACGTTGATGAACGCAGGTTTACCCGATGAGGAGAGGATGCCGCACCCGTGGACGCCGAGCTGACCAACAAGAGCCGGGAAGCGCTGAACGCCGCCAACACCCGGGCCGTCGCCGAGGGGAACCCGGACCTGACGCCCGCGCATCTGCTGCTCGCCCTGTTGAGCGGCACGGAGAACGAGAACATCCTGGACCTGCTGGCCGCGGTGGGCGCCGACCCGGCGGACCTGCGCGCGGCGGCCGGGCGCCTGGTGGACGCGCTGCCCACGGTGCAGGGCTCCACGGTCGCGCCCCCGCAGGCCAACCGCGACCTGCTGGCCGTCATCGCCGACGCCTCGCAGCGCGCGAAGGAGCTCGGCGACGCGTACCTTTCCACCGAGCACCTGCTGATCGGGATCGCCGTCAAGGGCGGTCCCGCGGGGGAGTTGCTGGCCGACCGGGGCGCCCGTGCCAGGGCGCTGCTGGCGGCGTTCGAGACCGCCAGGGGAGGGCAACGGGTGACCAGTCAGGATCCGGAAGGCACGTACAAGGCGCTGGAGAAGTACGGCACCGACTTCACGGCCGCGGCCCGCGAGGGCAAGCTCGACCCGGTGATCGGCCGGGACCAGGAGATCCGCCGGGTCGTACAGGTGCTGTCCCGCCGCACCAAGAACAACCCGGTGCTGATCGGTGAGCCCGGCGTCGGCAAGACCGCCGTCGTCGAGGGCCTGGCCCAGCGGATCGTCAAGGGCGACGTGCCCGAGTCGCTGCGCAACAAGCGGCTGGTGTCGCTCGACCTCGGCGCGATGGTGGCCGGCGCGAAGTACCGCGGCGAGTTCGAGGAGCGGCTGAAGGCCGTACTCGCCGAGATCAAGGACAGCGACGGCCGGATCGTCACCTTCATCGACGAGCTGCACACCGTGGTCGGCGCGGGCGCCGGCGGCGACTCCGCGATGGACGCCGGCAACATGCTCAAGCCGATGCTGGCCCGCGGCGAGCTGCGGATGGTCGGCGCCACCACGCTGGACGAGTACCGCGAGCGGATCGAGAAGGACCCGGCGCTGGAGCGGCGCTTCCAGCAGGTGCTGGTCGCCGAGCCGAACGTCGAGGACACCGTGGCGATCCTGCGCGGCCTCAAGGGCCGCTACGAGGCCCACCACAAGGTGCAGATCGCGGACTCCGCGCTGGTGGCCGCGGCCACCTTGTCCGACCGCTACATCACCGCCCGCTTCCTGCCCGACAAGGCCATCGACCTGGTGGACGAGGCCGCGTCCCGGCTGCGGATGGAGATCGACTCCTCGCCGGTCGAGATCGACGAGCTCCAGCGCGCGGTGGACCGGCTGCGGATGGAGGAGATGGCGCTCAAGAACGAGACCGACCCCGGCTCCGTCCAGCGGCTGGAGAAGCTGCGCAAGGACCTTGCCGACCGCGAGGAGGAACTGCGCGGCCTGAACGCCCGCTGGGAGAAGGAGAAGCAGGGCCTGAACCGGGTCGGTGAGCTTAAGGAGCGGCTGGACGACATCGACACCCGCATCGAGCGCGCCCAGCGTGACGGCGACTTCGAGACCGCGTCCGAGCTGCTCTACGGCGAGAAGCCCAAGCTGGAGGCCGAACTGGACGAGGCCACCCGCGAGGAGCAGGCGGCCAGGTCCCAGGGCCCCTCGACGAAGATGGTCAAGGAGGAGGTCGGCCCCGACGACGTGGCCGACGTGGTCGCCGCGTGGACCGGCATCCCGGCCGGCCGGCTGCTGGAGGGCGAGACGCAGAAGCTGCTGCGGATGGAGGAGGAGCTGGGCAAGCGGCTGATCGGCCAGGGCGAGGCCGTGCGGTCCGTCTCCGACGCGGTACGCCGCGCCCGCTCCGGCATCGCCGACCCCGACCGCCCCACCGGCTCGTTCCTCTTCCTCGGCCCGACCGGCGTCGGCAAGACCGAGCTGGCCAAGGCACTGGCCGACTTCCTCTTCGACGACGAGCGCGCGATGATCCGCATCGACATGAGCGAGTACGGCGAGAAGCACTCGGTCGCCCGGCTGGTCGGCGCCCCGCCCGGATACATCGGCTACGAGGAGGGCGGCCAGCTCACCGAGGCGGTACGCCGCCGCCCGTACAGCGTGGTGCTGCTGGACGAGGTGGAGAAGGCCCACCCCGAGGTCTTCGACGTCCTGCTCCAGGTGCTCGACGACGGCCGGCTCACCGACGGCCAGGGCCGTACCGTCGACTTCCGCAACGCCATCCTGGTCCTCACCTCCAACCTGGGCAGCCAGTACCTGGTGGACATCACCCTCGGCGAGGAGGAGAAGCGGGAGAGCGTGCTGGAGACGGTCCGGTCGTCCTTCAAACCGGAGTTCCTCAACCGGCTGGACGACATCGTGGTCTTCTCCGCCCTCAGCAAGGACGAGCTGCGCCGCATCGCCCGGCTCCAGACCGGCCGCCTCGCCGCCCGCCTGAAGGACCGCCGCCTCACCCTCGACGTGACCGACGCGGCCCTGGACTGGCTCGCCGTCGAGGGCAACGACCCGGCCTACGGCGCCCGCCCGCTGCGCCGCCTCATCCAGACCGCCATCGGCGACCCGCTGGCCCGCGCCATCCTCTCCGGCGAGATCCTCGACGGCCAGACCGTCCTGGTCGACCGGGCGCTCGACGGACTGATCGTGGGCCCGGCGACGGCGCCCGACCTGACGAAGTAAGGGTGACCGGTCCGGTCGGGCGGGGATTCCCCGGGGACGGGCAGGGGCGGCCCCCGCCGATACGCCGAGCGCGTACCGGCGGGGGTTGTCACGTGCGGGGGCCGATGGGGGAGGATGGAGAGGGAAACGTCACGAAGGGACTTCACGGTGACCATCGATCCGTCCTCGATTCCTGATTTCGGGGGCCAGCCGGACCCCGAGCCGACCGGAGCCGCTCCCAGCGTGCTCATTCCGGACCAGGAGCTGGTGAAGCAGCTGCTCGACCAGATGGAACTGAAGTACCTCGTCGACGAGGAGGGCGACCTCGCGGCGCCGTGGGAGGAGTTCCGGACCTACTTCATGTTCCGGGGCGAGGGCGACCAGGAGGTTTTCGCGGTCCGGACCTTCTACGAGCGCTCCTACAGCGTCGACGACAAGCCCCACCTGCACGAGGTGATCGACGACTGGAACCGCCGTACCCTGTGGCCGAAGGTCTACACGCACACCCACGACGACGGCAGCGTGCGGCTGATCGGCGAGGCGCAGACCGTGATCGGCATGGGCGTCAGCCTGGAGCACTTCGTGTCCAGCACGGTGAGCTGGGTGCGCGCGTCGATCGAGTTCGACAAGTGGGTCGGCGAGACCCTGGGCCTGGAGAAGGACGCCGACAGCGGCGTCGAGGGCGACGACTCCGGGGACTGACCGGCCGCCCGGCTTGACCGGGCGCTCCGGGGGCCGCGCCGACGGAGCACCGGAGCGCCGGTCGGGCGGGTGTCAGATGGGCACGGGGACCACGGTCAGTACGTAGGCGCCGTAGCCGAGCGAGATCCCGGCCAGCGCGACCACCGCCACGGCGGCGGCGCGCGGCCGGGCCCCGGCCAGCGCCACCGCGCACGGCACCAGGAGCGGGAAGGCCGGCAGCAGGAAGCGCGGCTTGCAGGAGAAGAAGTCGGCGCCGCCGAGCGCGATGGCCGCCAGGACCGCGGAGTAGACCAGCAGCGGCAGCGGCATCCGGTCCAGTACCGCCAGCACCAGCAGGACCACCGCGCCCGCGCACAGGGCGGCCGAGAGGTAGGCGGACAGCGTGTCGGGGAAGAGCACCAGGTGCTTGACGTACCGCAGCGCGTACCGCCCGAAGTCGTACCGCGAGCCCCAGCCGCGTTGCACCGCGAAGTAGCCGTGCAGGGCGCCGTGCAGCCCGCTCTCGGTCTGCAGGCCGGCCCAGCCGACGTAGCCGAACCAGCCGAGCGGTGCGATCAGCGCGGCGGCCCAGGCGCGCGGCAGCTGCGGCCGGCCGGTACGCCGTCGGTGCCGTGCGTCGGCGAGCACGGCCGCGGCGACGGCCGCCGCGACCGCGGCGGCGTTGGGCCGGGACAGCCCCGCGAGCAGGCTCAGCAGGCCGGCGGTCAGCCAGCGGCGGGTCAGCGCGGCGTAGAGCGACCAGGCGGCCAGCGCGCACATCATCGGCTCGGTGTACGCCATGGACAGCACGACCGCGTGCGGCAGCAGCCCCCAGAGGACGACCAGCGCGATGCCGACCCGGCGCCCGTACGCGTGGTCGACGACCGCGAAGACCCCCCAGGCGGCCACCACCGCCGACAGCCACGCCACCAGCAGCGCGCACGCCACCGAACCGACCGGAAACACCGCGTCCACCGCCCGTACCGTCATCGGGTAGAGCGGGAAGAAGGCCAGGTCGCTGTAGCGGACGCCGGGGTGTTCCCAGCCGGGGACGAAGGTGCCGTAGCCGTAGTCGGCGATGCGGTGGTACCAGAGCGCGTCCCAGCCCAGGCCCAGCAGGTTGCGGGGATGGTCGCCGCGCCGGTGCGCCCACAGGGTGACCACGGTCAGGCCGGCGAGCCGGGCCGCGACGAAGACGGCCATCGCGGGCAGCGCCCGCCGCCCGGCCGCCCCCAGGGCCCGCCACCGGCTGCCCGGCCGGCCGCGGGCCGGGGCCGGGGACGGGCCCGCCGGACCTGCCGGGTCTGACGGGCCTGCCGGGTCGGGCGCCGGTTCGGAAACGGGTTCTGAGACCGGTCCGGCGGTGAACAAGCGAGCGCTCCTCGGGGTGTCCTCGGCGGGGCATATCGTGCGCTGATCAGACAAAGCGACTATCGGTCATCGCCTTGACCGGGCCCCTGAGACACGCCGGAGGCCGGCGGCCGTGTTCGCCTCCTCGCCTCCTCGGCGCTCCCGATGCCTGGAGTCGAGCGCGGCCAGTAGGCCCGAGGCGCCGGCGACAACGACGATCACGTTGTGGCCCCGGAGCCGCCGTCACGCCGGGCGCCGGCGTCCGGCGTGACGGCGGCTCCGGCGGTGGCGGAGCCCGCGGCCCCGGTTCAGGCCAGTCGGCGGACCGCGTGCGCCGCCGGCGGGAGTACGTCGTCCGGGGCGCGGAAGCGGTGCAGCAGGGCATGGCCCTCCGCCCCGCGCAGGCGTCCGGCCAGCCGGGCCGGGAGGGCCGCGGTGAGCAGCGATCCGGTGTTCCCGAAACCCTCCACCAGCCAGACCACCCAGGGAAGTTGCAGGTTGGCCGCCGGACTGAAGAACAGCGCGGGCCCGCTGCCGAACGTCAGGTCGTAGAGCCCGAAACCCCTCCAGTTGGAGAAGGTGATCCTGCGCCTGGCCGGATCGAAGCCCAGCGGCACGCAGTCGCCCAGCCGGGTTTGCCCGACGCTGTCCAGGAACGCGCGGTTGGCCCGCAGGTTGAGGTGCGAGCCGGTGAAGTCCGCCACCGCCGCCCGCAGGCGCGCGGCCAGTTGCTCGGGAGCGCAGCCGGCCGGGGTGTCCAGGTTGATCTCTCCGAGGAGGTTGCCGAGCACGCCCTGCGGCAGGCCCAGCGGACGCCGCACGTTCACCGGCACGGTCAGCGCTCCGGCCCCGTCGCCCCCGTCCAACTCCCGCACCGCGCACACCACATGGGCGCACAGCACGTCACCGCTGGACAGCCGGCGGCCGGCCGCCGCGCTGTAGGTCTCGCGCATCCGGTCGGTCTCGGCGTCACCGAAGTAGACCTGCACGGTCCGGTTGGCCCGGCCCGAGACCGCGACCTCACGAGCGAGGACGGCCGCCTCGTCCGGCCCCGGCACGCGGAACCCGGGACGCCCGCAGTCCTCCGCCGGGAGCACCCGGTCCAGATACGCGTCCCGGTCCGTGACCAGCTCCACCTCCGGAAGCGCGCGCCCCTCCACAGCGGCCGACCAGGCCCGCATCAGCAGGACGAAACTCTGCACGTCGCCCACCGCGTGATGCCATGAGACGCCCAGGACCGCGCCGCCGTCCGACGTACGGCTGATCCGTACCGTCAGCAACGGGGCCTCCCCGGCCCGTGCCTTCGTCGCTTCGACGTGGTCGACCAGCCCGGCACCGGGCAGCGTGACCCGGCCCATCACCTCGCCCAGGGGCGCGTCCACGTCGTAGCTGTCCACCGGTACGCCCGAGCCGTCGCAGACGATCTCCAGCCCGCCGCCGGCCGCCCGCAGCCGCCCGGCGAACAGCGGCACCCGGTCCAGCGCCGCGGCCAGGCCCGCCGCGAGACGCTCCTCGTCCGGGGCCGTTGCGAAGCCGTGCGCGACCGACACGGTGAGTTCGCCCAGCAGCGTGTCCGTCAGCCCGCACCGCACCACCACGGGCGGCTCCGCGACGGACTCCGGCCGGACCGTACGCGACCCGCGCAACCGGGACCAGTCACCCACGACACCACGCTCCCCCCGCCGGACCCGACCGACCACCCCGAACGATAGGGCCGGCCGCGGGCGCCCGGCCAGTCACCGCCGGCCCGATCCCGATCCGCCCGGCGCGGAAACCGGTCCACCCGCGCCCCGCCCCGCCCGGCCACGGGCCCGTCCGGCGGCGGGCCCGTCCGGCGGCGGCACCGCTCAGACGTAGGGCGTAGGGCACCAAGGGCCTCAAGGGCCTCAAGGGCTCTCGGAGGACTGCCCGAAACGATCGGCCCCGGTGCCGTCGGCCCGCCAGCCCATGCGGCGCCGAGCGGCAGAGGACGTCCGTGCCGTCGGACAAGCGGCATGCCGTGAGGGTGACTGCCCGCACCCCCGTAAACCGGCGCTGCCGCGGTCACGCCGTTGGCCGGGGCCGTCCGCCGGCCTGTCCCGGCGTTCCCGTCCGGTGTGGTCGGCTACCGGCGGTGGTGGTTCCCAGGCGCCTGATGCGTGGTCAATCCGTGCCGCCTGCGCGTCGATTGGGTCTGCTTTGCGTGGTACGTTCTGTGACCAACGAACTCAATAAGGTGACCCCGGCAGCGCGGGAACGCTCCGGGGTCCGGCACAAGGAGTGGTACCTCCTCATGCAGATTCATCGTAGCCGCCATACGCGCGGCTTCACGGTCCTGCCCAACGCGCTGCTGCAGGACCGGCAACTGTCCTACACCGCCCGCGGGCTGCTGGCCGACCTCCTCTCCCGGCCCGATGGCTGGTCGGAGGACGGTCGGCGGATGGCCGACACCAGCCCGCAGGGCCGCCTCACCGTGGCGAAGGCCCTGCGGGAGCTGACCGCCGCCGGTTACTACCGGGTCGAGCGGGTGCGGCGCGGCGACGGAACGTTCGTCAGCGAGGCCCACGTCTACGACACCCCGCGGCTCCGTCCGGGTCTCACCCGTCCGGGATCCGGTGAAGCGGCAGCCGATGACCGTGGCGCCCACCCCGTAAAGAACCGTGGGAAAGAACTCACCCTCCCCGCCCAGCGGTCACGCCCCGCAGACGCCGGGTCGGCCGCAGGAGAGGAAGGGCGGGGGAAGCCGCCCATGATCCAGCCCAACGAGGTCGGTACGACAGGTCCGGCCGACGCCGCTGTCGGCGAAGCGGTCTCCACGCTGTTCCGGGTGCTGCGGCCCGAGCCGCGTCTGCGGCTCGGCACGGTCGAGGCCATGGCCCTGGCACCGCTGGTCACCCCGTGGCTGGAGCGCGGCTACGGCCAGCGTGACCTGGCCGAAGCGCTCCTCGGCGGCCTGCCCGCCCGCGTCCACAGCGCCCCGGCGATCCTGCGCGACCGCCTCACCCGCAAGCTCCCCCCAGGACCTGAGCCGGTTGGCCCGGCGAAACCCCGCTGGTCCGAGTGCGGCGGCTGCGCACGCCCGATCCCGCACGAAGGCGTCTGCCGCTCTTGCGCAGGGTTTGCCCGCGAGCCCGGACGAACCGGGGACGTGGCGGCCCGCACGAGCGTCGCCGCCCGTGGCAGGGCCAGGGTCCGCGCCGCCCTGCAGGCCGACTCCGGCCGGCTCCTTACCGCCAGAGCCTGACCCCCCGCCACCGCACCGTCCGCCGCCGCGCTCAGCGGGCAGCAGGCAACCGTGTGCCCACGTCCGCGCCCCGACCCGCGCGGGTAGCGGTCAAGCCGCCGGTCGCTCCCACCTGCGCCGACCACGCCCGTGTGCGCCCGCCCCGCCCCGCCTCCCTCCGGCATGCCCCGGGGCACCCCGCCACCAGCCCGTCCCTGACTGGGGCCTTCATGCCCACCACCGCGCTTCCGCCCTCCACCCGCACGGTCCCGCCACCGTCCGAGCCCGCCTCCGACGGCCGCGCGTCCTGGTGGGACCCGCTCGCGCTGTGGCGGTCCAGGTCCGGCCGCCGACCGAGCCCCGGGCCCGCGGAGGAGCAAGAAGTGACGGGCACGGTGCGGCCTGTCGGCATCGTCCCGTTCGGATACGTGGTCATCGCGAACCCTCCAGGCTTGCGCTCCCGCTCTCCAGGTCGACGACGCTGAACTCGGTCAGTCGCATGATCAGCTGGCCGGCGCACATCCAGGGCATCCGGAGATCGCCGAAGGGGAGGGTGACGGCGTCGATTGCCTGCGGCGGACCGGTGGTGGGCCCGTAGAGGGCGCCGCGAACCCCGTAAGGGCTGAAAGCGCGGACGCGGAGGACCGTGAAGGAGCGCCGGAGGTGGGGGCAGGCGGAGGTCGAGCGGACGGCGCAGGGCATGCAGACCGGGGGGTGGGCGGTGCGTTCCTGGCCGTTCCAGAGCGTGGGGTCGTCCGGGTCGGCGTCAAGGAGCCAGAGCACCCCCTCGGCGCTGCGGTCGGCGGGACCTCCGCAGATCTGGCAGCGCAGTCCGCTCATCGCCAGCCGCTGGCGCAGGAGGTGGACGCTGCCGTATTCCGGGCGGCCTCGCCCCGGCTGCGAGGGCATCCTGGCCCACAGCACGCCGTGCTCGTCGCGGTCGAAGGACCGTTCGTCGGTGTACGCGACGCCCGTACCCCTTCGCCGGTAGGTCATGGGCATGGAGCCGTCGGCCTCCCCACTCCATCGGGTGATGTACGGCACGTCGAAGGCCACGGGTGGCTGCGGGCTCGCGGACCTGGCGCGATGCACGCGGTCCGCCGTCACATGAGACATGCTGGGCTCGTCTCTCGCGGGTCGGGCGGCTTGTCCGCCTGACGTGCGACGGGACGTTACGAGCCGGCCCGGGCGGCAGTGTTCACGTCGGTGAACCCTCCACGAGGAGCGGCTGAACCGGTCCGCTCAGCCCTGAACGCCCATGCGGTGGGCCAGCGCCCGCACTTCGCGGGCGGTGCGGGAGGGCAGCTGCCGGTCCAGGAGCGCGGAGACCGTGTCGCGGACCATCGCGTTAGCGTGGATGCGCTGGGGGGCGGTGCGTTCGGCGGTCAGGAGTTCCGTCACCGCGTCGGCGTCGTGGCCGCGCAGATGGGCCAGTGACCGCCCGAGGTCGGCGTGGAAGGCGGCGTCACGGCCGGGTGCGCCGAGGATGCGGGGCCGTAGCCCCCGGGAGGCGGCGACGGCGTGACCGTGGCGGCCCAGGTCGGTGTTCAGGCTGACGCGGTGGATACCGACGTTCGTGGGCCCGAAGTTCAGGTGCCAGGCTTTGGTCTCACCGGTACGTGCCGCCAATTCGCCCGCTGCGGCCAGGTGTTGCTTGACCTCGGAGGCGCGGTCGGCGCCCGAGCGTCGGACGTCCTGGGTGAGGCAGGTCGCCCGGATCAGGTGCAGTTCGCCGAGGAGAGCGTGCGCCTCAGGGCCGACAAGGTGGCGTTCCACCATGTCGGCGGCCAGTTCGGCATGGTTCAGCGCCAGATCGGGGCTGCCGGCCGAGATGAGCACGTGGGCGTGGAAGAAGCCGGACAGGGCGTCGCGCAGAGGATCATCGAGCTCGGCCGTGGCCTCGTCGGCACGGATGACGGCGACGTACGCCAGATCCGGATAGCCGAGGTACTTGAGCAGCATCGTGCACGCCGGGTGATAGGCGTCCGCCAACAGCCTCAGCAACCGCGGACGTCGATCCGGCGAGGCGTCGTCGACCGCGGCGCGCAGGTCGGCCAGCAGCGGGGGCAGCTTGTGGGCGAGGACGCCGTACTCGCAGCGGTGATAGAGACGGTTGGCCTGTGCCACCCGGGCAGCCAGCGGGCCGCGGGAGCCCGATGTCGGCGGGTGGCCGACGCCCATCAGTGCGAGCCGGAGCGCCGGGACCGCTTCGTGCGCCGACGCGGTGGCGGGGTCGGTCGGTGCGAGCACCTGCCCGGTCAGCTCCGTCGGGGCGATCCGCAGAGCATCGGCCAAGGCCGTGATGTGCCCGGTGCGGTCCAGGTGGCGTTGGCCGTTCTCGACCATCGACAGGAACCCGGCGGACAAGCCCGACAGCCCCGCCAACGTACGCAGTGACATGCCGCGTTGGCGTCGGGCGGACCGCAACCTCGCCCCGATGTCGTGTGCCCGCTCTTCGCTCATCGCCGTCGTCCATCGTCCGTCGTTCACCGGCAGGAAGCAGTACGGGCCTCAGCGTAAGCGTTCCGTGACAGCGCGTCGACGCCGCTTCGGAACCGGCGTCGCTACGGCAGACCGGCCCGGCGCGCGGTGGCCCGCACGCGCTCGACCCGCACGTGCTCGGCCCGCTCACGTTCGGCGAGGCGGGGCGGAAGTGCCACCAGCAGTTCCCGCGCGAACGGATCGAGCCGAAACCGCAGCGGTGCCGTCACCTCAGCCGCCATCAGTTCGTCGGCGGCCCGCGAGAAGTCACCCGCGCGGGCCGCCGACGCGGCCAGGCTCACCAGGGCCGCCACGCGGTCGGCCGGGTCGAGTGCGTCCAGGCCCGGGAGTGCGTCCGGGCCGGAGAGCTCGGCGTATCCGCTCGCCACGTCGGCATCGGGTGCCTCGACCGCGACGGCCACCCGTGCGGCTGCCACGGCCGCGAACGAACAAGGGTCCCGGGCAAGGCCGGTGGCGGCATCCAGCTCCGTGCCTGCTCGTTCGGGACGGCCCGCCATGGCGTGGGCCAACGCCACAAGGACCGACATCTCCACGCTGCGAGGGGCGAGCCCGCTTCGCTCCGCACAACCCAGCGCCTGTTCCGGCAGTCCCAGATCCAGCAACAGCCGTGTCTCCTCCGCTGCCACGGCCGTGGCGCCCTCACGGCCGCCGGCCCGTACCCGGTGCAACACGAGCCAGGCCAGATCGCGGTAGCCCAGTCGCCGCAGCAGCCCCGCCACGACAGCGTGCGCACGCGACCGCAGCTCAGCAGTCCGTTCGCGCGTCGCGCTTCCCGTCACCCTCTCAGCCCGCTCGGCTGCGGAGATCAACTCTGGCGCCACGACAGCCAGACCGTGATCGTCCCCTGCGCCATCAGCAGCCACAGCCGCAGCCAGAAGGCGTTCCAGCTCGTCCGTCGCCCCTGTGGTCGGGTCCAGGGGACGCCGCAGGTCGGCGGCCAGCACCTTGCGCAGACGATGCGCGACCGCCCGCGCCTCCGCGTGCTCCGGCCCCATGGGCGGATACGGCTGACCGGCCAGCTCGCCGGCCTCCACGTGTAGGGCCGCGGCCAGCGCGGCCCAGACGCGTCGCCGATCCACCCACGTACGGCCCGCCTCCAAGTCCTCCACCAGATCGTGCGGGAGTCCGGACCGCTCCGTCAGTTCCGCCGGGCTCAGCCCGCGCCGCAGCCGCCACGTCCATACCGCGCCACCTATGGGACCGGTGACCGCGGCAGCGCTCGTGCCCGCGCCCGTCGCACCCACCATGCCTGCCACCTCCACCCGTCGCCGACCGTGATGACTTCCGGACACAGCGCCGCTCCAGCGGACACCGCCGTGCGCCACGCACCTGCCCGATGCGCGACACCCTAACCGCCGCCCTGCGGACGGCAAGGGAAGCCGGTGACCTCGTCCTTCGAGCCCGCTCAACTGTGAGCGATGCGGGTCCCGACGAGCCACGAAGCGCGTAGTGGGGGCCGGAACTCGATGCCTGCGCGGGCGGCCGGGGCTATGTTCACAGCGGTGAACACCCCACGGCGACAGCGCCGATACGTTGTGTCACGCGGACCGGCTCCTGGCCACGGCCCAGAGGCTCTGCCGTATTCGGCCATCTGCTGCGCCACACCGCAAGGCCCAAGCTGTCGCAGCGTGGGAGAACACCCTCACCGCACGACCTGGGAACAGCTGAGAAGGGAACGTCCCACGTGACTGAAGCGTCCGACGAGTCGAGCCGCGCCGCGGAACTGCGGAGCAAGCTCGTCGCAGAGTTGACGGCCGCCGGCTCGATCGCGTCGAAAGAGGTCGAGGCCGCTTTTCGTACGGTGCCTCGGCACCTGTTCGCGCCCGGAGCGACCTTGGAAGAGGCGTACGCCCCCTTCAACGTGGTCGTCACCAAACGGGACGAGCACGGGACCACGATCAGCTCGGTGTCCGCGCCCTCCATCCAGGCCGTGATGCTGGAGCAGGCCGACCTCCGGCGCGGCATGCGCTGCCTGGAGATCGGGTCGGGCGGCTACAACGCGGCCCTGATGGCGGAGTTGGCTGGACCGGACGGTGAGGTCACCACGCTCGACATCGACTCGGACATCACCGACCGCGCCCGCGCCTGCCTGTCGGAAGCCGGCTACGGCGACCGGGTGCGCGTCGTCCTGGGCGACGGCGAGGAAGGCTGCCCCGAACACGCCCCCTATGACCGGACGATCGTGACCGTTGGCGCCTGGGACATCCCGCCGGCGTGGACCGACCAGCTCACCGACGACGGCACCCTCACCATCCCCCTGCGGATGCGCGGCCTGACCCGCTCGATCACCTTCGCCCGCGAGGCGGACCACCTGGTCAGCAGGTCGGCGGAGATCTGCGGCTTCGTGACGATGCAGGGGGCCGGGGCGCACCGCGAACGCCTGCTGCTCCTACGCGGTGAGGAGATCGGGCTGCGCTTCGACGAGGAGCTGTCGGCCGATCCGGACGCCCTGAACGGCGCACTCGACACTCCGCGGACCGAGGTGTGGACGGGCGTGACGGTCGGACGCGCCCAGCCGTTCGACACGCTCCAGATGTGGCTGGCCACCGCCCTCGACGGGTTCTGCCTGCTGTCGGTGGACCCGAAACTCGACACGGGTCTGGTGGCGCCGCAGAACCGCATGGCCTGCCCGGCGGTGGTGGAGGGCGGTTCGTTCGCCTACCTCGCGCTGCGGAAGCTCGACCAGGACCAGGACCAGGACCACCCGGACCGGACGGTGTTCGAGTTCGGCGCGCACGGCTTCGGGCCGGAGGCCGCCGCTCTCGCCGAGGCACTGGCCGCGCAGATCCGCGTCTGGGACCACGACCACCGGACCGGGCCCGGCCCGCGCATCACGGCCCACCCGGCGGGCACCGCCGACGAGCGGCTCCCGGTAGGGCGGGTCATCCCCAAGCGGCACGTCCGCGTCGTCATCTCCTGGCCCGCGGCGGTTCTGCCGACGACCGGCCAGGCCGCCCCGTACCACCTCGACGAGAAGGAGTGACCTTCATGGCAGAAGTCCCCATGGGCGACACGGCGTTCGACATGGAGTTCGAGCTCGACGTGCGCGTCATCGAGGCCGGCCTGCCGGTCCGCGACCTGATGCGCGACACCAGCGACAACTGCGGCTCGACGTGCTCGGGCACCGCCTGCACCTCGTACGTGGGCGACCCGGCCTGAGACGAGGAGCCGTTGCCGTCGCGTCGTTGTCCGTGTGTCCATGGCTTCGACGCGGCGGCAACCCTGACCTCCCGCGCCACGGACGGCGTCGGCGGGAGGCCAGGCGCGCGAGTACTTCGACGGAGGGATCGTGGTGGGCACAACCGACCGGCTGCTGTACCGGCACGCCGACGTACTCCTGATACGGGCCACGACCCGCCCAGGCGGGCTGACGTTCTCCGCTGACCCCGATCTGGAGGGCGCCCCCGACGAAGTGCTGGCGCGGGCTTCCGCATGGCTGGAGGAGGTGTGGCGGCCGGACGCCTTCCGACGTGCGGTCGAGGTCGCCAGCCCCGTGCTGTCAATGGCGGTTCGCGAGGCGGTGGCCGGCGGCCTCACGGATGTCCGTCAGGCTCGCCGCCTCGTCCACTCCGTGGCCTCGTACCTCCTGCGCTGGCGGGGCCGGGCCACTCCTTTCGGCCTCTTCGCGGGCGTGGCAGTCGCTCGGATCGGCAGCGAGCCAAAGGCGCGGTGGGGCAGCGACCACCGCGTAGTGGTCCGGCCGGACGCCGAGTGGACGGGTGCGGTTGTCGATTGCCTGGAGCACTTCCCCGACCTGCTGCCGCGTCTGCCGGTGGTGGCGAACAATTGCGCGTTCCCGCGTGGCAACCGGCTCGTCGTCCCCGGCCGGGCCGCCGGAAGCCGGCCAAGAGAGCTGGCCCCCTCGGAGGTGTCGATCCGCCGCACCGGACCGGTCCGCAGTGCGCTCGACCTGGCCCGCAAGCCTCTTCCCTACGCCCAGCTGGGGAAGCTGCTGACCGCCGAGTACCCGCAGGCGTCCGCTGCCCAGATCGACGCCTTGCTCATGCGGCTCGTCGCCGAAGGCTTCCTGCTCACCAGTCTCCGAGCCCCGATGACCGTTCCCGATTCCTTGGGACACCTGTGCGCCGAGCTGGTTGCCGCCGGTGCGGACGAACTGCCGAGCGTCGATGGCACGGTGCGCGAACTGCACGCGCTCCAGACGGCGATGGCCCGCCACAATCAGACAGCATCGCCCGCCGAAGCCGCGATGATCCGCACCACTATGGCCGAGCGCATGGCGGCGCTCTCCGACACCACGGCGCAGCCGCTCGCCGCTGAAACGGCTCTCGACTGCGACATCACCGTGCCCGAAGCGGTGATCCGCGAGGCGCAGACGGCGGCCTCCGTACTCCTGCGCCTGACGCCGCACCCGTTCGGCCACCCGCGGTGGAAGGACTTCCACGGCCGCTTCCGGCAGCACTACGGCGTCGGCGCCGCCGTCCCCGTGGCCGATCTGGTGGCGGACAGCGGGCTGGGGCTACCGGCTGACTACCTGGGGTCGGCGCTGAGGACGCCGCCGCGTCCACTCACCTCGCGCGACGAGACACTGCTCGCCTTGATCCAACAGGCAGCGTTCGACGGTGCCGAGGAGATCGTGCTGACCGAGGCGACGATTCGAGCGCTCACAGTGGGAGATCCCACCGAGATCCTTCCGCCGCCACGCGCCGAGCTGGCCTTCCAGCTTCACGCGGAGTCGGACGACGCTCTACGGCGCGGGGCCTTCCGCCTGCTGGTCACGGGGGTCCCGCGCGTCGCGAGCAGCATGGCCGGACGCTTCGCCGAGGTGCTGCCGGAAGCCGATCGCCGCCGCCTGAGCAGCGCCTACGCCGCAGTGAGCACCGACGACCCCGGCACGGTCGCGGCTCAGCTGTCGTTCACCCCGAGGCGGCGACGCAGCGGGAACGTTGCGCGCACGCCGCAGTTGTTGCCGTTGACGATCCCGTTGGCCGAACACCGTGACCCCGAACACGGCGACCTCATAGCGCTGGACGACCTCGCGGTCAGCTCGGACGCCCGCCAATTCCGCCTGGTTCAGCTGTCGACTGGCCGGGACGTCGAGCCGCGCGTCCTGCACGCGCTGGAAGCCGGAACCGCGACGCCGCCCCTGGCCCGCTTCCTCGCCGAAATCACGACGGCGCGCTGCGCCACCTACCAGGCGTTCGACTGGGGCGCGGCGGCCCGTCTGCCGTACCTCCCGCGCCTGCGGCACGGCCGAACCGTCCTCTCCTCGGCCCGCTGGCTCCTGAACGCCGCCGACCTCGTCCCGCGTATGGCCTCGACCTCCGCCTGGGACGCAGCGCTGACGACTTGGCGCAGCCGGCTGCGCGTCCCGGCCGCCGTCGTCCTGTGCGAGGGAGATCTCCGCCTGCCCCTGGACCTCGACCGGCCGCTGCACCGGGCGCTGCTGCGTTCCCGCCTCGACCGCACGGGCGGCGTCGAGTTGCGCGAGGCCCCGTCGTCGGCCGACCTCGCCTGGGTCGGCCGGGCGCACGAGTTCCTTCTGCCATTACGCCTGGTACGTCCCGAGAACGCCGGTGGTCTTTTGACGACGCCCAGTCCGGTCCGGCGTGACGCCGAGCATCTGCCCGGTGCTTCCCCGTGGCTCCACGTACGCGTCCACGGGCACCCGGACCGCCAGAACGACATCCTGACCGGCTACGTGCCCCGACTCTTCGCCGCATGGGACGAACCGCCGCTGTGGTATTTCACCCGGCACCGCGACACCACGCGGCCCGATAGCGCCCAACACCTCACGCTGCACGTACGGTTGCCGTCGCCCGACCATTACGGCGCCGCCGCCGGCAGAGTGGGCGCGTGGGCTGCCGACCTGCGTGCCGACGGTCTGGCGCCCGGCGTCGAGCTGGTCGGCCACCGACCCCAGACCGGTCGCTACGGTCACGGCACGGCGATGACGTCCGCCGAAAGGGTGTTCGCCGCCGACTCCACCGCCTCGTTGGTCCAGATCGAGTTGGCCATCCGCACCGGCGTACCCGCCGAGGCCGTCACCGCAGCCGGGTTCGTCGACCTCGCGTGCTCCTACGCCGCGACGACGGCCGACGGCTTACGTTGGCTGGCGGCCGAACTGCCCCGGGAACGTGGACGACTCGACACCGGCCTGCGCGACGCGACGTTCCGGCTCGCCGACCCGAGCGGCGAGTGGACGGCCCTGCGAAGCCAACCCGGCGGTGAAGCAGTCCTGTCGGCCTGGGAACAGCGGAAGATCGCGCTGGCCGACTATCGTGAGCAGCTCGCTCTTCAGCAGGACGATCCGTTCTCCGTCCTCCGGTCGCTCCTTCACCTGCACCATGTGCGCGCCCTCGCCGTCGACCCCGAACGCGAGTGCGTTACCAACCGCCTCGCCCGCGCCGTCGCACTACGCCTGATCGCCCGCGGTTCCGGGACCTCCTCGTGACCGCCCCGAATCTCTCCGCTGCCACTGCGGCCGAAGTCCTCGCCGGTCATCTGGCCACGCCTCCGACGCCGTCGGCCGACCGCCCGTGGCTCGCGCAGTCCCTCCACCAAGGCGCCGCCGGGATGGCACTCGTGCACATCGAACGCGCGCACCACGGCAGTGGCAGTTGGCAGACGGCACACGCCTGGGTGACCGCCACGACTCACGACGGAGTCAGCGCCGCCGACGACACCGGCCTGCACTTCGGCGCCCCGGCGGTCGCGTACGTCCTCCAAGCGGCACAGGCCGACGGGACCGCTCGCTACGGCAGTGCCCTGGCAGCCCTCGACCGGCACGTCAGCGCGCTCGTCCACCGCCGCGTCGATGCCGCTTTCGCACGTATCGACCGCGGTGAGCTCCCCGACTTCGCTGAGTACGACCTGCTGCACGGCCTGACCGGCATCGGTGCGCACCTGCTGCAACGCGAAGCAGGCGGTGAAGGGTTGGGGCGCGTCCTTCGGTATCTGGTCACCCTGGCCAGGCCCTTGCGCGTCGACGGGACCGCGCTGCCGGGCTGGTGGGTCGGCCACGATCCGCAGCGACGCGACGGCTCGCCTGAGTTCGCTGGCGGCCACGCCAACCTGGGCATCGCGCACGGCGTCACGGGGCCGCTCGCGCTGCTCGCCCAAGCTCTACGCCGGGGAATGGAGGTGGACGGCCATCGCGAGGCCATCGAGACCATCTGCGCCTGGCTGGACGCCTGGCGGCAGGACGCCGACACCGGACCGTGGTGGCCGCAGTGGATCACCCGCGATGAACTGCACACGGGACGTCCG
Source organism: Streptomyces sp. ITFR-21 (assembly GCF_031844685.1). Classification (NCBI taxonomy): domain Bacteria; kingdom Bacillati; phylum Actinomycetota; class Actinomycetes; order Kitasatosporales; family Streptomycetaceae; genus Actinacidiphila; species Actinacidiphila sp. ITFR-21. The sequence goes on from NZ_CP134605.1 coordinate 3,651,517, forward strand.
CGGCAGCGCGGCCCACTCCGGCCGAGTTGGTGCTACGGAACCCCCGGCATCGCCCGCGCGCACCAACTCGCCGCGATCGCCACCCATGACGTCGCCCGCCAGGAGATGGCCGAGTCCGCCGTCGCGCGATGCCTGTCCGACCCGGCCCAGCTCGACCGCATTACGGACGGCGGTCTCTGCCACGGCTGGGCCGGCGTCCACCAGACCGCTTGGCGGGCTGCCCAGGACGCTCGTACGCCGGAGATCCGCGGGTGCCTGCCGCGGTTGGCGGACCACCTCCTTTCGTACGCCCAGACCGAAGCGTATGAGCGGGCCGGGCATGTCGGCCGAGGCACAAGGACCGCTGATCCGCGCGGACTATTGGAGGGCGCCGTCGGCCTCGCGCTCGCCCTCCAGACCGCCGCGCACGACGCGTCGCCGATCACGTCGTGGGATGCGTGCCTTCTGATCAACTGACTTGTTTCCAGGTGGAATGAGGAGCTGATGCCCGTGACCTCACACGCTTCGCCGAACGCGGCGGTGGAGGGCGTTCTGGCTGTGCTGGCGGGCGCACCTCTTGAGCGAGCCGCCGAACGGTGTGGGATGGTCGCCGCCGACCTGGCCGACGCCGTCGAGGTGTACCGGGCGGCAGGGGAGGCGGCTCTCAACGCGGCCTCGCCGGATGGCCGTTGGTACCACGTGCACATCGAGTTCCCGGACTGGGCTGCCGCCGAGCGGACCGGCGCCGACCACCTCGGCCCGATCCTGCACCGGCTCGCTCCTGCGATCGGGTCCTGGTGGTTCATCCGCAAGGCGCCGTGCTGGCGCGTCCGTTGCCGTCCGGCTCCGGGAGCCGGCCTCGCCGATACCCGGGCCGCCGTCATTGAGGCCCTGGACCGCCTCACCGCGGCGGGGGAGGTGAGCCGGTGGTGGGAGACCGTCTACGAGTCGGAAGCCCTCGCGTTCGGCGGGCCCGTGGGAATGGAGGCCGCCCACGCCCTCTTCGTCGCCGACAGCGGTGCCGTCCTTGACTGCGTACGCCGCCAGCACGGCACGGCTGAGCCCCACCCCGCGATCGGCCGCCGCGAAGTGTCGATCCTGCTGTGCGGCGCGCTGTTCCACGGCGCAGGACAGGAGTGGCACGAGCAGGGCGACGTATGGCACCGGGTGGCCCGGCTGCGCCCGCTGCCCGCGGATGTGCCCGCCGACCGGCTGCGCGAGCTGACTGCGAGCCTCCGCCGCCTGATGACGGTGGACACAGGGCCGCGAAGCCCGCTCCTCGCCGCCGACCGGCCCTTGGCCTTCGCGGCCCCTTGGGCTGCCGCCTTCACCACCGCCGGCCAAGCCCTCGGCCGTGCCGCCCACGACGGCATCCTGGAACGAGGACTGCGAGACGTCCTCGCGCACCACGTGATCTTCCACTGGAACCGCCTCGGCCTACCAGGCCGGACCCAGGCCATCCTCGCGCGCGCCGCGCGCGACCTGGTGATGAACTCCTCGGGTTCGTGACGTACGCGCAGCCTGACAACCCGGCCGCCATCGAGCGGATGCGTACCGCGCACCGCCGTGCGTGTACCGCTCTACGCGTCCGCCCTGATGCGGCTCGCCGCTCGCAGGAAGTGTGGGGCTGGCAGGGCCGCACGTACAACCGCCCGGTCACAGCCTCCGACGGCCGAGCCTGGCTCCGCCTCGCCGCTTCGCTGACCGACCGGATCAACGCGACCTTCTGGAACGGCTCCCTCGCGGCGGCGAGGTCCCTCCCGCCCGGCGTGCCGCGCCCTCGCCTACGCGATGTCCACGACTGGACCGAAGGCTGCTGGAGCTACCGCGCCGAACTCTACGACCACGAGCCGGTAGGCCCCGTTGCAGGCACCCCCACGTTGACGAGGGCGCCCGACCTCCCGCCCGGCTGGTGGAAGGACCTCGCCAGCGCCCTCACTGACATCACCGCAGTCTCCACGAACCGCTTGTCCGTCCACCAGCCGTTCCTCGACCGCGCGATGCCCCGCTACCTCGGCACCCCCATCACCACAACGGCACCGTCCTGTTCCACCGCCCACGGCGACCTCCACTTCGCCAACCTCTGCGCCCCCACCCTCCGCATCCTCGACTGGGAAGGCTGGGGCCTCGCGCCCACCGGCTACGACGCGGCGGTCCTCCACACCCACAGCCTCCTGGTCCCACCCGTGGCCGCCCGCATCCGCCACGAGCTCGCCCACCTCCTCGCCACCCCCGCCGGCCGCCACGCAGAGCTGGTCGTGATCACCCAACTCCTCCACACCAGCAAGGACCCCCACCTCCTCGCTGCCCTCCGCTCGCGCGCCGCGTACCTTCTCGGGCGCCCGCTCCTCGGCTAACCCACCGGTGGCTGTGACCGCGCACACAGCGAGCAGCCGGGCCCACAGTGCCAAGCGGTCCGTCGATCCCTGCGTCGCAGCTCGGGTCTAGAGTTGGCCTAACGTTTCACCGTGCCGTGCAGTTCAACGGCCTTCATCGCGCTCCACGGTCTCGAATTAGGCCGCGGCGCGAGCGAGAGCAGCAGGCTATGGTCCCGCTGCCCGAGCCCGAACTCACTAGGCCGCAGATGGTCTGCTGAGAACATGCGCGCTGCCAGGGTCAAGAATTCGCCTGCTGATCGACCGCCGCTTCGTAGAAGGCATCCGCGAGGGCCACGATGATCGCGTTGATAGCCGGCCCGTCGGTGAAGAAGTAGTCAGCCATCGCGTTGTGGGCGTCCTGGTTATCCGCAACCGCTTCCGTGACGGCTTCCTGGAAGTCCGGCGACTCCAGGAACTGCTTCTTGGTGTTGGCCTTGGTCTGGTTGACCAGGTCAGTGTTGGCGAGCAGCCGCTGGACGAGCCCCTGAACGAACTCCCGGACCTGGGAGGCAGCGAAGGACTCCGCGCCGAAAAGGTCGTTCATCTTGTCTATGACGACCTGGAGCGCGACGTACTTCGGGTCCTTCTTTGCCCCAGTGCCGGCGGCGCTGATGCCCTTCAGCTGCCCGTCGCCCACGAGGGAGATGTCGACCGGGATCGCCTTGTTGTGCTTGACCCCGACCAGCACCACGTCGGAGAGGTCGACCTCCGCCGTCCACGAGGACTCGGCGATGACCTTCTCCAGCAGCCGGAGGAAGATGGAGAGCATCTCCATGTAGGGGTCGCCGTAGTCGACGATCTGGGACATGAAGTCGTAGAGGCGTACATAGGTGGAGACGTCCTTGCGGAAGAGGTCGAGCTCGTTGAGCGTGACCTTGTCCTCTTCCTCGATCGCCCGCGCGTAGCGGCGGCGGAAGTCATGCTGCGCCGGGCTGATCGCCGCCGAGAGCGCATTGTTGCCCTTCCGGGTCACCCACAGCGCGGCGACCTTGCGGACGTCGTCTTCGGTGTAGACACCGAGCTGGGCGAGCTTGTTGGCCAGGTGGACGACGACGTACGGGTCGGTCTCGGTCTCCAGTGTGGCGTCCTTGAAGTACGGCTCAAAGGCCGCCTTGATCTCCTCGGGCTTGTTGGCGAAGTCGATGACGAACGTCTTGCGCTTCTGCTCGCCGCCGGCGGTGCGGTGGGTGCGGTTCAGCCGTGAGAGCGTCTGCACCGCGGTGATGCCCGGCAGCTTCTTGTCGACGTACATGGCCGACAGCAGCGGCTGGTCGAAGCCGGTCTGGAACTTGTTGGCGACCAGCATGATCTTGTAGGTCTGCCCCTTGAAGGCGGCTGCCAGATCCGTCCCGGCACCGGGGTTCATGTTGGCCTCGGTGTACTCGTCGTCCTCTGACGGCTGCGGGCCCCAGTCGCTGTGCCAGGTCTCGTTCTCGGGCATCGTCACCCCGCCGGAGAAGGCGACCAGAGTGCGGTAGTTGTACGAGGCGTCCGCAGCGCGGCGCTTGGTGATGTAGGCGTCTATGGCCAGCTTGTACTTCACCGCGGACCTACGGGAGCCGGTCACCACCATTGCCTTCGCTCGGCCTTCCAGGAGGTAGGCCACGTTGATGTGGAAGTGCTCGACGATGATCTGCACCTTCTGGCTGATGTTCGTCGGGTGGAGCAGCACCCACCGCATCAGGCCCTTACGGGCGGTGCCCTCCTCGACCTCGCCCCCGGCATCATCACCGCTCCCGGCCTTGCCCGCGATCTTCAGTGCGGTGTCGTAGCTCTGGTAACCCTTGAGCACGTCGAGGATGTAGCCCTCCTCGATCGCCTGCTTCATCGAGTACAGGTGGAACTCGCGCGGCTTCCCGTCGGCGCCCTTGCGGCCGAACAGTTCGAGGGTCTTGCTCTTCGGCGTCGCGGTGAAGGCGAAGTAGGAGATGTTCTCCGACTCGGCTCGCTCTGCCATCTCGGACGCGAGGACCGCCTCCACGTCGACCTCGCCGCCGTCCTCGATCTCCTGGATCTCCTCGGCGGTCAGCACCTGCTTCAGCTTCGCGGAGATCTGGCCCGACTGGGAGGAGTGCGCCTCATCGGCGATGACGGCGAACCGCTTGCCCTTCAGACCTGCGTCGCTACGGATCTCGTCCAGGGCGTATGGGAACGTCTGCAGCGTCACGACGATGATCAGCTCGCCGTTCTTCAGCGCCTGCGCCAGCAGGCCCGACTTCGACTTCGCGCCGGCCTTGCGGACATCCTCGGGCCCGATGGTGGCGACGATCTTGCCGGTGCCGTCGATCTGCCGGATCGCGTCCTGCAACTGGGTGTCGAGCACGGTGCGGTCCACGACGACGATGACCGAGTCGAAGACCTTCTGGTCGTCGATGTGCAGCCGCGCCAGGCGGTGGGCGGTCCAGGCGATGGTGTTCGTCTTCCCCGATCCGGCCGAGTGCTCGACCAGGTACCGCTGCCCGACGCCTTCCTCGCGCACCGCGTCCACGATGTTCGTGACGGCCTCCCACTGGTGGAACCGCGGGAAGAGCATGCTCATGCGCCGTACCGAGGTGCCGGTCGAGACGTCCCATTCCTCCCTGGTCTGGACGATCATCAGCCGGCCGACGATGTTCAGCCAGGCGTGCTTCTCCCACACCCGTTCCCACAGGTACGCCGTCGCCGACCGGCCGTCAGTGCCGGGCGGGTTGCCCTCGCCGCTGTCGAAGCCGGTGTTGAACGGCATGAAGTGGGTCTTGTCGCCTTCCAGCCTCGTCGTCATCGCTGCCAGGTCGTTCGAGACAGCGAAGTGCACCAGAGCCCTGTGCCCGAAGGAGAGCAACGGCTCGGGACGGCCGTTCGTCAGCGGGTTGCGGTCCTGCTTGTACTGGTTGACCGCCTCGTTCAGCGACTGGGTGAAGTCGGTCTTCAGCTCCACCGTGGCCACCGGGAGCCCGTTGATGAAGAACACCAGATCGATGCTGCGCTGGTCGGCGGTCGAGAAGTGCACCTGCCGCACGACCCGCACCCGCATCGCCTCGTACTGAGCCGTGCTCGTCGCATTGAGCGACGTCTCCGGACGGAACTGCGCCATCTTCAGCCGGCCGCCGCCGATGAACTGCACCCCGTTGCGCAGGATGTTCAGCGTCCCGCCGCCGTGCTCCAACGGCCGGTCGAGCGCAGCGGTCAGCACGTCGAGGAACTTCGCTTGCGATCCTGCTGCCTTCAGCGCCTTCTCGTACGCCGGCTCCTGGGTCGCTTCCAGCCACGCGAACAGGTCAGCCGGGAACAGCGCCCGCTCCCGGTCGTACTCCCCGCCGTCGTGGTCGTTCGTCGAGTACAGCCAGCCGTAATCCCGGAGGTATTCGCAGATCTCCTTCTCGAAGACGGCCTCGTTGTGATCGGCCACTACGCCGCCTCTCGGACGTTGATCTGGCCGGTGACAGCGGCCGTGATGAGCGCCGACCGGCGCTCGCGGGCGAGTTCGATGAAACGTTCGGTCTCGGCGATGAGCGTGTCGATCTTTGCCGTCCGCTCATCGAGGGATGCCGCGATGTTTCGCTGTTCGTTGATGGGCGCGAGTGGTACACGAAGTCCCCTGATGTCATCGAGGGCCAACTGCATCTTCGCCCCGCCTGCGGCACCCTCCTTGAGCTGGTCTTGGCCCGTGGTGGTCAGCATGAACCACCCGATGAACCTGGAATCCATGTGCTCTGACTCCAAACGGCAGAGAGCCACATGCTGGCTAACATACGCACCTACCCAGTCGCCCCCAACCACGGCGACTGATCCCAAGTAGGCGGTGATGGAGAAGAGCAGATCTTCCGCCTTCAGTATCGTTCGGGACCCCTCGGTAACTTCCAATGGGATGTCTACGAACTGGATATCACCTCGAAGATCAAGATTACCTCGCGGCAAGTTTCCAATGCGAACGAAGCGCTCGCCCTCATCTGCATAGTAGTCGCCCCAGCCGCGGGATCCACTCGTCAAAAATCTGATGTGCCTGCGCAATTGAATGCGCGGCGATTCGAGCATCGAGAAAGCCAAATCAATGATTGCTTGACGGCGCTCGCGGAGCATCTCGACCAGCCGCTGCTGCTCCTCGATGAGCGTGTCGATGCGCGCCGTCTCGCGGTCGAGATAGTCGGCGATGGTTCGCTGCTCCTGCACCGGTGGCAGCAAGATAGGCATGAGTCTGAGCTGATCGTTGTCGATCTCTGCCTGCCCGATCCGGACGCCCCGGGAAAGCAAGCTGTAGCCGTTTGCGTAAGCCGTCGACCGCAATAGCCAGTTGAGATATCGATTGTCTTCGCCGTGGCGAGGAGCGAAGCAGATGTAGTGCCCGGAGACGATGCCCCGGAGAGATGAGATCCCGACCGAGCCCTGCCAGGCTTTCATGCGGTTGGCGACGAGCCAGCCAGGATGCACCAGTTGATAGATGCTGCGGTTCTCAGCGGTCTGGTTGAGATTATCGCGAGAGTCCTTCGCGATAACCCCGAACTCGCGGAACACGGAGAGCATCCGCTCATCGGGATGGTCGACATCCTTGATCCGCTCGAACATCGACCAAAGGGGCTTCATCGTCCAACCTGGCGGCACATGACCAAGCCACGGTACTTCGGAGTCGACCAAATTCGTACGCAGCGTCATCCCTCGACCTCCCGCAAAAGGTTCAGGATCTTGGCGACCTGCTTCTCCAGATCAGCGTCGATCTCGGAGAGTGGGCGGGGTGGGGCGTACCTGTAGAAATGGCGGGTGAAGGGGATCTCGTAGCCGGTCTTGGTCTTGGCCCAGTCGATCCAGGCGTCCGGGACGTGCGGCTTCACTTCCGTGTCAAAGTACGTCTGGACGACCTCGCGCAGCCCTTCCGCGCCGGCGGTCGAGCCGCCGTAGGTGAAGGGCACGTTCTCAGTGTCACGCTTCTTGGAGTCGGCCTTCGGGGCGCCCTTGCGGTCGACGATAGGCTTGCCGTCCTCGTCGAGCAGAGGACGTTCGACAGTGACGGTCCAGTAGCCGAACTCGTCGTTGCGCAGAACCTTGGAGAGGTCAGGGTCGGCTGCCTCGAAGTCGGCGTACAACTGTACGACCTTGGCGCGGTCGGCATCGCTGATCTCGCGCCCCTTAGCTCCGAGGTTCTTACGCATCTTGGTCCAGAACGACGTGCCGTCGATGAGCTGGACCTTGCCCCGCCGGTCGGGGTGCTTGGTGTTGTCGAGGATCCAGATGTAGGTGGCGATGCCGGTGTTGAAGAACATGTTGGTCGGCAGTGCGATGATCGCCTCAACCAGGTCGCTCTCGATCAGCCACCGGCGGATGTTGGAGGGACCGGACTCGGCGCCACCGTTGAACAGGGGCGAGCCGTTCATGACGATGCCGACGCGACCGCCGCCGTCCTCCGGGGCGCGCATCTTGTGAGCCAGGTGCAGCAGGAAGAGCATCTGGCCGTCGGAGGTGGCAGGCAGGCCCGGGGCGAAGCGGCCGTAGGGGCCGGCAGAGGCACGCTCCTCCTGCACTGCCTTGGCGTACTGCTTCCAGTCCACCCCGTACGGCGGGTTGGACATGCAGTAGTCGAACTGGCGTTCCTTGAAGGCTGGATCAGTGAGGGTGTTACCAAACGCGATATGGGCTACTTCGTGCCCCTTCGCCAGTAGGTCGGACTTGCAGATGGCGTACGACTGCGGGTTGTACTCCTGTCCCCACAAGCTCAGCCGTGCGTCGGGATGCTGCCCGAGCAGGTGCTCTTCGGCCAGGGAGAGCATGCCGCCAGTGCCAGCGGTGGGGTCGTAGAGCGACCTCACAATGGCGCCCTCGGCGCGGCCGGCCTCCTCCTCGACGTCCTTCTCCGCGAAGAGCAGGTCGACCAGCAGCCGGATGGCGTCGCGCGGCGTGTAGTGGTCTCCGGAGGTCTCGTTCGCGGCCTCGTTGAACTTGCGGATGATGTACTCGAACGCATCACCCATGTCGGCGTTCGACACCACGTCGGGATGCAGGTCGACGCCGCTGAAGGACCGGACGATCTCGCGCAGGAGCCCGGCCTTTTCCAGCGCCAGGATCTCCTTCTTGAAGTCGAAGTACTCGAACACGTCCACGTCGGCGGAGAACCGGTCGATGTAGTCGGTGAGGTTGTCCGCCAGCCCGTCCGCGTCGGCCAGCAGGTTGGCGAACCCGTAGTTGGAGGTGTTGTAGAACTGCCGTCCCGTGAGCTTCTTGACCTCGACCTTGAGCCGGTTCGGGTTCTCGTACCGCGCAGCCAGCTCCCGTACCGCGGCTCGGTCCGGCTCGAGCACACAGTCGAGCCGCCGCAGGATGGTGAACGGGAGGATCACCGTCCCGTACTGATTGGGGCGGTAGGGGCCCCGAAGCTGGTCAGCGATTGACCAGATGAAGCTACCGAGCGTGCTCACAAGGTTCCTCACGAGAATCGTCTAGCAGTGACGACCACTTTGCCAGAGCCAGCGATCAGCGTCTTATGGTTCAGCTGCGGGACTCAGCCTCACCTCGTGACTCCGTGACGTCCAGCTCCTCGGCGGGCTGTTTCGGCGCTGAGCTCTCAGGCATCGCTGGGGGCCAGTTGGGACCCGACTCGGTCCCCAAGCTCCGCGAGACGGCCCTCAGCGACTCGGGTCAGTGCTCTGATCTGCGCTCATGCCCAGCTTCAGGGTGGTGATCTTGACTGCGACTACATCGAGTGGGCGTGCCAGTTCAGGACGACAACCGCCGCAGGCGGCTGGCGGCTGCCGCCAGGACGTCCTGCTTCTTGCAGAAGGCGAAGCGGACCTGGGTGCGGCCGGCGTCCGGGTCGTCGTAGAAGACGGAGTTGGGGACGGCGACCACGCCGCAGCGTTCGGGGAGGGCGCGGCAGAAGGCGAGGGCGTCCTTCTCGCCGAGGGCTGCGATGTCCGTCGTGATGAAGTACGTGCCCTGGGGGCGGTAGACCTCGAAGCCCGCGGTGGTGAGGCCGGCTGCCAGGAGGTCGCGCTTCGCCTGGAGGTCGTCGCGGAAGGCGGTGAAGTACGAGTCCGGGAGGCGGAGGGCTTCTGCGATGGCGTACTGGAAGGGGCCCGAAGCGACGTAGGTGAGGAACTGCTTGGTGGTGCGGACGGCCGCGAGGAGGGGAGCGGAGGCGGTAACCCAGCCGACCTTCCAACCCGTAAACGAGAAGGTCTTGCCCGCCGAGGAGATGGAGACCGTCCGGTCGCGCATGCCGGGCAGGGAGATCAGCGGGGTGTGGGCGCCGCCGTCGAAGACCAGGTGCTCGTAGACCTCGTCGGTGACAACGATGAGGTCGCGTTCGACGGCGAGTTCGGCGATAACCGTCAACTCGTCGCGGGTGAGGACCATGCCCGTGGGGTTGTGGGGAGAGTTGAGGAGTAGCAGGCGGGTGCGAGGTGTGACGGCCTGCCGTAGCGCGTCGAGGTCGGGGCGGAAGTCGGGGGCGCGCAGAGTCAGCGGGACGCGGACGCCGCCGGCCATGGCGATGGAGGCCGCGTAGGAGTCGTAGAACGGCTCGAACGCGATCACCTCGTCGCCGGGTTCGAGCAGCGCGAGCATCGCCGCCGCGATCGCCTCCGTCGCGCCCGCGGTGACCAGCACCTCCGTGTCCGGGTCGAAGCTCAGACCGTAGAACCGCTGCTGGTGGTCGGCGATCGCCGTACGCAACTCCGGAACGCCCATCCCCGGCGGGTACTGGTTACCGCGGCCGTCGCGCAGCGCGCGCACCGCGGCCTCCCGGATCGCCTCCGGACCGTCCGTGTCGGGGAAGCCCTGGCCCAGGTTGATCGCACCAGTCGCCAGCGCCAGCGCGGACATCTCCGCGAAGATCGTCGTCCCGAGCCCGTCCAGCCTGCGGTTCAGCAGCGGCCTTCCGCTCATCTCTCCACCGTCCTCAACCCGAGCACCGTCGTCCGTGGACCATCTTGGCCGATCGCTAGCAGCACGCCTACGCGGCCAGCGTCCAGTAGGTAGGTGAAAACGGCTTGACCCAGCCGACCTTCCAGCCAGTGAAGGAGAAGGTCTTCCCCGCCGAGGAGATGGAGACCGTGCGGTCGCGCATGCCGGGCAGGGAGATCAGCGGGGTGTGGGCGCCGCCGTCGAAGACCAGGTGCTCGTAGACCTCGTCGGTGACGACGATGAGGTCGCGCTCGACGGCCAGTTCGGCGACGGCCGTCAGCTCGGCGCGGGTGAGGACCATGCCGGTCGGGTTGTGGGGGGAGTTGAGGAGGAGCAGGCGGGCGCGGGGGGTGACCGCGTCGCGGAGGGCGTCGAGGTCGGGGCGGAAGTGCGGGGCGTGGAGGGTGAGGGGGACGCGTACGGCACCGGCCATGGCGACGCAGGCGGCGTAGGAGTCGTAGAAGGGCTCGAAGGCGATCACCTCGTCGCCCGGTTCGAGCAGCGCGAGCATCGTCGCGGCGACGGCCTCGGTGGCGCCCGCGGTGACGAGGACCTCGGTGTCGGGGTCGAAGCCGAGGCCGTAGCAGCACTTGTGGTGGTCGGTGACGGCGGTGCGCAGCTCGGGGACGCCGGGGCCGGGCGGGTACTGGTTGCCGCGGCCGTCGCGGACGGCGCAGACGGCCGCCTCGCGGACCGACTCGGGGCCGTCGGTGTCGGGGAAGCCCTGGCCGAGGTTGATCGCACCGGTCGTCTGCGCCAGCGCCGACATCTCGGCGAAGATCGTGGTGCCGAGCCCGTCCAGCCGCCGGTTCAGCAACGCCCGGTCACGCATCCGTCCACCTCCAGGTCAGAAGTCGAGCGTACTGCCCGAAGCGCCGTTCCCGGCGGTGGTCCCGGCGGTCGGGGCGGCCACCGCGGCGGCCACGGGCGGTCCTTCGCCGCTGCGCCGGACGAAACGGCGGACGTTTCGAACAACGCGGTGGCTGAACGCCGTTGACCGTTTCGGTGCGGTTGGCTGTCCGATCGGGCGCCCTGCCTGAACACCTGGACCCGTAAGCGTTCCACAGGAGGGAAAGAAGGCACAGATGGGTAAAAACGCTGAAGTGCGACGGCGTTTCGTGATTCGGTTGTTCTACGGACCCCACGTGGGCACGAGTCGGCGCACGCCCTCCGAGGCGGGGGGAAAAGTGCGGTCGGCCCATCATCCACTGCGTGCTTGCGGAGCCGACCCATGCTCACCACCTTGCACACCGCCTATACGGACACCCGCGCCGGAGACCTCGCCTGGTCCCTCGACAAGGAGCCGCTGCCCGCGCTGGCCGACCTCGACGTCGAGGTGGGGGACGAGTGGGGGTTGCGCGCCCGGGTCGGGTTACGCCTGCTCGGTGCCTCCCACCAGGTGCTGGTCGCCTCCGAGCGCGGGGAGTGCGCGGAGACGGTGGCCTGTATGCCGGGCAGCCGGGCGCCGCTGCCCTTCGGGGTGGCCAGGCGGGTCGGGCCGTGGGACTACGAGTTCGCGGCCAGGATCGAGACGTTGTCGCGGGGGTCCTTCGCCGGCCGCGCCCAGGAGCTGCTCGCGCTGGTCGCCGACCATCCGCACGGGCTGGCCGGCACATTTCCCGGCGACCCGCACGCGTTCACCGCGATGCTGGTGCAGTGCGCGGAGGGCAGCGTGCGGTGGCGGACCTGGCACGCGTACCCGCAGGAGGGGCGGCTGGTGACGACCCGGTCGCAGGTCAGAGTGCTGGGGTGAGGGGCCCGCCACCCGCGGGCGGACGGCGGTGACGCGGCGCGGCGCCGCACTGTGCGGCGGGGACAAGGTGGGGCCGGGGCGGGGCCGAGGTGCGGGCGGAACAGGGCCGAGGTGCGAGCTGAACCGGCGCCGAGGTGCGAGCTGAACGGGGCCGCGGCGCGGGCGGGAACAGGGCGGGAACGGGGAGCGGGTCGGCGTTCGGCCGCGGGGCGCGAGCCCGGCCGGGCGGACGCGGGGAACCGCGGCGACACGCCGCGGGTACGCGTATATGTGCCGCCTCCTGTCCCTGATTGCACCCTTGTGGGTGACTTGGCGGCGCGCCCGCCTGACTTAGCGTGCATGCATGATCGACCAGCGAGGCCCGGCACGGGCCCCCCGACTCGCCCCGACGCTCCCCGTGCCCGCGGGGGCGGCCCGTGCGCTGGTCCTCGCCGCGGTCTTCGTCTGCGCCGCCTGCGGCCTGGTCTACGAGCTGGAACTCGTCGCCCTCGCCTCGTACCTGGTGGGCGACTCGGTCACCCAGGCGTCGATCGTGCTGTCGGTGATGGTCTTCGCGATGGGCTGCGGCTCGCTGCTGGCCAAGCGGCTGCGTACCCGCGCCGCCGCCGGGTTCGCCGCAGTCGAGGCCGCTCTCGCACTGGTCGGCGGGCTGTCGGTGATGGCGCTCTACGCGGTCTTCGCCTGGTACGGGCAGGCCAAGCCGGCCATCGCCGGCTGCTCGTTCGCCATCGGCGTGCTGATCGGGGCGGAGGTGCCGCTGCTGATGACGCTGGTGCAGCGGATCAGACGGCAGGACGCCGGCGGCGCCGTCGCCGACCTCTTCGCGGCCGACTACGTGGGCGCGCTGGTCGGCGGGCTCGCCTTTCCGTTCCTGCTGCTGCCGACGTTCGGGCAGCTGACGGGAGCGCTGGTCACCGGGATGGTCAACGCGGTGGCCGGCGGAACGGTCGTCCTGTGGCTCTTCCGCGGCGACCTCTCGGCGCGGGCCCGCGGCTGGCTGGCCGTCGCCAACCTCACCGTGCTCGCGGTGCTCTCCTGCGCGGCCCTGGCCGCCGGCCCCTTCGAACGGGCCACGCGGCACGCGGTGTACGGGGCCTCGGTCCGGATCGCCGAGCAGACCGCCGTGCAGGAGGTCGTGCTCACCGGGACCCCGCACGCGCCGGACTCGCTGCGGCTCTACCTCGACGGCCGGCTGCGGGTCTGCGGGGCCAACGTGGACCGCTACGAACACGCCCTGGCGGCACCGGCGATGGCCACCGGCCCGCACACCCGGGTGCTGGTCCTCGGCGGCGCGGACGGCCTGGCGCTGCGGGAGGTGCTGGGCTTCCCCGGCGTACGGCGGGTGACGGTGGTGGACAGCGACGCCGAACTGCTGCGGCTCGGCCGCGCCGACCCCGGGCTCACCGCGCTCAACGGCCGCGCCTTCGCCGACCGGCGGGTCCGGGTCGCCACCGCCGACGTCTTCGACTGGCTCCGCACGGCGGCCACCACCGCCCCCGGCGGCTACGACGTGATCCTCGCCGACCTGCCGGACGCGGGCGTGGCCGGCGGCGCGAAGTTCTACTCGCAGGAGTTCTACGGCCTGGCCGCCCGCGCCCTCGTCCCCGGCGGCCGGCTCGCCGTCCACGCCGCCCAGGCGCTGTGGACCGTCGCCGCCACCCTGCGGGCCGCCCGCCTGCCGGCCACCGCCTACCTGCTGCGGGCCCCCGTCTGCCGCGGCTCTCCCGGCCTGATGGCCGCCCGCGGCAGCTGGCCCTTCCTGCTGGCGGCACCCTCCCGGCCGACGCTGCCGGCCTCCTTCCACCCCGCGGCACTGGCCGCGGCACGCTCGCGCCCGATGCGCCCGCCGCCGCCCTCGACGCTGCTGCGCCCCCGGCTGTAGGGCGCCTTCGGGAACGCGCCGGCGGGGCGGCGGTGGTTCGGGCCGGAGGGGCGGCCACCGGGCGATCCGGACCGGTCCGACACCGGGTGTTCGCGCCGCGTTCACCCGTCCGGCGCGGCCGGCGACGGCGGCCTGAGCCGTACCGACGGCGGCCTGAGCCGTACCGAAGGGGGTGTGGGCGGGAAAAATGACCTGACCGCACCCGCCAAGGCGGCGCACTCCTGGGTAGGCTCCGCCGCATGGAGCACGAGTCCTTCGTCCCGATCCCGCCGGCCCGGCTGCTGGCAGCGCTGTGCGCGCCTGCCGTGATCGCCGCGAGTCTGCCCGGGTGGCAGCCCGACGAGGGCGGCGATGGGACGGGTGCGCTCACCGGGCGGCTGCGGCTGCGCGTCGGCGGCTCCACGATCACCTACCGGGGCACCGTGGGGGTGACGGGCGACGGCCCGGCGTTCACCGTGGTGGCCGAGGGCACGGAGGTACGCGGTGGCGGCACGGTGAAGGCGACCGCCCGGGTCGGCGTGGCGGAGACCGGGCGGCCGCGCCCCGGTACGGCACTGGTCTGGCAGGGCTCGGCCCGCGCGGACGGCCGCCTGGCCGGATACGGGGAAGCCGTGGTGGAAGCCGCGGTACGCCGGCTGCTGGACCGTTTCGCGGCCGAACTGGGCCTGCGCGCGCCGGCTGCCGACCAGGGGCCTGCGGCGGCGCAACCCGGGCCCGGAGCGGATGAAGCCGGCGCCGCGGCTGCCGAAGTCGCCGTCGTGGAGGCCGGAGCCCCATCCGGAGCGGAATCCGGACCCGCGGCGGAAGGCGGCCACGAGCCCGCGGTGGCGGGTGAGGACGGGCTGGCGGCGGCGGGCGACCACGGCCTGGGTACGGCAGGCACGGCAGCCGCGCCCGGCTCCGCGGCGCCCGGCTCCGCGGCACCCGGGCCCGCGGCACCCGGGCGCGCCGCGGCCGAAGACACCGCGGCCGAAAGCGCGGCAGCCGAGAACCTACCGGCCGACAACGGAGCGGCCGACAGCGTACCGGCCGAGACGGCGGACGTACCGGAAGAGCCGGCGCTGGAGCCCGGCGCCGAAAGGCCGGACGCCCTGGGCGCGAGGGACTTCGCGGAGGTCGGGGAGCCGGACGTCGTGGACGACCTGGGCGAACCCCTGCCGGGCGCCGGGCTGGACGACTTCGGGCTGGTCGAGGTGGAGGTCGAGGTGCCGGAGAGCGCCGCAGCCCTGGACGACCTCGTACCACCGGCCGAAGCCGCCCACGCCCGCCGCACGATGATCGGCCGCAGCGCCGAGGAGGTCGACCACGCCCCGCCGCGCGGCCGGTACGCCCCGGTCCCCGCGCCGAACTCCGGCACCGCCACGGCGACCCTGCGCTGGGCCGCCCCCGCGGCAGCCGCCCTGCTCGCGTCCGCGGTAGTCGTCGGACGGGTGCTGCGGCGTCGCAGGTAACGGCCGCTACGCTCGTCCCGTGGAGACCGAGAAGAAGCTGACGGCGGGCGACGCCGAACTGACCTTGCAGCCCGAGCACGGCTGCCGGATCGCATCGCTGAAGGTCGGCGGGACCGAACTCCTGCGCCAAGGCGACACATTCGGTGCCTTCATCATGGTGCCGTGGTGCGGCCGGACCGAGAACGGCGTGTTCCGCAACGGCGGAGTGACCCACCAGCTCCCCGTCGACGCACCCCCGCACGCCATCCACGGCACCGGACGGCACACCGCCTGGCACGAGGCGGCCCCCGCCACTGACACCACCGCCTCGTACTACTTCGACCTCGTCGAGCCGTGGCCGTACCCCGGTCGGGTGACGCACACCGTGGAACTCGCACCGCACTCGGTCAAGCTGACCCTCGCTGTGGAGGGGGCCAACGACTCCTTCCCGGCGCAGGCCGGCTGGCACCCCTGGTGGCTGCGCAACCTCGGCCAGGGCGGCCAGGACGTCGAGCTGGCCTTCAGTGCCGCCTGGCAGGAGGAGCGCGGCGACAACCACCTGCCGAACGGCAACCGCATCGATCCTGAGCCGGGCCCCTGGGACGACTGCTTCGGCATGCCCGACGGCGTCGACGTCACCCTCACCTGGCCGGGCGAGCTGCGGGTCCGGGTGGAGAGCCCCGCCGAGTGGGCCGTGATCTACACCGAGCCGCCGGAGGCGGTCTGCGTGGAGCCGCAGTCCGGCCCCCCGAACGGCCTCAACACACTGCCCCGGCTGGTCACCCCGATCGACCCGCTGGAGATCACCACCACCTGGTCCTGGCAACGCATCGGCTGAACCCCGGGCGGGCGGTCGGCCGCTCGCCCGCCCGATGTCCCGGCGTCTCCCACCGGACGGGACCCGTTTCACCGCAGCCGGGGGCCCGCCGGGCCCTCGGCTAGTCTCATGGCCATGAGCGACGACGTACGCGCTGCCTTGCTGCGGCACATCAAGGAAAAGGCCGTGGTCCACGGCAAGGTGACCCTCTCGTCGGGACTGGAAGCCGACTTCTACATCGACCTGCGCCGGATCGCCCTGGACGGGGAGGCCGCACCGCTCGCCGGCCAGGTGATGCTGGACCTCACCGCCGACCTCGACTACGACGCGGTGGGCGGGCTGACGCTCGGCGCTGACCCGGTGGCCACGTCGATGCTGCATGCCGCGGCCGCCCGCGGCGGACGGCTGGACGCGTTCGTGGTCCGCAAGGCGAACAAGACCCACGGTCTGCAGCGCCGTATCGAGGGCCCCGACGTCAAGGGCCGCCGGGTACTGGTCGTCGAGGACACCTCCACCACCGGCGGCTCGCCGCTGACCGCGGTCGAGGCGGTGCGGGAGGCCGGTGGCGAGGTGGTGGCCGTCGCGGTGATCGTGGACCGCGGAGCGGAGGCGAAGGTTACCGGCGCGGGTCTGCCGTATCTCGCCGCCTACTCGCTCGCCGACCTGGGCCTGGCCTGACGGCCCGTCCGCAAGGCGGTTGTATTCCGCGCGCTGAGCTGCGGCTTCACGGCTCGCGGGATGTTCCACGTGAAACACTCCGGAGGCCGTGGCACGTCCTTCCCGGACCGAGGTGGTGTATCCGTTCGCGTCTGGGAAGATGGGGACGACGATGACGTCGCCACGCCAGCCGTACTCGTATGCCGGCTGCCACGCCAGCCGTACCACCCGCAGATCATGAGGAGCGGACACGATGCCCATCGCAACCCCCGACGTCTACAACGAGATGCTGGACCGGGCGAAGGCAGGCAAGTTCGCCTACCCGGCGATCAACGTCACCTCCTCGCAGACGCTGCACGCAGCGCTGCGCGGCCTGGCCGAGGCGGAGAGCGACGGCATCATCCAGATCTCCACGGGTGGCGCGGAGTTTCTCGGCGGCCAGTACAAGAAGGACATGGTGACCGGCGCGGTCGCGCTCGCCGAGTTCGCGCACATCGTCGCCGAGAAGTACCCGGTCACCGTGGCGCTGCACACCGACCACTGTCCCAAGGACAAGCTGGACGGCTACGTGCGTCCGCTGCTCAAGATCTCGCAGGAGCGGGTGGCGGCCGGCCGCAACCCGCTGTTCCAGTCGCACATGTGGGACGGCTCCGCCGAGACGCTGGACGACAACCTCGCCATCGCCAAGGAGCTGCTGGCCGAGGCGGTCAGGGCCAACATCATCCTGGAGATGGAGATCACCCCGACCGGCGGTGAGGAGGACGGCATCTCGCACGAGATCAACGACTCCCTCTACACCACCGTGGACGACGCCTTCCGTACCGTCGAGGCGGTCGGCCTCGGTGAGCACGGCCGCTATCTGCTGGCCGCCTCCTTCGGCAATGTGCACGGCGTCTACAAGCCGGGCAACGTGGTGCTGCGCCCGAGCATCCTCAAGGAGCTCCAGGAGGCGGTGGCCGGGAAGTACGGCAAGCCCGACGCCTTTGACTTCGTCTTCCACGGCGGCTCCGGTTCGACCCGCGAGGAGATCGACGAGGCGCTGGAGAACGGCGTGGTCAAGATGAACATCGACACCGACCTGCAGTACGCCTTCACCCGGCCGGTCGCCGACCACATGCTGCGCAACTACGACGGCGTGCTCAAGGTCGACGGCGAGGTCGGCAACAAGAAGGTCTACGACCCCCGGGTGTGGGGCAAGTCCGCCGAGGCCGGCATGGCGGCGCGGGTCGTCGTCGCCGCGCAGGACCTGCGGTCGGCGGGCAACAAGCGCAAGTGAGGCGGCCCGACCGGCCCCCCGGCGGATCCGCAGGGGGCCGGCCGCCGGCCGGGCCGTCGGGGCCGCGGGCCGTCGGATCGCGCGGTGGGCCGGTCCGGGACGGCCCGGGACGGGCGTCGGGCCGAGGAGTCCTGCCGGGTCCGGCGCCCGGCCGATCGGCCCCGAGCCGGACCGCAGCAGGCTCCGTCGGACCGCGTCGGACCGCGTCGGACCGCGTCGGACCGCGTCGGATGGCGTCGGACCGCGTCGGACCGCGTCGGACCGCGTCGGATGGCGTCGGACCGCGTCGGATGGCGTCGGACCGCGTCCGGGCCCGGCCCCACGTCGAGCACCCACAACGCGTCAACCCCGGGCACGGTCCGCGGCCCCCGGTATCCGCCGGGGGCCTTCCGCTTTCCCGCTCGGGCAGACTGGGGACCATGGCCATTCAACAGAACCTGCTCGGGGGACCCGCCCCGACCCACCTGCCCGACGACCCGGAGCCGCGTGAACTGCTGGCCTCCGGCACCGCACCCGCCGAGGTCGCGGCCAAGTACCCGGCCTCCTCGCTGGCCTGGGCCCAGCTGGCCGACGACGCCTTCGAGGCCGGCCGTGTCGTGGAGTCCTACGCCTTCGCCCGCACCGGCTACCACCGCGGCCTGGACGCCCTGCGCCGGGCCGGCTGGAAGGGCCACGGCCCGGTCCCCTTCGAGCACGAGCCCAACCGCGGCTTCCTGCGTGCCCTCCACGCCCTCGGCCGCGCCGCCGAGGCGATCGGCGAGCAGGACGAGTACGAGCGCTGCACCACCTTCCTCCGCGACAGTTCCCCGACCGCCGCGGACACCCTGAGCTGACTCCCGGCCGGTCCGGGGCGTACGCCGCCGCCGGGGCCCTCTGCCGCGGTCGCGCCGCGGACGGTCCCGGTTCGGCCGCCGTTCATATGGGCGTGCGACCGTGTGCGTGCCGTCCGGGCGCCGAACGGCACGCGGAACGGCACGCACGGCATGCGCACCGCGCATCGTCACGTCGACACGCAGTACGCACGAGCGGCCGGGGGCCGAGGCCGCGGGTTGCGCCGCCGCAGGGGGAAGCCCTCGGCCGCACGTCGCGGCCGTCGGCACGGCCGCCGACGGCCGCGACGCCTTCCGGCTGGTGAACTCGGGACCCGCCGACTGCGTGCCCAAGATCGCCACCCCGGACACGGTCGACGCCATCCGCGGCGCGGCCGGTCCGCTCACCCGCGGCGAGGTCGACCGCGACGTCGGCGCCACCGTCGTGGGCAACCTCAAGCGCTGGGAGCTGGGCTCGCCCGAGTTCGGCGGTGCCCTCCACGGCTACCGCGCCCTGACCATCAACCACGAGTCGGCCACCGCGTCGGCCACGGCCACGAGGGCTGCCCCGGCCCCGGCAGGCCCGCGCCGGTGACGACGCAGCAGATCAAGGGGCTGCACAGCTGCGTCGCCAACGACCGGTCCTACGACCGCCACGGCCGCCACGACCCCCACGGCCGCTCCCTGAGCGGACCGCCGACCGCCTGAGTGCTCTTGCCCGATCGTCCCGGACCACAGATGATCGGCACGGCCCGGCCACCCCGGGCGCACGCTCTGGAGGTACCCCATGTCCGACCGTCCGACCGACGAGGCGGCGACCCCGAACCTCGCGTTCGAGGGCTCGACCCCCTACGAGGACTACGTGCAGGCGTCCGTCCTCACCCACCTGCAGCACCCGCTGTCCGACGAACCCGGCGAGATGGCGTTCCTGGTCACCACCCAGGTCATGGAGCTGTGGTTCACTCTGCTCGTCCACGAATGGAGCACCGCGGCCGCCGCACTGCGCCGCGACGACCTGCCCACCGCGATGGCGGCGCTCAGGCGCAGCCTGCCGGAGCTCGAATCGCTCAACGCGTCCTGGAGGCCGATCGCCCACCTCACCCCGGCCCAGTTCAACGCCTACCGCTCCGCCCTCGGCGAGGGCTCCGGCTTCCAGTCCGCGATGTACCGGCGGCTGGAGTTCCTGCTCGGCGACAAGTCCACGTCCATGCTGGTGCCGCACCGCGGCACCCCCGGCGCCCACGCCGAGCTGGAGAAGGCGCTCACCGAGCCGAGCCTCTACGACGAGGTGCTGCGGCTGCTGGCCCGCCGCGGTCACCCGGTGCCCGCCGAGGTGCTCGACCGCGACCCCGCGCTGCGCTACGAGCCGCACCCCGGGGTCGAGGCGGTCTGGGAACGGGTCTACGCCGCCGTGGACCAGGACTCCGAGCTGATCCGGCTCGGCGAGGCCCTCACCGACGTCGCCGAACTCGTCTGGCGCTGGCGCAACGACCACCTGGTGGCGACCCGGCGCGCGATGGGCGCCAAAGCCGGCACCGGCGGCTCCGCGGGGGTGGCCTGGCTGGAGAAACGTGCCACCAAGAACGTCTTCCCCGAACTCTGGACGGCCCGCAGCCATGTCTGAGCCGAGCGCGTACGAAGCGGATCCGTACCGGCCGGGTGCCGGCGGGCCGGGCGCCGGCGGGCCGGGCGGCTACGGACTGGGCGCCGGTGAGACGGGCGTCGGGGGGCCTGGTGCCGGCGGCGCAGATGCCGGCGGACCGGGCGGGTACGGGCTCGGCGCCCGCCGGCCCGGTGGCAGCCACCGGACCGGCGGCGTGCTTCCAGACGAGGCCGCTCTGGCCGTGCGGGCCGCCGAGCTGGACGCCGCCGACCGACTCGCCGCCGTCCGGCGGCGCTTCGTGCTGCACAGCGGTACGGACGAGAGCGGTGGCGGCGACCGCCCGGAGCAGGTCTACCTCGACGGCAACTCGCTCGGCGCCCTGTCCACCGGGGTGCTGCCGAGGCTGACCGAGGTGATCACCCGGGAATGGGGCGAGCTGCGCATCCGCTCCTGGGAGGAGAGCGGCTGGTGGACGGCGCCGGAGCGGGTCGGCGACCGGATCGCCCCGCTGGTCGGCGCCGCGCCCGGCCAGGTCGTGGTCGGCGACTCCACCAGCGTCAACGTCTTCAAGGCGCTGGTGGCCGCCGTGCGGATGGCGCCCCGGGGCCGGGACGAGATCCTGGTGGACGCCGCGACCTTCCCCACCGACGGCTACATCGCCCGGTCCGCCGCCCGGCTGACCGGCCATACCGTACGAGCGCTGCCCGCCGCGGAGCTCGCCGCCGAGGCCGGCCCCCGTACGGCAGTGGCCCTGGTCAACCACGTCGACTTCCGCACCGGGCGGCTGCACGACCTGCGGGGAATCACCGCGGCGCTGCACCGGGCCGGCGCACTGGCTGCCTGGGACCTGTGCCACAGCGCGGGCGCCCTGCCCGTCGCCCTCGACGCGGACGGGGTGGATTTCGCGGTCGGCTGCACCTACAAGTACCTCAACGGCGGCCCCGGTGCGCCCGCCTACCTGTACGTGCGCCGGGATCTGCAACCGCGCTTCGACTCGCCGCTGCCCGGCTGGAACTCGCACGCCGACCCCTTCGGCATGGCGCCCGGCTACGAACCGGCGGACGGCGCCCCGCGCGGCCGGGTCGGCACCCCGGAGATCCTGTCACTGCTCGCGCTGGACGCGGCGCTCGACGTGTGGGACGACGTGGCCGTGCCCGACGTACGGGACAAGAGCCTCGGCCTGACCGACTTCTTCCTGGAGTGCGTCGCCGCGCTGGCGCCCGCCGGGCGGGTCGAGTCCATCACCCCCCGGGCGCACGCCGAGCGCGGCAGCCAGGTCTCGCTGCGCTGCGCGGGCGCGGGTGACGTCATGCGCGAGCTGACCGCCCGCGGCGTGGTCGGCGACTACCGTCGGCCCGACGTGCTGCGCTTCGGCTTCACCCCGCTCTACACCCGCTACACGGACGCGCTGCGCGCCGCGCGGGAGTTGGCCGCCGTGCTGGAGGGAACCGGCTGACCCGCGGTGGAGCGAACCGGCCGACTGACGACCGCAGCCGACTCGTGTGCGGCCGTCAGCGGCGCCGTGGGCGAGGCCGGCCCGGCCTCGCTCCACGTTCGTCGTGTCGGCGTGCCATGGGGCGCGTGAGCGCCGGCCGCCGTATTGGAAGGGACCGACTGACCGATGACCGCCGCCGACTCCCATACGCCCGTCACCGACGCTGTGGACTGCGAGGACCGGACGGCCGCCGAGGAGGCGTCGGCCTTCGGGCAGCCGCCGGTGCCGCCGGACGCCACCGAGGCGTACGGCGGCCACCGCGACCAGGTGATCGACTTCTACCGGCCCCGCACGGCGGCCGACCGGCCCGCACCCCTGGTCGCGCTGCTGCACGGAGGCGCTTGGCGGGCCGCCTACGACCGGGTCCACGCCTCCCCGCTCGCCGCCCACCTGGCCGCCCAGGGCTACGCGGTGGCCTCGGTGGAGTACCGCCGCGGCCACGCGCCGAACGCCCCGCGGCAGCCGCTCCAGGGCCCCGGTGCGCCCGGACCCGGACCCGGCGGGCGCTGGCCGGAGACCTTCGACGACGTGGCCGCCGCCCTCGACGCGCTGCCCGAGCTGGCCGTGCGGACGCTGGGCGCCCGCACCGTGGACCCCGGGCGCGCCGTGCTCACCGGGCACAGCGCGGGCGGGCAGCTCGCGCTGTGGGGCGCCGCACGCCATGTGCTGCCCGCTGACTCGCCTTGGCACCGCTCCGCACCTCCCCCGTTCCGCGGCGTCGTGGCCCTCGCGCCGATCGCCGACTTCACCACGGCGATCCGGCTGCGCGTCTGCTCCGGCGCGGTCGTCGATCTGCTCGGCGGCCCCGACCACCTCACCGACCGCCTCCCCCACACCGACCCCGCCGCGCTGCTCCCCACCGGAATCGCCACCACCATCGTGCACGGCACCACTGACAACGTGGTCCCACCGGAGGTGACCAGGGCTTTCGCCCGCGCGGCAGCCGCGGCGGGCGAGGAGTCGGCGGTCTGCTGGCTGCCGTCCACCGGGCACTTCCCGCTGATCGACCCGACCGCGCCCGCGGCGGCGGCCGTCGCCGTCGAGATCGCCCGACTCCTCCGGTGATCGCACCGGCCCGGGGGCCCACCCGAGACCACCCCGGGCCGCGCCCGCACCCCGCCGTGCCCCCGACGCCCACTGCCTCCGTTGGGCGCGCACCCGCCCACGGGAGGGCCCTGCGGCGAGCAGAGACCCGCGGACCAAGGGGGGCCGGCCCCGGCCGGCCGGAGCCGCGTCAGGTGGGCCGGTAGCGCCCGGCGTCCGCGCGCCCGCCGGGCCCGTCCGCGCGGCCCCTGAGGGCGGCGGAAGCACGCCGTGCCGACGCCGGGCGGGATCGGCGACAGCGGGCCGTCGGCCCCGGCGCGGGCCCGGTGGCGGTCGGCAACCCGGCAGTCCGGGCGGGCACGGGCCCCGGTGGGCCCGGGAGCCGGCGCCTAGCGGCTGCGCTTGGCGAGCCGCTCCACGTCGAGCAGGATCACCGCCCGCGCCTCCAGGCGGAGCCAGCCGCGGCCGGCGAAGTCGGCGAGCGCCTTGTTGACGGTCTCGCGGGACGCGCCGACGAGCTGGGCCAGCTCTTCCTGGGTCAGGTCGTGGACGACGTGGATGCCCTCCTCGGACTGGACGCCGAACCGGCGGGACAGGTCGAGAAGCGCCTTGGCCACTCGGCCGGGCACGTCGGAGAAGACCAGGTCGGACATGACGTCGTTGGTGCGGCGCAGCCGGCGCGCGACCGCCCGGAGCAGGGCGGTGGAGACCTCCGGCCGGACGTTCAGCCAGGGCTGGAGGTCGCCGTGGCCGAGGCCGAGCAGCTTGACCTCGGTGAGCGCGGTGGCGGTGGCGGTCCGCGGCCCGGGGTCGAAGAGCGACAGCTCCCCGATCAGCTCACCGGGCCCGACGACGGCCAGCATGTTCTCCCGGCCGTCGGGCGAGGTGCGGTGCAGCTTCACCTTGCCTTCGGTGACGACGTACAGCCGGTCCCCGGGGTCACCCTCGTGGAACAGTGAGTCGCCACGTGCGAGCGTGACCTCCGACATGGAGCCACGCAGTTCAGCGGCCTGCTCGTCGTCGAGCGCCGCGAAAAGCGGGGCACGGCGCAGAACGTCGTCCACGAGCTCTCTCCTTGTCGACATCGACGGGTCTTCCCCATGATGCATGACGTCTCAAACAGTGCGATCAATCACAAGGATGTCTTATCAGAGCGCGCGGGGGTTCCCCGGGGGTCCGATCGGGGGTCCGGATTCGGCCCCCGGACCGGGTTCGAGGGCGGATGTCAGCGGCGAGGCTTAGGCTGGCCGGGTGTCAGATACGCCGAGCGTGCAGAAGAAACGGACGGCCAGGACGGCCGAACGGGTGGCCGCCCCGTCGGATTCAGCTGTGAGCGAACAGCCTCCGCCGGCTGCCCTGGTCCGGCGGGCCCGGCGGATCAACCGCGAACTCGCCGAGGTGTATCCGTACGCCCATCCCGAGCTGGACTTCGAGAGCCCCTTCCAGCTGCTGATCGCCACCGTGCTGTCCGCGCAGACCACCGACCTGCGGGTCAACCAGACGACGCCCGCGCTGTTCGCGAAGTACCCGGCGCCCGAGGACATGGCCGCCGCCGACCCGGCCGAGCTGGAGCAGATCCTGCGCCCGACCGGCTTCTTCCGGGCCAAGGCAAAGTCCGCGATCGGCCTCTCCGCGGCGCTGCGGGACGAGTTCGGCGGTGAGGTGCCGGGCCGGCTGGCGGACCTGGTCAAGCTGCCCGGGGTCGGCCGCAAGACCGCCAACGTGGTCCTGGGCAACGCCTTCGGCGTACCGGGCCTGACCGTGGACACCCACTTCGGCCGCCTTTCCCGCCGCTTCGGCTGGACCACCTCGGAGGACCCGGAGAAGGTCGAGCGCGACGTGGCCCGGCTCTTCCCCAAGTCCGACTGGACGATGCTGTCGCACCGGGTGATCTTCCACGGCCGCCGGATGTGCCACGCCCGCAAGCCCGCCTGCGGGGTCTGCCCGATCGCCCACCTGTGCCCGTCGGTCGGTGAGGGCGAGATGGACCCGGAGAAGGCGAGGAAGCTGCTCAAGTACGAGAAGGGCGGCTTCCCGGGACAGCGGCTCAACCCGCCCCCGGACTACCCGGGGCAGCCCGCGCCGCCGCTGGCCGCCTCATGACCCAGGCGCGGGACGCGGGCGCTTGGGGCGTCCAGGTCAGCGCCGCCGGGGTGCCGTCCTGGCTGCGCCCGGTGGCGGACGTGGTGGACGAGGTGTACCCCGAGCAGCTCAGCCGCTTCCTGCCGCCTCCCGAGGGCGGCCGGCAGTCGGCGGTACTGATCCTGTTCGGCGAGGGGGAGCGCGGCCCCGACCTGCTGCTCATCGAGCGCTCGGCGGCCCTGCGGTCGCACGCCGGACAGCCCTCCTTCCCCGGCGGCGCCCTGGACCCGGAGGACGGCGACCCGGAGGGCGAGGGGCCGCTGCGGGCCGCGCTGCGCGAGGCCCGGGAGGAGACCGGCCTGGATCCGGCCGGAGTGCAGGTCTTCGGGGTGCTGCCGCGGCTCTACATCCCGGTCAGCGGCTTCGTGGTCACCCCGGTGCTGGGCTGGTGGCGCGAGCCCAGCCCGGTCGCCGTGGTGGATCCGGCCGAGACCGCCCGGGTCTTCCGCGTGCCCGTGAGCGAGCTCACCGACCCGGCCAACCGGGCGACGCTCGTCCACCCCAGCGGCTTCCGCGGGGCGGCTTTCCTGGTCGCGGGCGCCCTGGTCTGGGGCTTCACCGCGGGCCTGATCGACAAGATCCTGCACTACGCGGGCTGGGAGCGTCCCTGGGACCACGACCGCACGGTCCCGCTGGGCTGAGCTGTTCTTCGCCGGGCCGGGCGGTTCGCCCGGCGGACACCCGGGCCCGTGGAACCGCGGCCACCCGAGCCGTATGACCGCGGCACCCGTATGCCTGCGGCCACCTGCGCCGTAGGACCGCACACCGGTGCGACCACCCCGCCCGTACGACAGCGGCCCGCGCCGTACCGCCTCCCGCGGGCCGTCCGGGCCGCGGCTCGCCCGCACCGCGCCGGTTTCCCGCCGGGCGCGGGCGGTCCCCGCGGTCCGCGCGCGGGCCCGCCGGGGCCGTATGCCGACGTTCACCTGGGCCGTACGGTGCCGCGCGGACAGTTCCGCGTGAGACCGTGTTCTTCGTGAACGTGCTGGACATCCTGCTCATCCTCGCCGCCGTGTGGTTCGCCGTGGTCGGCTACCGGCAGGGGTTCGTCGTCGGCGTCATGTCGGTGACGGGCTTCCTCGGCGGCGGCCTCGCCGCGATCTACCTGCTGCCGGTGATCTGGGACAGCGCCACCGACAGCGCCACGCCGGGCTCGGTGGCGGTAATCACCGCCGTGGTCATCGTGATCGTGTGCGCGTCTGTCGGGCAGGCGCTGACCACCCACCTGGGCAACAAGGTGCGCGGCCGGATCACCTGGTCCCCGGCCCGGGCCCTGGACGCGAGCGGGGGTGCGCTGGTCAACGTGGCGGCCATGCTGGTGGTGGCCTGGCTGATCGGCAGCGCGCTGGCGACCACGACGCTGCCGACCATAGGCCGCGAGGTGCGTTCCTCCAAGGTCCTGCTCGGGGTGTCCCAGGTGGTGCCGGCCCAGGCCGACACCTGGTTCGACGACTTCAGCACGACTCTGGCGCAGAACGGACTGCCGCAGGTGTTCGGCACCTTCGGCTCGGAGCCGATCACCTCGGTGCCCGCGCCCGACCCGGCGCTGGTGCGCAGCGCGGTCGTCACCGAGGCCTGGCGCAGCATCGTGAAGGTGGTCGGCACCGCGCCCGGCTGCGGCAAGGTGCTGGAGGGCTCGGGCTTCGTGTTCGCCAAGGACCGGGTGATGACCAACGCGCACGTCGTCGGCGGCGTGCGCGAGCCCACCGTGCAGGTCGGCGGCGAGGGCAGGCTGCACGACGCCCGGGTGGTGCTCTACGACTGGCAGCGCGACGTCGCGGTGCTGGACGTGCCGGGCCTGGACGCGCCCTCGCTCTCCTTCGCCACCAGCGACGCGCGTTCCAAGGACGACGCGATCGTGGCCGGCTTCCCGGAGAACGGCGGCTTCGACGTCCGCGCGGCCCGCGTCCGCGGGCGGATCGAGGCCAGCGGCCCGGACATCTACCACCGCGGCACCGTGCACCGCGACGTGTACTCGCTGTACGCCACCGTCCGCCAGGGCAACTCCGGCGGCCCGCTGCTCACCCCCGACGGCAAGGTCGCGGGCGTCGTCTTCGCCAAGTCGCTGGACGACGCCAACACCGGCTACGCGCTGACCGCCGACGAGGTGGCCCCGGACGCGAGCGCGGGCCGTGGCGCGGACCAGCGGGTGGACAGCGAGGGCTGCGCGCTGTGAGGGGCCGGCGCCGTTGCGGCCGGCGCCGACCGCGGGGTGGCGCGAGCTCTCAGCGGCGCGGGCCGCGGCGTCGGCCCCGAGGGACGCGGGGGCCGTTCAGTCGCGGGGATGCCGCAGCCTGGCGCCGACCCAGCGGGCTCTGCGGCCGAGGATGCGGGGGATGCCGAGTCGGCTCTGCCCCGACGGGAGTACCGCCATGGGGGCCGCGTTCTCGACGGCGGTGAAAGTGCTGCTGCGGCGATTGCGTGATACGTCACGGTAGTCGTGCGTCCAACCCATACGAAGCTACGTGCCCGCGCCTCTTGGTCGGTAATCGCCGTTTGCCCGTCCGATTGGCCTATGCGTCCGGCATTTTGACCGATCATCTGACAGTCGTACCGGCGAGGTAAGAGGCTCGTCTTCCCCGTTCCGCCGAGGGCATGCCACACCTGGCGGCAAAACCTCAGCGGTCCGGTTCCGGGTCCTGCAGCCAGTTGATCAGCTCGGCCGAGAACGCCGCCGGGTCCTCCTCGTGCGGAAAGTGCCCCAGCCCGTCGAAGAGCCGCCAGCGGTAGGGCGCCTCCACGTACTCCCCGCTGCCGGCCACGTTCCGGGTCCCGATCGCCGGGTCGAGCGAGCCGTGCATCTGCAGCGTCGGCACCCGTACCGGGCGCTTCATCCGCCGGTTGAACTGGATACCGTCCGGCCGGGCCATCGACCGCACCATCCAGCGGTACGGCTCGACCGCGCAGTGCGCCGTCGACGGGATCTGCATCGCCCGCTGGTACAGCTCCACCGCGCGCCGGTCCGGCGGCTGCGGCCCCGACCACTCCCGCATCAGCTTGCCGACCAGCGCCGCGTCGTCCGCGATCAGCTGACGCTCCGGCAGCCACGGCCGCTGGAAGCCCCAGACGTACGCCCCCGACCGGCTCTGCCGCAGGTCGGTGAGCATCGCGGCCCGCCAGCGGCGCGGGTGCGGCATCGAGCAGACCGCGAGCCGCCGCACGAGCTTGGGCCGCATCGCCGCCGCCGTCCAGGCCAGATAACCGCCCAGGTCATGCCCCACGAGTGCCGCGTCCGGCTCGCCCAGCGAGCGGATCACGCCGGTGACGTCGAGCGCGAGGTTGCCGGCGTCGTAGCCGCGGGGCGTGCGGTCGCTGCCGCCGACGCCGCGCAGGTCCATCGCCACCGCGCGGAAACCGGCGTCGGCGAGCGCCGCCAACTGGTGCCGCCACGTCCACCAGAACTGCGGGAAGCCGTGCAGCAGCAGCACCAGCGGTCCGTCGCCCATCTCGGCGATGTGGAAGCGGGCGCCGTTGGCGGCCACGTCCCGGTGTGTCCACGGCCCTTCGATGCGCGGAAACGGCGTGTTCGAATAGGCGGGGTTGTGCGACTCGGACGGCCGGGTGGCGGCATTCATGCCCCAGAGCGTGTCACATCCCGGCCTCGATCGCCTCGGCCTCGGCGGGCTCCAGCCGGCGCTGGTGCGGCTTGGCCTTCTGCAACACGGCCGCGGTCTCCTTGGCGGAGGCGATGGAACGCTCCGGCTTGGTCACCTTCTTGAACCGGCCGCGGGCCAGTACCAGCAGCAGCAGGGCCAGTACGAGGAAGGCACCGCACACGATGCCGAACGTCGCGTCGAGCGGCAGACCGGTCCGGTGCAGTACATACGCCAGGGCCATGCAGCCCATGGGAACGGCGAAAATCGCCAGCGCGAGGGATACCACGAGCGTGAGGCTGCCGACCGTGGCGCGCTTGACGTCCTGCCGCAACTCGGCCTTGGCCAGGGCGATCTCGTCATGCACCAGGGCGGACATCTCCGCCGTGGCGGCGGCGAACAGCTGCCCGATGCTGCGCCCGTCGCCGCTGTGCTCTGGGGCTGGGCTCATCGCGTCCTCCGTCGTCGATACGGTCCGTCCCCCGATCATGCCCTACGGGTCCTCCTCCCCGCCGCCGTCCCCGGACTGTCGGGCGAGCCCGCGGTACCAGTTGTTGCGCGACCTGAGCAGAGCCGCGGCCAGCAGCCCGGAGATCAGCGAGCCCAGCAGCACCGCGGCCTTGGTCTCCTCGGTGAGCCGCGGATCGCCCTTGAAGGCGAGTTCGCCGATCAGCAGGGAGACGGTGAAGCCGATGCCGGCCAGCGCCGCCACCGCGGCGACATCGGGCGGGCGCAGGCCGGCGCCGCCCCGGCCCCGGGTGAGGCGGCCCGCCAGCACGGTGCCGCCGAAGACGCCCAGCGACTTGCCGAGTACCAGCCCGAGGAGCACGCCCAGTGTCTCCGGCCGCTGGAAGACGTCGGACAGCGCCTTCGCGGACACCGGCACCCCGGCGGAGAACAGCGCGAACAGCGGGACCGCCACTCCCGCGGACACCGGTCGTACCAGATGCTCGACGCGCTCGCCGGGGGAGTACCGCTCGCCGTCCCGGGTGGTGCAACGCACCATCAGGCCCATGGCGACACCCGCGATGGTGGCGTGCACGCCGCTGTTGAGCATCAGCGCCCAGATGACCAGCGCCAGCGGCACGTACACGTACCAGCCGCGCACCTCCCTGCGCAGCAGCACCCGGAAGACCACCAGCCCGGCGGTGGCCCCGAGCAGGGGCGCGTAGTGGATCCGGGAGGTGAGGAAGACGGCGATGACCAGGATCGCGACGAAATCGTCGACGACCGCGAGAGTGAGCAGGAAGGCCCGTACGGCGGGGGGCAGCGCGGCGCCGACGACGGCGAGTACGGCGAGGGCGAACGCGATGTCGGTGGCGGTCGGGACCGCCCAGCCGGTGAGGGAGCCGCCGCCCGCGGCGCTGACCACCGTGTAGACGAGCGCCGGCATCGCCATGCCGCAGAGCGCCGCGATGACCGGGAGGGCGGCGGCGGCCGGCCGGCGCAGCTCACCGGCGACCAGCTCACGTTTGAGTTCGACGCCGGCCACGAAGAAGAAGACCGCGAGCAGGCCGTCGGCGGCCCAGTGCGCGACCGACAGGCGCAGGCCGACGGCGGCGGGGCCGAGGTGGAAGCCGCTGACCGCCGCGTAGCCGTTCCGGCCGGTGTTGGCCCAGACGACGGCGGCGACGGCGGCGACCAGCAGCAGGAGGCCGCCGACGGTCTCGGCGCGCAGCGCGTCGGCGATGGCGTAGCGCTCGGGGAGGGAGATCCGGCCGAGCCGGGTCGCGCGGCGGCGTCCGGGAGCCGGTGCGGGTCGGTCGGGTGCGGGTCGGTCGGGTGCGGGGCCGGGCGGGTCGGGCACGGGGACGACCTCCTGGGCGGTCCGGGGCGGTTGCGGACACAGCGGTACCGTGTGCCGACCAGACTTCCCGGCGCGCCTCTTTCAGCCTCGTCTTCAGTTTTGTCGCGATCCGTCCACGACGTGCGGCCAGCCTAACCCGAACGTGTGAAGGGGCGCCCGGCCGCGTGTGCCGTGTGCCTGCGCCGCACGCACCGGGCGCCCCTTGCGTTTGCCGCCGGGCGTGTCAGTCCTCGGTGGACGCCGACGGCAGCCTGCTCTGGATCAGGTCCATCACGGAGGAGTCCGTGAGGGTGGTGACGTCGCCCAGCGCCCGGTTCTCCGCGACGTCGCGCAGCAGACGGCGCATGATCTTGCCGGACCGGGTCTTGGGCAGCTCGGAGACGGTCAGGATCCGCTTGGGCTTGGCGATCGGGCCGAGCGCCTTGCCGACGTGCTCGCGCAGCTCGGACACCAGCCCCGCGCTGTCCTCGGCGCTGCCGCGCAGGATGACGAAGGCGACGATGGCCTGCCCGGTGGTCTCGTCGGTGGCGCCGACCACCGCGGACTCGGCCACCTTCGGGTGCGAGACCAGCGCCGACTCCACCTCGGTGGTGGAGATGTTGTGGCCGGAGATCAGCATCACGTCGTCCACCCGGCCCAGCAGCCAGATGTCGCCGTCGTCGTCCTTCTTGGCGCCGTCACCGGCGAAGTAGCGGCCGGGGAAGCGCGACCAGTAGGTGTCGATGTAGCGCTGGTCGTCGCCCCAGACAGTGCGGAGCATCGACGGCCACGGCTCGGTCAGCACCAGGTAGCCGCCGGAGCCGTCGGGCACCTCGTTGGCCTCGTCGTCCACCACGGTCGCGGAGATGCCGGGCAGCGGGGTCTGCGCGGAACCCGGCTTGGCCTGGGTGACACCCGGCAGCGGGGAGATCATGATGGCGCCGGTCTCGGTCTGCCACCAGGTGTCGACCACCGGGGTCTTCCCGGCGCCGATGTGCTGCCGGTACCAGATCCACGCCTCGGGGTTGATCGGTTCGCCGACACTGCCCAGCACCCGCAGGCTGCTCAGGTCGAACGCGGCCGGGATGTCGTCCCCCCACTTCATGAAGGTCCGGATCGCGGTGGGCGCGGTGTAGAGGATCGTGACCCCGTACTTCTGCACGATCTCCCAGAACCGGCCCCGGTGCGGTGTGTCCGGGGTGCCCTCGTAGATCACCTGGGTGGCGCCGTTGGAGAGCGGGCCGTAGACGATGTACGAGTGGCCGGTGACCCAGCCGATGTCGGCGGTGCACCAGTAGACGTCGGTCTCCGGCTTGAGGTCGAAGACGGCGTGGTGGGTGTAGCTGGCCTGGGTCAGATAGCCGCCGGAGGTGTGCAGGATGCCCTTGGGCTTACCGGTGGTGCCCGAGGTGTAGAGGATGAACAGCGGCTGCTCGGCCTCGAACGCCTCCGGGACGTGCTCGGTGGACTGCCGCCCGGTGATCTCGTGCCACCAGATGTCCCGGCCCTCGGTCCACTCCACGTCCTGGCCGGTACGGCGGACCACCAGGACGTGCTCGACCTGCGAGGTGCGGGACACCGCCTCGTCGATGGCCGGCTTGAGCGCGGACGGCTTGCCCCGCCGGTAGCCGCCGTCGGCGGTGATGACGAGCTTGGCGTCGGCGTCGTCGATCCGGGAGACCACCGCGTCGGCGGAGAAGCCGCCGAACACCACCGAGTGCGCGGCCCCGATCCGGGCACAGGCCAGCATCGCGATGACCGCTTCGGGGATCATCGGGAGGTAGACCGCGACCCGGTCGCCCTTGCCGACGCCCAACTCGGCCAGCGCGTTGGCGGCGCGCGACACCTCGTCCTTCAGTTCCGCGTACGTGATGGCGCGGGTGTCGCCCGGCTCGCCCTCGAAGTGGACGGCGACCCGGTCGCCGTTCCCGGCCTCGACGTGCCGGTCCACGCAGTTGTAGGCGACGTTCAGCTTCCCGTCGGCGAACCACTTGGCGAACGGCGGGTTCGACCAGTCCAGCGTCTGGGTGGGTTCCGTCGCCCAGGTCAGCCGCCGGGCCTGTTCGGCCCAGAAGCCCAGCCGGTCGGCCTTGGCCTGTTCGTACGCCGCCGCCGTGACATTGGCCGCCGCCGCCAGTTCGGCCGGGGGAGCGAATCGCCGCTCCTCCTTCAGCAGGTTGGCCAGGCTCTCGTTGCTGCTCACGCCAGCTCCTTGTCAGGGTCTCCCAGATGTCCCGGCACTACCTCACCAGTCCTGAGGCACCCTGACAAGAGCTCCTCCGGTAATGGTTTAGACCTTTGCGTTGACTCATTCGCATCCCTCCTGACCACCGCCGGTGCCGGTGCCGGAGCCGGTCAGCACGGGGCCGACGGGGGCCGGGGCCGGGGCGGCCGGGCTCGTCGCCGTGGTCGCCGTGGTCGCCGTGGTCAGGGTCGCCGATGCCGTCGGGGCCGCATCGGGACCTACCGCCGAGAACACCCCCGTCCCGCGCTCGACGATGTACGCCTGCGCCTCGGCCACGTGGAAGTACATTCCATGCAGCTGCAGGGTGCCGTCG
This sequence comes from Streptomyces sp. ITFR-21, assembly GCF_031844685.1. Lineage (NCBI taxonomy): Bacteria > Bacillati > Actinomycetota > Actinomycetes > Kitasatosporales > Streptomycetaceae > Actinacidiphila > Actinacidiphila sp. ITFR-21. The sequence goes on from NZ_CP134605.1 coordinate 3,684,588, forward strand.
CGAACCCGGCGGGCCACACACGGATGGGCCGTCAGATGGTCCAGCTGTGCCATCACGTTGACCAGGGCCAGCCGCTCCAGGTCGTCGGTGATCGGGCGGTCGGCGACCGCCACCTCTTCGCTGCGCAGCCGGGCCAGGCTCGGCCGGCCGTGCCGCAGCCACCTGGCCAGCGGGGTCTGCGCGCCCGGCTCGTGGTCGCAACCGAGCAGTGCCTGCATGGCACCACAGCCCGAGTGGCCGCACACCGTGATGCTGGAGACCTGGAGCACCTCCACCGCGTACTCCACCGCCGCGGCCACCGAGTCGCAGGAGCCGTCAGAGCCGGGCGGCGGCATCAGGTTGCCGACATTGCGGACCGTGAAGAGGTCTCCGGGACCGCTGGACGTGATCATGCTCGTGACCAGCCGCGAGTCGGCGCAGGTCAGGAAGAGCTGACCGGGACTCTGGCCCTCCCGGGCCAGCCGCGCCAGCTCCTCGCGGACCAGTGGAGCCGTGTTGCGCTGGAACGCGCTGACCCCGCCGAGCAGTTGACCCCCGCTGGTCGCCGGTACCGCGGCCGGGCGGGTGCAGTGGTGGTTGCGCCACGGCGTCCAGGGGCGGCAGGCGTGCGCGCCGACCGGTTCACTGACGGCCCGCCCGGCGCCGTCGCCCAGCACCGCCCGGCCGCCCAGCGAACGGTGCCGCTCGCACCAGGCGCGCAGGGCCTCATAGGCGGCGTGGTCCATGAAGGAGCCGTCGAGCTCCACGACCACGTCGGCGTCCTGCGGAAGCTGGGCGAAGGCCCGGGTCAGCCGCGGCACCGCCAGGAACGTCAGCTGCCCGCTCACCCGCACCCGGTGGCAGCCGGCCTCCTCGCTGACGGCCACCCGGGTACGGGTGAGCCCGCGCATGGCCAGGAAGACGGCGACCGCGCCACCCGCCACGACGCCTTGCAGCACCCCGAAGACCACCACCGAGGCCAGCGTGGCCGCGTACACCGGCAACTCGCGGTGCCGCTGGACGTGCCGGATGTGCGCGAAGCTCACCATCCGCACCCCGACCAGCATCACCAGTGCGGCCAGTGCCGCCAGTGGGATCGCCTCCAGCGCCGAGGCGGCCGCGCCCGCGCAGAGCAGCACCCACACGCCGTGCAGCACCGTGGCCCGCCGGGTGCGGGCGCCGGCCTCGACATTGGCCGAACCGCGCATCGCGCCGCCCGCGATGGGCATGCCGCCGAGCATTCCGGAGACCATGTTGGAGGCGCCCTGCCCGAGCAGCTCCCGGTCCAGCCGGGCCGGCGGGGCGTGGGGTCCCGGGCGGCGGCCCTGGAGGGCGTCCACGGCCACCGCCGACAGCAGCGACTCCATGCTCGCCACAAAGGTGACGGTGACCACCGCCGCGATCACCCCGAGCACCGGGCCTTCCGGCAGCGCGGGCAGGACCGGTGCGTCCCAGCGCGGCAGCTCGACCCGCGGCATCGACAGTCCGGTCGCCACCGCGGTGGCCAGCGCGACGGCCGCCAGCGGCGCCGGGACCGCCCGCAGCACTCTGGCTCTGCCCCGCAGCCGTGGCCAGCCGAGGAGTACGGCCACGGTCAGGGCGCCGACGACCGGCGCTGTCGGGTGGCTGTCCGTCAGCTGGTCGGGCAGGGCGGCGATGTTGGCGACCGCGGAACTCTGCGGACTGCCGCCGAGCACCACATGCAGCTGGCCGACGGCGATGACCGTACCGATCCCGGCGAGCACGCCGTGCACGATGGCGGGGCTCACCGCCAGCGCGGCCCTGGCCACCCGCAGTACGCCGAGCAGGAGCTGCGCCAGACCCGCCAGCACGGTGATCGCGCAGGTGGCGGGCCAGCCGTAGTGCTGGATCAGGCCGGCGGTCACTACGACCAGGCCGGTCGCCGCGCCGCTGACCTGGAGCGGTGCGCCGCCGAGAAGCCCGGCCACGATGCCGCCGACGGCTGCGGCGACCAAGCCGGACTGCGGGGGCGCGCCGGTTGCCAGCGCGAGTCCGAGCGACAGGGGGACGGCGATCAGGAAGACCGTGATCGAGGCGGACAGGTCGGATCGGTGGGAAGTGGGTCGGTGGAGGGTGCGGAGTCTCATTTCCCGTCTCCTTCGCTGGGCGGCGGGAGGAGCCAGCGCGACATGAAGTCATCGCTACGCCCAAGTGCCAGTAAATGGAGAGTAATGGAATGGATGCGGAGAGTGAAGTCCAGAGGTTAAATTGGGAGTGTTTTACCGCTATCGAGTGAATTTTTGGGCGATCGACTTAGCTGTCCGTGCGACGGTGCGTGACGGAAGGCGCACGGGCTCGGCGGTGTCCGCCACGGCGGTCCGCACCCCACCAGCACCGCTCAGCGGGGCCCGGATGCGCATCTCGTCCTCGGGCGCCGGTTCACGGGTGCGCGCCCGGTCATGGCGGCCGTGGTGGCCGGCTTGGCTCCCACCGGCCAGGTCGCCGACGCTCCGCGGATATGCGCGGAGGTCAGCGTGGGGGCGTGGGGGCGTGGGGGCCTGGGGCCGCTGGGGCTGGGGCTGGGGCTGGGGCTGGGGCTGGGGCACGGGGCGGGTCGCCGTGGTCGGCCGGGGCGGACCGCGCGGGTGTCGGGCGCTTGGGCGGGCCGGGGCGTCGCGCGGTGCACGTGGTCACTGCCTTCGGCGCTCGGCGCCGCGTCACCTTGCTCCGGCGGCATCCGCAGAGGTGACCTCTCGGCGGACACGCGGGGCCTCGCGGGCGCCGGTGGCGGCGCCCGCGGACCCTGGACGTCGACGTCGAACAGGTGTCGCCGGGTGGGCGGGAGGAACGGCCGGGCCGTGCGACAGGCGTGCCACCCGGGCGGGTAGAGGTCAGGAACGCCAGGGATCAGGCGCTTGCTGTGACCTCCGGCAGGGACTCGCTCAGGACGAAGCCGGGGTCGATCTGGTCCGCCAGGTCGGCGCCGGTCTTCGCGTTGCCCCAGCTTTCGGCGTTCCGCTGGTGGAAGTGCACCATCTGGCGCGTGTAACGGTCCCAGTCCCTGGTCTCATATGCCTCGTCCGCGCGTGCGTGCATGGTGCGCAGCGCTTTCCGGTTGGACTCTTCCAGTCAGTCGAAGTGCGGCGGACGGCCCTTCTCCACGGCCCGCACCCAGTTCGAGTGCCCGACGCTGACCAACAGGTCGTCGCCCACCTCGGCCCGCAGGAAGGCCAGGTCGTCCTCGCCCTGCACTTTGTTGCCGATCACCGCGAGACTGACGCCGAAGTCCCGGGCGTACTCCTTGTACTGGCGGTAGACGGCGACGCCCTTCCTGGTCGGCTCGGCGACCAGGAACGTCAGGTCGAAGCGGGTGAACATCCCCGAGGCGAAGGAGTCGCTGCCCGCGGTCATGTCGACGACCAGGTACTCCCCGCGCCCGTCCACCAGGTGGTTCAGGCACAGTTCCACCGCACCGACCTTGGAGTGGTAACAGGCGACTCCCAGGTCGGACTCGTTGAACGGGCCGATGACCATCAGCCGTACCTCGGCGGTGTCCGCTCGGCCGCCGTCGTCCCCGCCGCCCCACCCACCGTCGAGCGCGGTCCGGTGGGCGCATGCCGCGTAGAGCGGATTGTCCTCCATCAGCCGCAGCAGCCGGGAGCCGCGGCCGGGCGGGGTGGTCTCGATCATGGCGTCGGCGGAGGTGATCCGCGGATTGGCGCCGCGCAGGTACTCCTTGATCTCCGTCAGGTGGGCGCCGAGCGCGGGAAGCGCGGCGGCCTCGTCCTCGTCGAGGCCCAGCGCGGGCCCGAGGTGCTGGTTGATGTCCGCGTCGATCGCGACGACCGGGACCCCGGGGGCGGCGAGATGGCGGATGAACAGGGACGACAGCGTGGTCTTGCCGCTGCCGCCCTTTCCAACGAAAGCGATCTTCAGGTTCGGTAAGCGTAGCGGCGCGGCCCTGGCCGGGGGCGATGTGGAGTGGGGAAGGCCACTCGATCGTGGTCGTGTCACTGCTTCGGCGGTGCGTAGGGTCGGGAGCATGGCTACGAACACAGCTTCAGCCGCTGCTCCCGAGGCGGGCGACCCGCTGGCCGTACTGGGCGCTCTGCCCGGCGTACCCGATGCGGTGGAATCGGTACGGCAGGCCGTGGACCAGGTCTACGGACACCGGGTGATGCGCCGCCGGTCCGACGAAGTGGCGTCCGAGGCGGCCCTGCGCGGCGCCCGCGCCTCGGCGGCGCTGGCCGGCGCCGACTGGTCGCTTGAGGAGGTCCGCCGGCGCAGCGACTTCTCCGTTGGCGGCGAAGCCCACACCGTCGGCGCGGCCCTTCGGCTGACGGCGGAGGCGGGCCGGCTCCTCGCTGTCTGGCGGCGGTCACCGGTCCAGGCGCTGGCCCGGTTGCATCTGGTGGCAGCCGGCGGCGTGGCCGAGGAGATCACGGTGGGCCGGCCGCGGCTGGCGGGGGAGACCGTGGCCGAGCCGCTGGTCGGACTCGCTGCGGTCCCGCTGCCGGAACCGGGCGAGGTGGCGGCCCGGCTGGACGCTCTGGCCGGGCTGCTGCGGACCGGCACGGCGGCGCCCGCGCTGGTGGCCGGTGCGGTGGTGCACGGCGAACTGCTGTGTCTGCGTCCCTTCGGCTCTTTCAACGGCCCCGTCGCCCGCGCCGCGGAACGGATCGTGCTGGTCGGCAGCGGACTCGACCCCAAGTCCGTCTGCCCGGCGGAAGTCGGATACGCGGAGTTGGGCCGGGCCGACTATCTGAAGGCCCTCGACGGGTATGCGTCGGGGACGCCCGAAGGAATGGCCGAGTGGATCGCGCACTGCGGCCGGGCGCTGGAACTCGGGGTTCGGGAGAGCGTCGCCGTCTGCGAGGCGCTCCAGAGGGGCGCGGCCTGACCGGAGGGCGGCGCGGTCACCGGACGGGCGCACCGGCTACGACCCCGGCATGGTTGCGGCGGCACCGGCAGGTGCCGCCGCTGCCACGTCCGTCGGGTTACCAGTGCGTGCGCGATTTCTGCCCAGCAGGCCGGACCTTCGCCCGTGACCTGATGCGGCTGGCCCGGTTGGCGGGTCGGCTACGCGTGGGTGCACGACTTCCGTGGCCGGTCCGTGGGGCCTACTGCTGTGAACTGCGGTCTTCCTCCCGGAAGTCCGTGGTCTCGCGGGCCGCTGTTTCCTTTGTACTGCCGCCCGGTGAGAAGCGGAACCCCTGGCTACCCTTTTTAGTTTTCACGGCACATCAGGACACAGCCACCGGCCGGCGGCGCCGCGCGGCCAGCCAGACCAGTCCGGCGGTGGCGGCGGCGGCCCCGACGGCGACGGCCAGCGCCGGTCCTGCCGGCATGGACAGCGACGGGATGCGCTGGTTCAGCCGCACCGGACGGTTGAAGGTGAGGACCGGCCAGTCGCGGGCGACCGCCTCCTTGCGCAGCGCGCGGTCGGGGTTGACCGCGTACGGATGCCCGACGG